>JAWLDB010000014.1:0-28883 GCA_041686915.1 Bacillota bacterium
CAGCGACGATGCTCAGAATACCGGACCCGCATCCCACATCAATCACACTTTCCCCACCCTGGATTAGTGACTCCAGAGCTTCCATGCACATGGTAGTTGTCTGGTGTGTACCGGTACCAAAAGCCATACCGGGATCGAGTTCAATGACGATCCGATCATCCTGCAACGGAGCATCTTCCCAAGTAGGTTTGATCAACAGTCGCTCCCCAATGGCAATTGGCTTGTAGTACGCCTTCCAAGCCGTCGCCCAGTCTTCGTCCTCCACTTCCATCAGTTTAACCTCGGCGTTGCCCGGATCCAGTCCGAAATCACCCAGGGCTAAAATCTCCTGACGAATACCTTCAATCTTCCTTGTCAGTTGCTCATCAATGGGCAGGTAGGCCATCAGGCGCACTTCTTCTAAGGGATAGGTCTCCTCGGGAAGATCTGCATAGTCCTCGACATCTTCCTGTAGGGTAACCGGCACACTGTCCTCGATTACCAAACCATTGGCTCCATGCTTGTAAAGCACATCAGCAGCAGCTTCTTTGGCTTCCTGGCTCGTAACGACAGTTATCTCCATCCACTTCACATGATGGCCCCCCTAAATTTTTCTTTCTCCTGCAAACTTAATCCTTTGTGAAGGCATCTTTCACCTTGTCAAAGAAACTTCTGTCCTCTGCTACTTCCTCATTCATTGTTTCGGCAAGCGCCCGGAGCAAGTCCTTCTGTTTGGCGCTGAGGCGTTTAGGCGTCTCGACTGTGATCTTGACCAACAGGTCTCCACGCCTGGTTCCACCAAGGCGAGGGACGCCTCTGCCTGGTATTTTCAGAAAGCTGCCACTTTGGAGACCGGCGGGAATAGTGAGCTCCACTTTATCTCCATCCAGCGTGTCAACCTGAATAACGCCGCCTAGCGACGCTTTAGGGAAGCTGATCGTTTCTTCGCGGATTAAGTCAAGGCGTTCTCGCACAAAATGCGGGTGCGGACGTACGCGAATGAAGACAAATAAATCGCCTGGCGGGCCACCACGTTGGCCTGCCTCTCCTTCCCCGCTCAGGCGCAGCCTGCTCCCATGTTCTACACCCGCAGGCACTTTGACCTGCACACGGCGGGTACGGCGTACAGATCCACGCCCGTGACACTCATGACAGGGTTTCTCTATGACTACACCTTTGCCGCCACACTGATCACAAGGGCGCACATTGACGAAGCGACCGAAAGGAGTGGTTTGTGCATACTGCACCTGACCCGCACCTTTACAGGTGGGACAAGTTTTGGGGTTGCTGCCTGGCTCAGCCCCGGAGCCATGACAAATCGGGCATTCTTCCGTACGCGGAATGTTCAGGTCTATTTCCCGTCCGAACACGGCATCCTTGAACTCAACTTCCAGTTCATAGCTGAGGTCTGCTCCCCGCTCCGGCCCGTTCTGCCGCTGCCGGCGCATCCCGCCGCCAAACATCATGTCAAAGATGTCATCCAGCCCGCCGAACCCGCTAAAGTCACCAAAGCCTTGTCCTGGGTCAAACCCTTGTCCGGGGCCGAAGGCGTCATGGCCAAAGCGGTCATACTGAGCGCGTTTTTCGGCGTCACTCAGCACCTGGTAGGCTTCAGTTGCCTCCTTAAACTTCTCAGCTGCCGCCGGATCATCCTTGTTAACATCTGGATGATACTGGCGCGCCATCTTTCGGTAGGCCTTTTTTATATCATTCTCGTCGGCATCCTTGGGTACTCCCAGGATCTCGTAATAATCGCGCTTTGCCAAGCTCTTTCCCCCCCTGAAAAGAACGGGGGTTAGGTTGCCTCTAACCCCCGCTGCTATGCCCTATTACGCTTCGGGTTTTTCCTTGTCATCGTCCATAACGCGGTAGTCAGCGTCATAGACATTGTCTTTTCCTGGTTCAGCAGCATCGGCGTCATCCCCAGGCGCGCCCTGCTCTCCGCCAGCCTGGCTGTACAGCATGGTAGAAAGCTCGTTGACAAACTTGGTCAGTTCTTCGTTTGCCTGCTTAATGCTGTCCACATCGTCAGACTTCATGGTAGTACGCACCTTTTCAATGGCCTCGCGGATCGTTTTTTCCTTATCTGACGGTACCTTATCGCCCAGGTCAGTGAGCAGCTTTTCAGTAGAATAAGCCAGTTGATCAGCTGAGTTGCGCAGTTCGGCCAGTTCCTTGAACTTAGCGTCCTCAGCTGCATTCTTTTCGGCATCCTTCAGCATGCGCTCTACTTCTTCTGGAGAGAGACCGCCGGAGGAAGTGATGGTAATGTGCTGCTCCTTGTTCGTAGCCATGTCCTTGGCCTTGACGTTGACGATACCGTTGGCATCGATATCAAAAGTGACCTCAATCTTCGGAATACCGCGTGGTGCTGGTGGAATTCCATCCAGGGTGAAGCGCCCGAGAGTAACATTCTGTGCGGCCATGTGGCGTTCGCCCTGCAGCACATGGATGTCTACCTGGGTCTGGTTGTCGGCCGCTGTAGAGAATATCTGACTCTTGCTGGTCGGGATAGTGGTGTTGCGCTCAATCAGCTGGGTGAACACACCGCCCAAGGTCTCAAGGCCGAGGGAAAGCGGAGTCACGTCAAGCAGCAGAATGTCTTTCACTTCTCCAGCCAAAACGCCTGCCTGTATAGCCGCACCCATAGCCACAACTTCATCCGGATTGACGCCCTTGTGCGGGTCCTTGCCAATCAGCTTCTTGACAGCTTCCTGTACAGCCGGGATACGGGTAGAGCCGCCGACCAGAATGACTCGGTCAATCTGACTCGGTTGCAGACCGGCGTCAGACAAAGCCTGACGGGCAGGGACCATCGTCTTCTCCACCAGATCCTTGGTCAGCTCTTCAAACTTAGCCCTGGTCAGGGTTATATCCAAATGCTTGGGGCCGTTTTGGTCAGCCGTTATGAACGGCAGATTGATGTTGGTGGTCAGCAGGTTGGAAAGCTCAATCTTAGCCTTCTCAGACGCTTCATTAATGCGTTGCATTGCCATGCGGTCCTTAGACAGGTCAATGCCCTGTTCACGCTTGAACTCACTAACCAGATAGTTCATCACGCGCTCGTCGAAATCGTCACCACCTAGCCGGTTGTTACCAGCGGTAGCCTTAACTTCAAATACGCCCTCGCCCAGTTCAAGAATGGATACGTCGAAGGTACCGCCACCCAAGTCGAACACCAGGATAGTGTGATCTTCACCTTTGTCCAAACCATAAGCCAGGGCTGCTGCCGTTGGCTCGTTAATGATGCGCAGCACTTCCAAACCGGCGATCTTACCGGCATCTTTAGTAGCCTGGCGCTGGCTGTCTGTGAAGTAGGCCGGAACTGTGATTACTGCCTGGGTGACTGTTTCACCTAGATAGCTCTCTGCGTCCTGCTTCAGCTTGCGCAGAATGTAGGCGGAGATCTCTTGAGGCGCATAGCTCTTATCGTCAATCTTGGTCTTATGGTCGGTACCCATATAACGTTTGATTGAGCTCACTGTGCGGTCAGGGTTGGTGATCGCCTGGCGCTTAGCCACGTTGCCGACCAGCAGCTCGCCGTTCTTGGCGAAGCCAACGACGGACGGGGTTAGGCGCGACCCTTCGGGGTTAGTGATAACGGTAGGTTCTCCCCCCTCAAGAACTGCGACGACCGAGTTAGTTGTTCCAAGGTCTATACCAATAACTTTGGCCATGGTGTTTACCTCCTCTATTGTTAGATAGAACTCCTATGATTTGACTGCTACTTTCACCATGCTAGGGCGAAGCAGCTTGCCTTTATACATATATCCCTTTTGCAGCTCCGCGAGGACTGTGCCGTCTTCAGCATCCGCCTGGTCATCACGCATCACGGCCTCATGCATATTAGGGTCAAAAGGTTGCCCGAGGCTATCGATTGGAGACATGCCCTGCTGTTCGAGTGCTGCTAGCAGCTGGCGCTGTACCATACGGATACCGTCAGCCCAGGCTGCCTCATTCTCTGGCAAATTGACCACTGCGCGATCAAAGTTATCAAGCACTGGCAAGAGCCCCTTGATTAGCGCTGCCTCGGCAAAAGTAGCGAAGTCCTCCTTCTCACGGATGGTACGCTTGCGGTAGTTATCGAAATCGGCCTGTAGACGCTGCAGCCGCTGCTGCATCTCATCCACTTGCTGGTTCTGCTCATCGGCAGTCTCTGCTACGGCCTCAGTCTCGGCAGCTTCTGTCGGCTGCTCGACTGCCTGCTCTTTTACGTTTTCGTCCTGTTTTTTTGCCATGAAGTGCACCTCTCATTACTTAGAAGTCCATGCTTGCCCCTTGATTTGCTTGCGCCTTCCCATCATCATCTTTCATCTTAATGATGGTGTCTATCCGCAAAATGGCTTCGGCGATCTCACCGGCAGCTTTAATGGCATGGGACTTAACCAGGGTCGGGTCAACGACGCCCAGCTCCAACATATCTGCCACATCACCGTTATCACAATTGATAGCCAAGCTGTCCTGCCCGTGCTCAGCCTGGGCGGCAATCACATCTTCTACTTTTTCTAGCGGATTAAACCCGGCGTTAGCGACAATCTGGCTGAGCGGCTTGCGTAGGGCTGCGCTCACGCAATCTACCCCATACGCCGCCATGCCCTTGATGGTCTCGCGGGTGCGCTCTACATCACGCGAAGTAGCCAGCTCTATCGAACCACCACCTGGCACATAGCCACCCCGTATAGCTGCTTGTGCGGAGGAAGCAGCGTCTTTAGCGATACGTTCACGTTCGCCTACCACCTCGGTGGTGGCTGCTCCTACCAGAATGGTAGCCATCGGTTTTCCCAGGCCTCCGATAATGCGGACTTGCTCCAACTTTTCGTCTTCATAGGCGTGCTCAGCCCTGCCGAGGTAGCGTTCAATCTCTGCCGGGTCTTTCTTCAGACCGGTTCGCTTAATCATACGGGCGCCGCAGTGCTCTGCCGCCTTGCGCAACTCGCGACTGGACACACGGCTTAAGACCACCACTCCAGCATCAGTAAGTATCTCTTCTGCTGCATCATGGACGCCACGATCGACCAGGACCAGGTTGACGCCCATGGCCACGAGCTTGTGAACGTTGTTTTTGAACTCTTGCTGCAGCTCAAGGTATTTGCCAAAACCGGCTTCTGTGCCGAGGGCTTCGTCTTCAATCTCTTCTGGCTCCAGGGCATCGTCAATCACCAACAGGTTGACTCCGTCGAGTTCCTTTGGCATTTGTTTGTTCAGGCGTTCCTTATCGATGATCACACCCATGAAGACCTCGTTATCCGCGCCTTCCTGAGCGACAATGGTGTCGGCCAGTTTAAATGATTTGTCTTTTAGCTTATCTGCACCAATCAGCTTGGCTGCTGCTACAACCAGATCAGCGATATCGTCATGTTCACGCCCGGATATGTAGGCGATGCGCCGGAGCATCGGATCGGAAAGGTCGTCAAGGCTGCGGGAGCGTTCCTTCATTGCTTCCAACGCCTTGCGCACGCCAACACGCAAACCCTCAATAACCCTGGCGACCGGAACACCGCGCACCACCTGATTCACTCCCTCAGCCACCAGAGCACCAGCCATGATGGTGGCGGTAGTAGTGCCGTCGCCAATCTCCTCTTGCTGAGCCTTGGCGATGTTGATCAGCATGCGCGCTGCCGGATGATTCACGTCCATCCTATCCAGGATGGTCACGCCGGCATTAGTGATAACTACGTCCCCAAAGCGGTCTACCAGCATGGTGTCAAGACCTTTAGGACCGATTGTGCCTTCAACGGCCTGGGCAATTGCCTGGATAGCAGTAGCATTAGTCATCAACGCTGCCAACTTCTCGTCTATTTCACTGCTTCCACTGACCTGTTTGAGCGACATACAAATCCTCCTTTGCTCTAATGTAACTATCTAGAGTTCTAGGCAGGGCACAAGGAGAGGGCAGGGGAACCCCCACCCTCACTCAGGGCATTAGCCAAACATCTCGTTAAGCGTCTGGCAGATGTGCTGTACCAATGAAAGTACGCGGTCATACTCCATGCGTGTAGGGCCCAATATACCGAGCCGACCCACGAGTCCGCCACCGAGATGATACTCGGCAGTTATCAAAGAACAGTTCTGCATGGCCGTCAGTTGGTTTTCAGAACCAATTGAGACAGATATCTTGTTTCCTTGACCCTGCATTACTACGTCCCAAATCAGCGCATCCTCTTCCAACAGCTCCAGAATGGCCCTGACTTTGTCCACGTCCTTGAACTCAGGCTGGCTCAGGATGTTGGTAGCACCACCGAGATAAACCCGTTCAGCTTCCCGGCTGCGGAGTGCACCGATAAACTCATCCATAACAGACTCAAACAGACTGATACCGCTACTTAACTCATCCTGCAGCGCTCGCATATCGACCGAGCGGATCTGTTCCAATGGAACCCCACCCAGTCGCTGATTTAGCCACAGCTGTAGTCTCTGCAATGAGCGCTCGTCGATGTCAGGCGGGATCTCCACCATACGGTTAATCAGGAAGCCGCCGTCTGTCACACCGACCAGGAGAGCTTGCCCACGGCCAAGGCCGACCAATTGCACCTGTCGTAACCTGGCCTGATACTCGCTTGGACCAAGCACGATGGAAGTTTGATTGGTCAATGCCGATAGCAGTTTGGCCAGCTGCTGCACGATCTGTTCTGAACTGCGCATGCGGGATGCCAGCATCCGTTTGACTAGTTCTACTTCCCGCGCAGTCAGTGAGGCCTTTTTGGGCAGTGCATCTACATACAGACGGTAGGCGCGGTCAGATGGGATGCGCCCCGCGGAAGTATGTGGTTGCTCAAGAAAACCCAGTTCCTCCAGATCGGACATCTCGTTGCGGATAGTAGCCGGGCTGACGCCCAAACCATGACGGCGAGCGATGGCCCGTGAGCCGACAGGCTCAGCTGTTTGAATGTAATCATGGATGATAGCATAGAGGATCTGGCGTTTGCGTTGATCCAATTCCATTGCTCTCACCCCTATTGTTAGCACTCTCCCCAGAGGAGTGCTAATATACCTAGTTTTAAAATAGCACTGCCCGTAAATCGTTGTCAAGTATTGGACTTAAGGAAGCACACGCGTAAACACCTGGTTTGCGATCGGGACGATTGCAGAGGGTAAGGCATAACCCTCTGTAGTGCGCCTGAGCATCCCGGAAGCCAGCATATCATCGAAGATACACCCAAAATGCAATTCTACCGGATGCCCAAACCGGGCCACGAAGCTAGCGTTGCTAAGCCCTTTGGTGGTGCGCAGGGCCAGGATTATCGTCTCCGCTTCAGCGGTTAGTTCGTCCAACTGCTCACGCTCCACAACAGCACTCTCACCGCGGGCTATGAGTTTGGCATAGGTATTAAGGTCAGAAGCGTTGCCCGACCGCACCCCATTCAGATAGGACCAGGCAGCCGGACCAAGCCCGACATAATCGCCGTTCTGCCAGTAGTTAAGATTATGCCTACTCTCCCAGCCAGGCTTGGAGAAGTTCGAGATCTCATACTGCCAGAGGCCGCGCTCAGGCAGCAGGTGGCGAGCCAGAGAGTACATGTCGGCTATGAGGTCCTCATCAGCTTCTCTGATTTGACCGGATTGCAGTAAGCGACCTAGCGGCGTATCGTCGTGTATCTCCAGCGAGTAGAGGGATATATGCGGTAACTCAAGGTCGGTCAACCGCTCCAAGGTGGCCTGCCAGCTCTGCATTGATTGCCCAGGTACGCCGTAAATCACGTCACAACTCAGGTTCTCAAAACCAGCCTTTCTGGCCAATCTTATAGCGTCAAGCGCGGCTTCTGCAGAATGCAATCGTCCGAGCAGCCGAAGCTCGCTCTCATCCAGGGATTGCACCCCCAGGCTGAGCCGGTTAACCCCGGCAGCCCGGTAGCCAAGGAGTTTATCCAGGGTAAGTGTACCAGGGTTTGCTTCCATGGTGATCTCGGCGTCGGGGTGGATAGCAAAATATCGGCTGAGCCCTTGCAGGACAGCCGATACCTGTGCGGGGGACAGAACGCTTGGGGTCCCCCCTCCCAAGAAAATTGTATCTACGGGCAGATCACTCTGCCGCAGGCTTGCCTCCTGCTGCAGGAGTCTGACATAACGGTCATAGTCAGCCTCGCCTGCGGCTAGAGAGTAAAAGTCACAATAACTGCATTTCTGCAGACAGAAGGGGACGTGGATATAAAGGCCGACGGCGGCCATTATTCTGTAACCTTGAGGATAGCCATGAAGGCTTCCTGCGGGATTTCCACGCTACCGACCTGTTTCATGCGCTTCTTACCTTCCTTCTGCTTCTCGAGCAACTTGCGCTTGCGGCTAATATCGCCACCGTAACACTTGGCAAGCACGTCCTTACGGACGGCCTTAACTGTCTCACGAGCAATGATTTTGTTGCCGATGGCTGCCTGCAGTGGAATGTCAAACATCTGCCTCGGGATTAGCTTGCGTAGCTTCTCGACCAACCCGCGGCCCTTGGTATAAGCACGGTCCTTATGCACGATGGTAGACAACGCGTCAACAACCTCTCCGTTGATCATCACGTCCAGACGCTCGAGGTCGCTTTGCCGGTAGCCAATCACCTCGTAGTCGAGGGAAGCGTAGCCCTTACTGCGCGACTTGAGTTGGTCAAAAAAGTCATACAGGATCTCGGATAGAGGTAGCTCATAGGTCAGAACCACGCGACTGGTATCAAGATACTCCATGTTCTTGAAAATGCCACGCTTGTCTTTAGCCAGCTCCATCATGTTACCGATGTAGTCACTTGGCACTATAATAGAAGCGCGTACATACGGTTCAGAGAGATGCTCAGTCTTGCCAATGGGCGGCAAGTGAGCCGGATTGTCCACTAACTGCTCAGACCCGTCGGTCAACGTCGCTAGATAGACTGTGTTGGGAGCAGTAGTGATTAGGTCGAGATTGTACTCGCGCTCCAGGCGTTCCTGCACTATTTCCATGTGCAGCAGGCCGAGGAAGCCGCAGCGGAAACCAAATCCCAGTGCTTCTGAAGTTTCTGGCTCATAGATCAGCGAGGCGTCGTTGAGTTGCAGCTTGTCCAGCGCTGTACGTAGCTCGTCATATTGAATGGTCTCTACCGGATAAAGGCCGCAGTAGACCATGGGAATGACTTTCTTATAGCCAGGCAGCGGTTCTTTTGACCCGTCCTTGCCGGCAGCGGTGATGGTGTCACCTACGCGGGTATCCTTCACGTTTTTAATGCTGGCGGCTAGATAGCCAACCGTTCCAGCGTCGAGCCGCTGCATGCGCAGCGGGGGGGGCGTGAAGACACCGATGTCATCCACTTCAAACTCGGCGCCAGTCGCCATCATGCGGATCTTCATACCTGGCTCAATCTTGCCATCAACTACGCGGATATAGGTGATTACACCGCGATAGTCATCATAGTGTGAGTCGAAGATCAAAGCGCGCAGCGGTTTATCTGGATCGCCGGCCGGCGCCGGCACTTCCTGTACGATGCGCTCCAAAATCTCGTTGATGCCGATGCCCTCTTTCGCAGAGGCCAAGATGGCGTTATCAGCGCTGATGCCAATAACGTCTTCGATTTCACGCTTAACCCGCTCGGGGTCAGCTCCCGGCAGGTCAATCTTGTTGATAACCGGAATGATGGTCAGGTTGTGTTCAAGCGCCAAGTAGACGTTAGCCAACGTCTGCGCTTCGATGCCCTGTACAGCGTCAACCACAAGCAGAGCACCCTCACAGGCAGCCAGGCTGCGGGATACCTCATATGAGAAGTCAACATGACCAGGAGTATCAATCAGGTTAAGGGTGTATTCCTCTCCGTCTTGCGCCCGGTAGATCAATCGTACGGCCTGCAGTTTGATGGTAATGCCACGTTCACGTTCCAGGTCCATACTGTCGAGCACCTGCTCCATCATCTCCCGCTCGGAGAGGGTTCCGGTGTGCTCAATTAAGCGGTCGGCCAACGTGGACTTACCGTGGTCAATATGTGCAATGATGCAAAAGTTACGTACATGGGATTGCATCTTTGTTCTCCCCTCATATATATAAAAATGCGCCTACACGCGCTTCCACGGTATTATATCACACCAACATCCCCCCAACAACAAACTAAAAGGCAGCCTGCCGGCTGCCTTAGGTGCTTTATGGGGTTTGGGTTTGTTGTAGTTCCTTGGCTACCTCAGTCATTGCCTTGGCCAGGCAGGTCGCTGCCCTGAGTGCCTCATCCATGGTATTGTTGTCTCCACCTACCTCCACCAGTAGGGCTTTTTCACGTACATGCTGGTTGAAGCGTGCTGTTTCCCGCACGAGAATGCCACGGGATAGGCCTGGGTAGAGCTCCTCCAGCTTGGCATGCAGTTTCTTGGCGAACTCGTGGTTTCTTTCCCAGTTTGGATGGCCGAGTTTTTCATTGGCTCCGACTACGATGTAAAGGCGGGCTATGTTCTGCCCGTTAAGTACCATGGTCGTTGCTGAACGCGGACCGGCATCGCGGTGCAGGTCTACCACAAACTCAGTGCTAGGGTTTGCGGCGAGCGCTGCAGTTACCGTCTTCAATGAAGCGGCATAGGCCAGGTTATAGTCTTTGCTGGAGTTGTCCGCACGTGAGTGCACAACCTTTACTCCGAACTTGGACAGTTCGTCTGCGAGGTGAGCGCCCACTCGGACAATCGTCTTCTCCGGATCGTCATAAACATGGGTCCGACCCGATGTAGGCCTGAACGACTCGATGTTATGGGAGTGGTAGATTAGCACCTGGGGCTGATATTGCCACCCCATGGCCTGTAATGCCGGGTCCACACTCGGATCAAGTACTGGGATCAGAGGTGGAACCGGTGGATCGGATGCCGGCAGATGGCCTTCGTCATCAACATCCACTCCGGGGGTGTAACGCAGGACTGGGATGCCAATTGCTAGAAACAGTCGGGGATCAGAAACATGCAGGCGTGAGAGCACGTATGACACAGACTCAGCCCAAAGTGTGCCGATGGGCTTGCTACTGCTCTGGATGGTCAGCGGTTTTGGCAGAGCGCTCTTCAGCAGCATCTCCCACAATGAACCGCTTTCGGCCCAGAAACTGCCAACCCAACGTCTCATCCCGGTTGGCTCAGTACCCGGGTCTGCCAAAACCTCGCTGGCTTCAGCGATGTTACAAAGCATTATCCATGGATAAGCAGCCGTGCACATCAAAGCTGCCATCACTACTACGGTCACCAGCAGCATTCCTGGGGGCGCCTTCCAAGCAACTAACGTATGCCTTTTTCTTTTTTTCATCTATACACCTGCCCTTTCCTAGAATGCAATTGTGGTGAAGTTGAAGGTCTGGATGCAAACCATGCCCTGCACAACAATATATGTATCTAACCCACTCGCTTATGCCCTGGTTGCCAAACAGCAAAAAGAGGCAAGCAGCGTAACGCTGATTGCCTCTGCGGTCGTTGTTGACTTACTGCAGATAACGCAAGGTGTCACTTGTCTCGAGTCCTGGCTGCAAGCAGACGTTCAGCCCACCCGCTATCACCTTGCTCATTTGGCGAACCTGCTCATCAACTTCCTTCGGCGATACTACCAGGTCGCCCCAGAAAGGACTGAGCACCTCATGCACCAGCTTGCCTCGGTCTATCTCTGACATTCCGCCAAGCACACTTTCCATGCCTGGTTTATCCCCAGCTGCATGCTGAAATGCTTCAGTCAGCTTGTTCACTGCATCCACTACAATAGTGTTGGCGTAGACTACCGTTGGTACCCCGATGGCCAAGACAGGAACCCCGAGAGTTTCCTGGTTGAGGGCTTGGCGCTTGTTGCCTACGCCTGAGCCAGGGCTGATACCAGTGTCTGCGATTTGAATGGTGCTACCCAGCCGGTCCATGCTGCGCGCGGCCAAAGCATCCACGGCAATTACTCGTGCAGGCTTGACCTTTTTGACAATACCTTGAATGACATCCCCCGTCTCGATGCCAGTCAAGCCCAGCACTCCTGGCGCTATAGCGCAAACTGAGCGCATACCGTCATCCACATAATCGGGAGCGTATTCAAACAAGTGCCTGGTCACCAATAGTTCCTCAACAACCTTGGGACCAAGGGCATCTGGGGTCACGTGCCAGTTTCCCAAACCAACCACAAGCGATGAGGCATCGGCCTGGTCCGGGAATAGCCGGCGCAGTTCATCGGCCAAAACCTGGCTTACCCGATCTCTGAGTTCGACATCATGATAACGGAGCCCCTCGGCCTCAATGGTGATATAAGTACCTGGTGGCTTGCCAATTCGCATGCTGCCAATACCATTCTGCACTATTACCCGGGTAACCTTACCACCCTCAAACTCAAATGACTCTACCTTAACGCCCCGCCTGTCTCCACCCGACCGCAACGAGGCTTCGTGCGCCTCAACTGCCAGGTCGGTATGGATGGATAGTTGCTGCAAAAACTTGTCGTGCTCAGGCATGGCTGCCCGCCTACCTTATTTCAGTAGGGACT
Source organism: Bacillota bacterium (assembly GCA_041686915.1). GTDB lineage: Bacteria > Bacillota > UBA994 > UBA5500 > UBA5500 > JAWLDB01. The sequence continues at coordinate 12,397 of JAWLDB010000014.1, forward strand.
ACAGCGTCAATCAGTCCGACAACGAAAGATGCAAGTAGAGCACCGATTATGCCAACACTGAAACCAGGAACCAGCCAACCGGCCAAGTAGATGGTCACGGCTGCTGAAAGGAAACCGACCCACCCGCGGCTACGCGGTGAGACGTTTTTCCCGAGCAGCTGCTCTGCTACCCAGCCAATCAATGCAATCACCAGAGCGGTGATTAATGCAGCAGTAAAATTCACAACCCGCACGCCGGGTAAGAGGAATCCAACGAACATTATAACGAGGGCTGACACCACAAAACGAAAAATTGCACCTAGCATCTTGCTACCTCCTCGGTTTTTTGCTAGAATTTGAAGGACTGATTTTAGTCTGTCCGTCGGTCTCTGGCTATATTCCCGACATAGCCAGAGACTGTGGCCGTGTCAAGTTGCATATTTGGTTCATACCATGGTAAAATGTCCAAGGAGGTGAACATCCTTGCCGAATATTAAATCTGCGATTAAGCGCGTTAAGACAACTGAGAAGCGCACTATCCGCAACCGTTACGTCAAGTCCACACTGCGTACCGCCGTTCGCGGCTTCCGTACTGCGCTTGATAATAATGACGATGCTGATCTGAAACTGCGCGAAGCCCTCAGCGCCATCGATAAGGCCGCTACTAAAGGCGTTATCCATCGCAACACTGCATCCCGCAAGAAGTCTCGTTTGGTAAAGCAGTTCAACACTGTCCAAGCAAAATAGGCTGAACATAAAAAACACCTGGTTATCAGGTGTTTTTTTGTTTGCAGTTTAGCCTTAACCAGCTGAAATCAGTGAGATAACCAGGGCATCCAGTGCACGCTCGCCCCGCATCTCTCCAGTCTTGATTGCCTCATCTGTTGCCAGACACTCGTCCATAGCGCGCTGTAGCTCGCGTGTTTTCCAGCCATGCGCCTGACTGACACACTTACCGGCCGGGAAAGGATGGATGCCTAGCTGGCGAGCGGCAAGGTCTGCGCTAAGGCCCGCGTCCAAGTGATGCCTGGCCAAGAGCAACAACCGCAGTTGACGAACTATCATAGCTAACAGATACAGCGGTTCCTGACCCTGCTGCAGCATTTCGCCAAGCAACCTCAACGCATGCGGTAACTGGCGGTGCCCTAGCGCATCGACCAAATCAAACACACTGGTCTCAGCATTGTTGCTGACCAAGGCTATGATGTCGTCCTCGGTCAGTTCGCCTCCGTCTGAGTAGGTCACCAGCTTGTCCACTTCCAGGCGCAACAGCTCAAGGTCGGTTCCGGCGCGGTCACAGATTCTCCTGCCAGTACCGTAAGGGGACTTAACACCAGACTTCTTGAGCCTGCCCTCTACCCACTCGGCCGCTTCAGGCCCGGTAAGTGCCGGAAACTCCCCAACGACGGCAGACTGCCAGATCTGTCTAACCAGCTTAAGACGTTTGTCAGCCTCCGTTGCTAACAGCACTACGCAGGTATATGCTGGCCAGTTCTGGAACAGCTCGCTTAGTGCGTCCGCAGGCTCCTTGCGTTGCTTGAGGAAAGACGGCCTGTTTACCACCACTAATCTACGTTCCGCAAACATCGGAGGTGTCTCCACCGCCTGAATGAACTCCCTGTCGTCCAGCTTCTGCCCATCCATTTGCACCACGTTTAAGCTTGCCAGCTCAGATGAGAATAGTTGTTCCGCGATAACTGAAACGACGTAGCGGGCCAAGACCTGCTCCTCGCCATAGAATACATAGAGAGGCGCAATTTTGTCTGCTTTAACCTGTCTAATCAGGGATTGATAAGTGGTCAATGCTTTAGCTGCCATGGTTGTAACTCCTTCTTCGCTATGGCGTGGCATTATGCCATGATTTGATATGATACTCGCCGCCGTTGGTGTTTATCAAGATTGCCCCATGTTTGTCTGTGCGCCAGGTCTTACTGCCAAACAGGCTCAGCCGTTCCAGTACCGCGGGCGCAGGATGCCCGTAGCGGTTGGGCCCTGTGGAGATAATGCTGTCCTCAGGCTGGAGACTACTTAGAAACTCAGCAGCGCTGGAAGTGGCGCTCCCATGGTGGGCCACCAGCAGCACGTCCAGAGGCGATGTAATATAGGGCAGGATGCTGCGTTCCTCAGCCATGCCGATATCGCCGGACAGGAGCATGCTGAATTGCTGATACTCTAATTGTAACACTAATGAGCCTGTATTCTCGTCTGAAGTCGCATCATCTGCCCCCTGATGGATGGATTCCACTGACAGTAAGCCATAGCGATGGTCTTCCCCGGCTACCATGGTCTCGACTTTAGTTCGGTAGCGTTGGCACAATTCCAGCAAAGCTACGTAAGCATCAGTTCCTAGGCCACTCCGGGGGATGACGACTTTGCCGACAGGGAAGGCATCGAGCACTGCTTCCAGCCCAATACAATGGTCAGCGTGGAGATGTGACAGATATACTGTCCTAACCTTCCAGGTTCCACGCCAACGCAAATAGGGGACTATTGTCCAGTCACCGGCCGAATCGTCGCTTCCGCCCGTGTCAAACAATAGCGCCTCTCCACCGGGGAGATGTAATGCGCTGGCCGAGCCCTGGCCAACAGAAAGCACCGCCAACTGATGTTGACCACTTAACCCTCGTATCAATGGGTGCCAACTGACCAAAAGCACCAGCGAAAACACCCATACTGATGTCAAAATATGTTGTAGTCCAGGCCATGGTTTAATTAGCAGAATAGCTAGAAGTATCACGTAGCAAACTGCCAACCACACAGGCGCCGCCCCGGGGCTAAAGGAGACCAGGGGCCAATTGGACATCCAATTAACCAGCCAAAGCATAGCGTTGAACATGAACAACACAACCGGTCTAATGAGGAGTGGCCAAGGCAGAACAATCCACAACAAACCAAGAGCCATCACTAAGGGCAAGATAGGCAATAATAACATATTTGCCACCAGCGCAAAAGGCGAAAGCAAGTGAAAATGATAGAGCACGAGTGGTAGCGTAGCTACCTGAGCAGCTATACTGGCGCTGATAGCCGTATCCAATTGCCATGGCAAAACCGGAAGCAATGCCTTTAGCCTCGGAGCGATGGTAAACAGACTGATGGTAGCAGCAAATGATAGTTGAAACCCGGCGTCAAACAGCAGATTCGGGTTAAGCAATAAGAGCAGCAAGGCGGCAAGAGCTACCGCACTGGGCCAGTCTTTCATCCTGCCTGTAAGAATGGCGACCAAACCTACCAGGGCCATAATGATTGCACGCCAAACAGAAGGCCTGAACCCGATGAGCAGCCCATAACCAAGCAGCATGAGACCACCCAGAATCAGCCTGGGCTTCTGAGGAAGGCGACACAAAGCAAGTAGGCGCTCAAGCAAGAGGAACAGCAGTCCTACATGCAATCCGGAAACGGCTAAGATATGCGATGTTCCCGTTTGGCGCCATGCATCAGCCCACTTACCTGGCGAGCCACCAAGGAGCAGTGTGCTGAGCAGCTCACCGGCGTTACCCCCTAACTGTTGCGCTCTCGCCAACAACAGTTGTCTAATAGGCGACTTCCTGCCGTAATCAGCTGTTGTAGGTAGCTCTTCGATGCTTGCCACGGCCAGAATTCCTTGACGCTGCAGATACTGCCCATAAGCGAACTCGCCTGGGTTGTCTGCCTGCGGTAATGGACGCATGGTCAGTTCCAGATCTACGCGGCCGCCCAGCTGAGGGGTACCTTTGGCGTAAGTGATACGCACCTTAACCGGGTTCCACCAGGGTACATTCCGCCCTGCCCATTGGCTGACCTGTATTACAGCTGACTTACTGGTTGCGGTCTGTCCAGTAGCCGTAATGTGCCCCTGCAATCGGTAAGTGCCAAAAGATCCAGGCCAAACGGGCGTGTGCCAAGTCATCAGTAGGCAGCCAAGTAAGGCTGCTGCAGCCATGTGAACGAGCCAATCCGTACGCGTAAATGGTTGGAGCACCCAGAGTGCCCCGACCAGCAAAATAGCCCACGGACCGAACCTTTCAGCTAGAACAATTCCTATACCAAGGCCACTCGCCCAAACCACCAATGGACGCCTCATAGCGCACCTCACTACCTGTCGGTTAATTGACTCAAGGCAGATTCCCCAGCTGAGCCGACAGTTCCTGCCAAGGCATAAGAAAACCAGGAGCAGCCGCATGGCGCTCCTGGTTTACCCCACGCCATTGACGTAGCGCGTCAGTTAGCCGGATTAGTTGGCAGGGTAACAGGCTCAAGCCGGATTATCTGTACTTCCTCACCCTGTTTAGCATCCACATAGATCAGGAAGCGGTCGTTCCCGTATTTGGCGGGTATTTCGTAGCACAGTGTTTCTTTCCCCTGTGCATTGAAGATGACGGCCATCTGCTCAGCACCGATTACTTCCAGCCCTTCTGCTAACTTAGTCAGAGCCTGCTCTATACTGATGGACGCTTCTTTCAGGTTGCGCTGCTGCACATGGTATGCTGTGTAACCATTGCCCTCAAAACCGATAATCGAGCCGTTGTCCAAGGCGACGCGCACCCTGAGCAAATCGGGGTAGATGAGCACGCCATCCTGTACGTAAACGTAGGAGAGCATCAGTGACCCCTGATACTTGTCCTGTCCGATTAACCGCATGTTGTTGAAACCACGCTCGCGAAGGAAAGTGTCTGCCTGGGCAATAGCCTGGGCGGTTACAATCTGTTCAACCTCAGGTGTGCGATTATCCAACATGAACAATACCCGACCGTCCTGTTGCGTTACATCGACCGTGACTCTTCCGTTGCCCTGAGCCGGGCGCAGTACGAAGCTGTATGTAGGAATACGTCCATTGGTGGCTTCCATAGAAACTACCTGCCATGCAGCTTTGTTACCGGGCGACAAGAACCATAGCGCGGTCTCTTGAGCCTGAGCCTGCGTCACTTTCGGTCCCTTCAGAGCTGTTGGAGCCGGAGCTGCCACACCGATACGCTGGTCAAACTTAATCTCGGGAAACTCCTGTACTTCCTTGTTAACGAGTTTGAAGTTGTTGACAACAGTGTTATCCCTAACCTCGTTTTGCCTTCCGGCCCTGACCAATGATGCTTCTACATCGGTCCACTTTAGGTTCTGCTGCAGAATTGTCGATTGAATGGAGGCGAGCTTGTTGCTGACTGCACTCGCTGATTTCTGCAGCTGCTGCAGTTGACGCCGCTGTTCCGGCGACAGATCGCTACCCTGTCGCACAAGCGAGAAGATATAGTCTCCCGCGTTCGTGAGAAAAGCTTCTGTATCATCGAGCTCCACCAACGCGAGCGGCAACTGCCCAATCTTGCTCTCAGCAGAGTAGATCTGGCGCCAAGTAGTTGAGAGCTTCTCGATCACTTGGGGTGTGCTGGTTGCCACACTTAATTTGGCCATCTCGTTTTCTACAGTCTGCATGCTCCACACCAACTCGTGAAAAGCGCGCTGGTAGTTGTTCTCCAAACGTACAGTATAGGTACGGTTAAGGCGGTATTGACCGTAGCCCCACCACAGGCTTGCCCCCAGGAGGACAGCTAGTGCTATTGCTGCGTAGGTAGTTCTGCGACTAAAGTGCATCTGCATAGCCTCCTTATCTTAGGAATCGGTGGCGACCGATAGTCTTAATATATGGCCGCGACCAGATCCAAGGTGAAGTGGCAGTAACCGGGTTGAAATAGTAGATGGCTCCACCCGTTGGGTCCCATCCGTCTACTGCCAGTTGGGCCGCACGGTACGCTTCGGCGTTCGGTGTAAGATAGAACTGCCCGTCCGCCACCGCGGTAAACGCCAACGGCTCAAAAATTACTCCTGCGACTGTGTTAGGGAATATGGGGCTTCTTACCCGATTGAGAACAACTGCCGCCACTGCTACCTGACCCTCAAATGGCTCGCCCCTTGCCTCGCTGTAAACAGCTTTGGCCAAAAGATGCATGTCATTCGAGTTGGTCATCCCAGTTGCCTGAGTAGCCGGACTCTTGTTGACTGTGGGCGCGGGAACTACTGTCTTGGGCGTATAGCCTAAGGCACGAAAGGTAGCCGCATCCACATTGCCTGTCACAGACAAGCCATTCCGGCTCTGAAAGCGTTTGACGGCATTCCAGGTGTTAGCGCCATACACGCCGTCTGCGCTACCAGTCATGTAGCCCCAGCGAATCAGCCGCAACTGTACCTGGCGAACATCTTCGCCCCGGCTTCCCCAGAATAAGTTGCGTTCGCCTACTGCCTGCGCCGGAATAGCCATCAGCGCTGCCATCAGACAAATAACTGTTAGCAAGGTTAGTCTTTTTGCCATATGCACCACTCTCCTCCTTTTCCTTTCCCCTAGTGTCCCCGCCTGAAGAAATTTGTTATGCAAGGATGTTAAGGAGGAGTGCATTGGTGTGGGAGACTATATCTCCAATGACGGGCCACATATTTGCGTCGTGGGGCGTGATCCTTGCCCAGCTGCATTTTGGTCACCTTTTTGAGGCGTCTCATTTGTCCCTTAGTCGCTTAACAGCGCTCACCTCCTTCCAATCATATAAGCTTTGTCTTGCTGACCTTCCAGACAGTAACGTTCCACCATTTGCAAACGGCAGCTTCTCTCACATACATCCGTAACAAGGCCCGTGCTGCATCACTCCATTCTGTGAACTAAGAAGAATGGAATTGATGCCGTAAACTAATAACCCTCTTAGTGGATCACTTCAGGTGACCACTAAGAGGGTTTGATGCAAAATAGTTATGGTTCTATTATCTGGTTGCTAGCGTTGTTTTAGCCGCTCTTGTCATCATTTATGGATGCGGTTCAAATACTTGACGCAATTCAATCTGGCCTTCCCCATATCCTTGCGGGTCCGGCATCCGCATGGCCCACTCGATGGCTTCTTCCCTTGAGTTCACATCAATTAGGATAAAACCTGCAATCAAATCTTTCGGTTCCATAAATGGGCCGCGTGTAACCACTGGCTCTTCCCCTGGTTTCGGATACGAGATGCGAATTCCATTTGAGCTTGGATGAAGTCCTTTAGCCATAACCCGTACACCAGCCGTAGCTAATTCCTCATTGTACTTCGTCATGGCTTCCCTGAGTTCTGGATTTGGGAGATTTGCCCCTTCCGAATTGTTCGAGGCTTTGACAATCAACATGAATAGCATAGACCGTCCTCCTAATTCTTGAGTAGTCTTTCTGCTCTTGCACTGCATTCAGCATAACATATTCTCCTACTATGGAACTCACGAATATAGATGCGGGCAGGGCTGCGCGTGCCGCCCGCCCGTCGTAATACCGTAGGCCCTAGGTCATGCGAGTGATGTAATCCTCCCTTGGTGCTAGCAGCCACGATCTTGAGGTTGTGGTCTTGGATATGATGGAGCCGCATAGGCTATGATTTAAGCCTACTGCTGTAAACGGGAAGGAGTTCTGGTCGCATAGGATGCGACCCCTACTAGAACATCGTGATTGTTTGCTACGTAAGTCCACATCATCTGGTCTGGCGCTGTGCCCGTATCACAGAGACGGGCTATGTTTCACCCCTACAGAAAAAACGCACATCATGTATGCAGTCACTGAAGGACGACGACCCGCACTAAGAGGGCACCAGGGAATGCGGCCGGCTCATCACAGGCCTTGTCAGATGAAGGAGCGAAGAAGGTCCGGAAGCAAATGCAGCAACTGTCTGAGCAAGTAGCATGTTTTTGGAGAGCTGAAAGGCATGTTTCTTCAGCCATCCTACTAAGATGCTGGATAGTGCGCGCAAGTTTTGCTGAGCACCGGGATGACTGAGCTCATACATACAGCACTCGAGCGCCGGAGCAAGCCTGGCGGCCGCGATACCCACATGAGTGGTTCGTCCCTGGGATGGATGGATAGGATCCATCCCCTACTACTGCCATGAATCACATCTTGAGCAGCGCACCCCGGCAAGAATAAAAGCTCCAGCGGGTGCTGGAGCCGGTCGCATTTGTTTATCCTCGCTTTTCGTGCTCATAGATATCACAGGTACCACCTTGCCAATGCACGCAAAAATCACAACGCCGAATGCCTTCGCCGCCTACCGCGAAGGTTAGTTGGCCGCCTGACTGGTAGTGGGTCTCGAACTCCTGGCATTCTTCCGCAATGGCCTTGAGTTCATCCGGTGTTCCAGGTGATGACATCTCCTCACCTCCCTGCAGCTAGTATGCTACAGAGAAGAACAAACAATAAGACTAGATTAAAAGTGAACCGATCATCTAACGGTGATCAGGTGTTTGAGCTTATCAAAGGTCTTTTCACCTATCCCAGACACCTTCATAAGGTCTTCGGGCTTAGCAAAAGCGCCATTTTGTTGCCGATAGTTGATGATTGATACGGCCTTGGCCGGACCGATGCCTGGTAGCGTATCTAACTCCGCTTCGCCTGCGCTGTTGATATTGACGAAGCCGGTTTGAGCGCTACCGGTTGGTACGCTAATTGCACTGCCAGTTGATGTCGTGGCTGGCAAGGCAACCAGAACAGAGATTTGCTCTCCATCAAACAGTGGCTTAGCTAGATTGAGGCCTGAAATATCCGCTGTGGGCAGAGTGCCCCCAGCTGCGTGCAGAGCATCCGCTACCCGCGATCCTCGTGGCATTTCAAGCATGCCAGGACTGACTACCGCTCCTACTACATGTACACGCAGTGGCTCATATGTATCATTAACTTGGATGCTCGCGAGCAAGCGCCTGTTCTCCATCAATAACCAGCCATTGGCCAACAAGGAGAGCACTAGTACCCCCGCTAGAAGCCTAGGATATTTGTGCTGTAGCATGGCATCATCACCTCTGAGACAGAAGTATTAGCCAGATAGACGCCACTTTCCTCTAGCCCTTTGAGAAATATTTCCCGGGAAACAGACAGCGCTGCCGGATGGCAGCGCTGTGTTCATTCAGCTAGGCACCTGAAACTGGTATGCGAATGTGAAAGGTTGAGCCTTCGCCCATCTTGCTCTCTACCCATACCTGCCCACCGTGCAACTCAATGATATGCTTGACGATGGCCAGGCCAAGGCCTGTACCGCCATGCTGGCGGCTGCGAGCTTTATCAGTACGATAGAAACGCTCGAACACCCTTTGCAAGTGTTCTGGTTCGATACCAATACCGGTATCGCGCACTGTCACCCAGAAGGCACCTCTCTCATACTGCAGGGTCACGCGCACCTCACCACGCGTGGGAGTGTACTTAATAGCGTTCTCCAACAGGTTGCCGATAGCCTGCCCCAGCCTGTAGTCATCACCATCGACGAGTGCCTCTTGAACTCCAATCATCGCGTTCAGCTGAATCTGTTTTGCCTCAGCTTTCAGGCTCCAGCGTTCGACTGCATCCTGCACTATCTTGGTCAAATCCGTCTTGCGTTTGTCTATCGAATTAATATCTAGCTCCAGGCGTGAAAGATCAAGCAGGTCATTGACCAAGCGCAACAGTCTTCCTGACTCACGATATATGATTTCCACGAAACGTCTACGGCTCTTCTCATCGTCTAAAGCACCCTGCAGCAATGTCTCTGCAAAGCCGTGAACTGATGTGACTGGGGTTTTCAGCTCGTGCGAGACATTAGCCACCAGGTCAGAACGAACTGCGGCTAGTCGCCTAGACTCACTGACATCATAGAATACTGCAACAAATCGGCCTACTGATTGCAGGGGCACTACGTTGAGCTCCACCACTTGGTCTACCGGCGTCGTGATATGGATGTCACGTTTGAATGGCGAGGCTTGTTTTATCGCTTCATCCAGCGCTTCACTCATCTCGTAGCTGTGGGTCAAGTTCCAGTGATTTGCCGGCAGTTCATCAGACCCGAATGCTAGCATAGACTCGGACCTGGGATTACTTAGCAGGATAGTACCCTTAGTGTCGAGAAGCAGAATGCCGCTAACTGTGTTCTGCAGAACTGTTTCCAACTGTGCTTTGGCAGTTACCAGCTCATTGAACCTTTCCTCATTCGAGCTGGCCAGCCGATTGAACGAATCTGCCAAGGTGCCTAATTCGTCCCGTCGGTAGATATTCACCCTTTGGCTCAGATCACCCTGTGCCATCCTGCGCGCAGCTGTTGTCATTTCTTCCAGAGGAGAAGTGATGCTCCGGCTGATCAGAATGGCAGCTGCCATAGCCAATAAAATGGTTAGCGCTATCGCCGTGATGATGATCTGCCACAACCGGTACGTTGCTTCCTGCACCTGACTGAGCGGTAAGGCCAAGCGTACTATCGCCCTGCTTCCGTCCTGCAAATCTAGCCCCGACACAGCGACATACAACATTGAGAGCTCCAGGGTATCGCTTCTCCTCACCGACCAACCCTGCCCAGTTTTCCAAGCAGATAATACCTCAGGCCTGTTTGCGTGATCTTCCAATGCAGCTGCCGGTCGCTCTGAATCCGCCAAAACCAATCCGTCTTCACGGATGATAGAAACTCGAGCTCCTCCGCTCTCACCGATCACTTCAACCAGACTTCCCCAATCGCCCTTCAGATCAGAGTTTAGATTGAGTACTGTTGTAAGCTGGTGCGTCTGATCAAATAGCCGATTGCGTACAGCGTCTAGGAAGAAGTCCTCAAGTTTGTAGGATTGCAGGAGTCCCAGTAACAGAATGGTAGCTATCAGCATTCCTGCCAGCAGCACCGTCAATTTGGTGCGTATGCTCCTCTGCAAGGGACTCACTCCTTTAACTTATAGCCAAATCCTCTGACTGTGTGAATCATATCCCCGCTTGTCTTGAGTTTTTCCCGTAAATGGCTAATGTGCACATCCACAGTGCGGTAGTCTCCGAAGAAGTCGTCTCCCCATACCTGATTGAGCAACTGCTCACGGCTGAAGACCCGCCCTGGATTGGATACTAAGATGCTCAGCAGCTGATACTCCATCGGGGTCAGGGAGACAGTCTGCCCAGCTACCATGACTTCATGGCTGCTCAGATTGACGCTTAGGTCCCGTATCCTAACGACCTGCTGATTACCTGCCTGTTTGCCCTCTGTCCGCCTGAGCACAGCCTTGACTCTAGCCACCAGCTCGCGAATACTGAATGGTTTGGTGATATAGTCGTCAGCTCCCAGCTCAAGGCCGAGCACGCGATCGAACTCATCATCTTTAGCAGTAAGAAACAGAATGGGCACGTCACTGTGCTTACGCAGCTCTCGACAGACTGACCAACCGTCCATTCCTGGGAGCATCACATCCAGAAGGACCAGCGACGGCTGATCCTTGGCTGCGAGCTCAATTCCCGTCTCACCATCATAAGCGCTTAAGGTCTGATAGCCTGCATTGCGCAAGTTGTACTGGATTAGTTCCGAGATGGACTCGTCGTCTTCAACAATCAGAATCCTGTCTTGCATCCGCGCCCCCCCTACTCTGTTAAGTTATGGCATTGTCCAAACTCTCTGGTGTTTAGTATAGCAGAGTATTGTTAAGAAACGTTAAAGGGCAAGCAAACAGCGCAGCCGGGGGCTGCGCTGTCGTTCATTCAACTAATCAAGGTTGAAAGCTGTCTTGATATCTGGATGCAGGTTCTCGTACTTGTTTAGATACTGTTTACGCTCCTGCTTCAGCTGGGCGATGTGCTGCTCGATTTCTTCTGGAGAGTAGAACTTCTCCGGGTTCATGCGGTCGAGGTCAAAGCCTTCGACGGTCTTTGGAACCAGGGTGTCCCAGTGGGGATCCTGTTCCCACTCGATTGTGTCTCGGACGATGCCCCGGATGATGGCTGCCATCTCCTCAATCTCAATGCGATTGACTTTGCGTACTATTTTGCGCTTGCCATTGCAAACATCGATGACTTCGCCGACGCCACCAGTGTTCAACAGATAGCACTGTACCTTCTCCGGATTCTGTTTGACGAACTCATAGAAGCGGTTACCCTCAAACGCTTCGTCACCGATGATGAAGGGGTTTGTGCCAACCTCTCTGATAGATTCGCCAGCCCGACGGGGGTTACTGCCCGATGTATGAATAGATTCGCCCAACATGAACGCCGCCGCAGCCTGGGCTGGCGTCAGCTTGGTAGCTGAGGGCAGGACAGTGTGACGCCTGGTGATGAAGCCAATGATTAGGCCGTCAATATCATTTAAATCAGGCGTATTTACACTGTCTGCCATATACTTACCCAGCTCTTCGCGTTGAATGATACAACGACCATTGCCGGTAAGAGTTTCGTCTTCAAAGAAAAGATTACCGAGATAGTCTACCGCAACGTTCTCATAGATTGCTGAACGCTTGGTGGCGGCATTGTAGAGCAAAGGCTGGCAGTCTGGATGCAGACCGTCAGTCTTGATGTAATAGCCACGCTCGGTACCGAGTGTGGACCCGTCCTTACGCCAGAAGACCACGTCGTCCTGAACCACCGCAACGCCTTCGCCCTCCTGGTCAAGACCGTGATGGTGACAGGAGTGGGTTGTTTTGCCGGTGGCGGTCAAACCGAAGAAAAGCATGGCATACTTACGTAGGGTACCCTCACGATCCCGGGCGTAGATGAGCTTGGAGCCTGCATGAACGCCAAGCATATCACGTCGTTTTGCCTCGTACATGGCCATGCGCAAGAAGCCTTTTTTCGATTCACCGAAGTAATCTGAACCGAGAACAAAGGTTACTCCTAGTTCTGGGAAGACAAGCATCTGCCTATCCTTTTCCTGCCACTCTGGAATAAAGATGATGGTGAAGTCAGGACCGTTGGCTTCAGGATTGTACGGGAAGAGTGTCTGCCCCCACATGTAAGGAATACGGACACTGTCAGGGCGATGAGTAGATACATAGAGAGTGCACTTGGGGCTGAAATCCGGGTTATTGCCCATGGTCCGTTGTACGCAGACAAAGGGTGCCTTATCCAAATAGGCCTGCACTTGATTAAGCGTGGCAGGCAGCTTCTCAATGATTTCCTGCTGTGCACTGTTCAGGTTTTTGTCCTGTACGGATTCGTCACCGATAATAACAGAAAGCTCCTTGCTACGGTTGCGCACCGTGCTGGAGAAGTTAACATTGCCAAATTTGGTGCGAGTGCCAAAGGTTTCGGCGCGCTCGCGCAGTTCCCAGTCTTTTGGGCGGGTAACGTTTGGCCGGTTGGGCATCCCTTGGACTATTTCCATTACCTGTTGTTTCAATGCTTCACTGATCATGGCATAGCCTCCAGTCTCATAATGCTTTGCGGTGCTACAGGTGAACAATGCGATTTCACAACAATAATAGCACTTGTATACACAGTCGTCAACGCTAATAAAGCACACGTTCTTAAATGTGCTATACTATTTATGGTTTCAGTATATGCCTGCAGCTTGTTCTTCGTGCTAGTTCTTCCCTGAGCTGTTAATCCTCAATCGCATCCACTACAACCGGGGACAACAACGCCGGGATGAACATCATCCCGGCGTTGTTAGTTCTATAGCATGCGCTCAGCAAACTCTGTTACCTTAACCTGTCGTCTTAAGCGCTCAAAGACCTCTGGATCAAGATAGCCAGTTTTCAGCGTCATGGCGTTAGCTGCACCGGCTGCGACACCTGCCCCCAATGCTGCTTGCACGTCCTGCTCCCGCAGGAGGCTCCACATCACGCCTGCGGCAAATGCATCACCGGAGCCTACGGCGCTTCTGGCCTGAACGGGTGGCGAAGCCGCCTGCCAGGTACCTACGGAGGAATATAGCGACGCACCGGCTACCCCTCTAGTAATTATCACCACGTCAGCGTATCCCAGCAGTTTGCTGACCGCAACCAGCAATCTAGCTCCAGCCCAGTTAACGGCCTCGGACTCATTAATCTTGATCATCCAAGGCCTAGCTTCCAGGGCGTACTCCAAAGCGCTACCACTCGCGTCGAGCAGCACCTTTGTACCCGCTGCCGTCAGGGTGTCTGTGATTAGCCCATATGCGTTCTGCGGCACTCCCGGAGGCAGACTGCCTGCGATGACAGCATATGCACAGCCATTGGCTAAGTCCGGCAGCCGCCGCATAAACTCGTGCCATTCGTCTGGGCTTATGGCTGGTCCAGGTTCCAATACTTCGGTCACTACCCCCGATGCTTCGTCAAGCAAGGCCAAGCAAGTGCGCGTTGTGCCCTCCGTCAGAATGAAGCTGTCTTCGACACCAAGACCTCTTAGCTGTTCACCTATGCATTGCCCCGTATAACCGCCCAGAAACCCGGTGGCACGCACCCGCAGCCCAAGCTGGCGAGCCACCCTGGCAGTGTTGTTGCCCTTTCCACCTGCGGCAGCTTCAGTTTGGTCAGCACGGTTTATGGCGCCTTTGGTAAGTTTGGGCAAACGCACTGCCTTATCCAATGAGCTGTTCAGGGTGATTGTCAGCAACATTTGAGCACTGCCCCCCTTATACACGGAACAACGCCCCGGCGCCAATTACACCTGCTTCGGGGCCCAGCGCAGCCAACTTCAGCTCCACCTGACTTTGCACTGGCATTGCACGTGACCTGACTGTACGCACAACAGTGTCCCACCACACTCCGCCTGCCTGCGCCATTCCCCCACCAACGATTATAACCTGTGGATTCAAAATGTTGGCCAAGGCAGCCAAGCCTAAGCCAAGAAACTCGCCGACCTCCCGAAGCACGCTCTGGGCTAGCTCATCGCCCTGCGCGGCTGCCTCCCCCACCATGCGAGCCGTTAGAAGTCCTGGATCTCCTTGACATGAAGTTCGCAGCAAAGTAGGCAACCGCAATACCTGCTCCCTCGCTCGTCTGACCACAGCAGGCGCTGCGGCTATGGCTTCCAGACAACCCCGATTTCCGCAGTTGCAGAGGGGGCCATCCTTTACCAGAGTCAAGTGACCAACTTCACCAGCAGACTGTTCCTGTCCCCTCCAGATTGCCCCGCGCAGGATTATGCCAGAGCCGATACCGGTGCCAACTGCTACAAAGACCATATCCTCTCTGCCCTGCCCTGACCCATAGAGGAACTCTCCCCAGGCAGCTACGCGGACATCATTATCCATGCGCACAGGTAGCCCCAGGAGTTCCTGCATCGGTTGGATAATAGCTTCATTCCGCCAAAAAAGATTAGGTGAGAATACGCTCACGCCTGCTACTGCGTCCACCAAACCAGGGATACCCAGCCCGATGCCTTGCATTTCCCGTATTTCGTGACCGCTTTTACGCAATAATTCGCGAACGGAGTCCGCCATCTCACGCAAAACTCCCAGACACGGTTTGTCCTTAGGAGTGGGGCGCTGATCGTGCGCCAGTATTTTGGAGCCGTTAAGCACTGCCAACTTGTAGCTGGTACCGCCCAGGTCAATGCCTAGTGTGGTCATTGCTGCCCTTGCCCCATTTTCGCCTTGAACAAGTCGATGATGGCTACCGGCGTCGGCTCCACACCCTTAGACAATGCGGCATAGATAGAAACAAAATCAGCAAAAACAGCCAGGTCCACAAAGCAGGCTAAGGCATTAGCCCCCTGCCTGGCCGGCCGGACTTCCGTGAAGCCGCCTGCTCTTGGCCGGAGCACCTCCGCAGTAGCATCAAACCGAAGAGATATCTTTGCATCTTCATGCTCATCCCGAAGGAAGATGAGATATAGTTTCCTGGTTAGACTCGCCTCCATATCCCAGCCGACAATTTCATCATGATGCAGATCGGGTATGGCGTTCCACAGAGCCAGTGTCTTTCCGTTCTCAGCCAGTTGATTCTTCATGCGCTGCGCAATAGCGGCTGTACGTCCAGCGCCGTAAATTACCGGCAGATAACCGGATAAGCCAGCAGCAAGCGTTTTGGCTAGATTTGTGCCAATAGGCACCCTAGGTCCGACCTGCGATACTCTCCTGGCAGCCGCTTGAACCAGTTCACTCCAATCAATGGCCTCGATCAGATGAAGCCGTTCGAAGACGCTGAGCAGTGCAGCAAACAGGGTGGGGGCTGCTGCACGCGGCATCACTCCCTGTGGCAGGAGTGCCAGTGGCAACTGATGCCTGGTAGCTAGCTCCAGCAAGGCCCCTCCCGCGGTGAAGACTAGCGGCTTGGCTCCACGCTCTATAGCTTCTCGTGCCGCCTGCACAGTCTCCTCTGTGTTACCCGAAAAGCTGCTGACCAAAACCAAAGTCTCAGGCCCCACCTCTGCCGGGCAGTGATAGTTCTGATGAACTGTAAACGGTAGAGGTAGTTCACCACACAACAAGCCCTTAACCAAAAAGGCGGCGGCGGCTGAACCTCCGCCGGTCCCGAGAAAGACAATATTTCGATACGACTCCGCTGGAATTTCTATACCTTCGCCCAAAATCCGTCCGCGTTCCAGTTGCTCTGGCCAAGTGGTAGCGAGGCCAAGCATGCCCTGCAAGTCAAGTTGTGCAACTAGCTTGAGATCATCCAATATGTGCATAGATAACCCATCCCCCTAAAGATGCCGAAATGGCCCCGTTGTCTTGTTTAGTATTCGTTAATCGCACCGGTTCTCCTCTCTTCGAGCGTCTTACTGTGCCATCCACATGAGTATCCAAGCGCAGCAAAAAGAACAGACCCCGAAGGGCCTGTTCCCAAAAAACGATATTATTCCTAACCCCTAGCCAATAATACCTAGCCAGGTTCCTTGCAGAGTGTCCTCGGAACCT
>JAWLDB010000015.1:0-28153 GCA_041686915.1 Bacillota bacterium
CCTGACGGCGCAGAACTCTACCTAACCACCCCTTATATGTTACGCAGCAGTGTACGTCCCTGGCCACACCCGGAAGTGAGCGAACTGCCAGGGCTGCACGCTGAAGACATTGACGGCGACGGTTTCATTCTACAGATGCGCGTTCGCGACGACGCCAAGGGTGAATGGAAGATAAGTACACGTGACCTGCGAGTGTTGGTGCCTCGCCTGATGGATGACCGGGTCGGCCCATTCTACCGCCTTTACACGGAAGGCTTCATCAAAGAATTCGAAGGTGAGCCATTTGAAATCAGGCCTGTGCCCTGGGGGCTAGACCTGAACCGCAACTACCCGTCGCAATGGAACAATAAGATCCGTGGCGGCGGAGACTACCCGACTTCTGAGCCGGAGATCAAGAACGTAGTTGATTTTATCCTGGATCACAAGAACATTGGGGCATTGGAGGCGCTGCATACCTCGGGCGGCATCTTCTTCCGCTCCCCTTATACCTACCCTGAGTCCCAGATGAATCAGGAAGACTTGAACTTACTGCGGACATTAGCCCGCCGCGGCACTGACTTCACAGGTTATCCAGACGTGCCGAGCACCGGCGGAACATATGCTGCTACTATCGTTGACTGGGCTTATGAAAACTGCGGCATTCCCGGCTTCACGCCTGAGCTTTGGGACATGGCTGGTCGCGCCGGCATTAAGATTGATTGGCTAAGCAACAGGCAGATGACTCCTGCCGAGGCTGAAGAGCGGGAACTGAAACTGTTGGAGTGGAACGATCGTGAACTAGCAGGCAAGGGCTTCTTCCCATGGAAGAAGTTTGAGCACCCGCAGCTGGGAGAAGTTGAACTCGGCGGCTGGAATCCCAAATATGTACGCCAGAACCCGCCACCCAAGTTCCTGGAACAGGAATGCTACAAGATGTGCCGTTTCCTGCTGAAGCATGCTTCTGCTCTACCCAAGGTAGCCCTCGAGGAGACGAAGGTGGAGCGCCAGGGTAACGGAGTCTACAAGGTATCAGTGTTAGCAGCCAACCACGGCTTCCTGCCCACTTACCTCTGCAACAAGGGCCGCGAGATCAAAGCCATGCGCGAGGACAGGATCAAACTGGAATTGCCGGAAGGTGCAGAGCTGATGATTGGCAAACCGGAAGTGGAAATCGGCTTCCTGCAAGGTTTCTTCAATGGTCAGCGCGCCTATGGTGGCCCGGCCAAGTCGGCCAAACGCGTCGACTTTATCATCAAGGCTGAAGAAGGTACAAAGATTGCTGTAACCCTCGCCTCAGTCAAGGGTGGGCAAGCAACTAAGGAAATACAACTGAAGTAGATAAGAATCAAGGCAGTCCCCGCGAATGAGGGGACCTGCCTTCTCTGTCTTTGCTAGTTATCGCTGACTTGACTGGCTGCCATCGTGGCCTGCGCAGACTGATATACGGGTAGGCGAATGGAGATAAGGCACATTACCACGGACATAGCACCACAACCTGCGACTACAGCAGCTACCCCCACTGCATCACCCAGAAAACCACCTGCCCCCATGGAGAGCAAGTTAAAAATCTCTCCAATTGCGATGTCGAAGCTGAAAACCCGGCTGCGGACATCATCTGCCACGGCCTTCTGCAGGTATGTGCCGTAAGCTATATTGGTGATAGTGGCGAGGAACCCTATGGAGAATACCCAGAGCGCGACCAGCCAGAACAACGGGCTGAAGGCCAGGGCAAGGTAGCAAGCGCCGATACCGGCAACCGCTAGAACCATAGCTGCGATTTCCGGCCACCTTCTCCCCCACTTACCCATGAAAAAGGTCCCAAGCATCAATCCCATGCCTTCTATCGTCATAATCATGCCATATTGTTCCGCGCTAAACCCAAGCACTTCCTTCAGCAACATCACTTTCAGTACCACTACCGCCCCTAACGGTAGGCCGGTTAGAGCGAAGAACGCAATGACAAACTTCACTGCAGAATGCTCGCGAATGTATTGCCAGCCTTCCAGGAAGTCGCGCCTGAAACTGCCCGCCTGACGCGGAGCTAGTTCCTTGTTTCCTGTGGGGATATGAATGAAACACTCACTGAGGGCTGAAAGAATGAACGAGACTCCGTTGATGATAAAAGCCATCTTAACGCCGTAAAATCCTGTTAACAACCCGCCGAGTGCAGGTCCAAGCAGCCTGGCTGCTTGACCCGTTAGTGAAGAAAGTGCATTGGCGGTTATCAGGTCTTCCTTGTTCACGATGCGCGGGATAGCGGTGCGGATGGCCGGTGAGAAGAACAGCCCGGTCACAACGGATAGAAAAGACAAGCCATAAATAGCTGTCAGATCGGTTGTAAAGGCCATGCCGAGGGCTAGCGCTCCCCTGATTAGGTCGGTAACTACAATGACCGTCTTCTTAGGCCACTTCTCCACCCAGACACCTGCCAGTGGTCCAATCACAATAGTTGGCACTGTCAAAATCATGAAGAACAGGCTGACGCTCTTGGCGCTACCGGTCAGTTCGGCAATCAGCCAGATAACAGCCAAGGAATGTACGCTGGAGCCAATGTTGGACACCCCTTGACCCAGCCAAAGCAGGAAAAAATCCCTGCGTTTAAGCACGCTAATATACTCTTTCACTTCGATCCCTCCAAACTAGTGCCCGTAGACCACGCTGAAAACACCCTCAGTCAGTGAGAGTATCGCGGTCGTTGCATGCAATCCTTCTTGAGACTACTCTGCAGACACGTGCTTGATCATCGGAACGAAGCCTCCTTCCACCGCTAGCATTGTATGGCTGTAATCCCGTGAGGGCAAGGGTAGAGTTCCGATAGAACAATTCGTGGGTGACATGGGCGAGACAGGGGGACGGTTCTCTTGTCTCATTCTTCTGGCGCCAGCGCACCCTTTCACTCTCTTTCGAGTGCAGAAGGGCTTGGACGCACATACCGCGAATGCTATTATCTAGGTGTAAAGATACAAGCTTTTAAAGGGGGCACGGAGCATGCAAGAGATTAGACTGGGACGCACGAACATACAGGTCAGGCGCCTTGGGTTTGGCGGTATTCCTGTACAGACGGTCAGCCGTGAGCAAGCGGTTGAGACTGTACGCTATGCGTATGAACGGGGCATTAACTTCTTTGATACAGCGCAAGCCTACACGAGCAGTGAGAGCATCATTGGCGAAGCGCTGCAGGACGTGAGGAAGGAAATCTACATCGCTACCAAGTCTGGCGGCAAGGATGTGGAGACGGTTAAGCGCCATCTGGCTGCTTCCCTCGAAGCATTAGGAACGGACTATATTGACCTTTATCAGCTGCACAACGTGGTTGGCGATGAGACCCTGGCTAAGCTGATGGCCCCGGGTGGGGTACTCGAGTATGTGAAAGACCAACAGCGTCAAGGCGTGATCAGACATATTGGCATCACCAACCATCGGCTGGATACCGCCATCAAGGCCGTCAAGACGAATGAGTTTGCCACAGTGCAGTTTCCATTCAACTACATTGAGAATGACGCTGCCAAGGAGCTCTTTCCTCTCGCACGCCAGATGAATGTCGGTATTATTGTGATGAAGCCTATTGCCGGCGGGGCAATGACTCACCCGGACGCGTCAATCAAGTGGATCCTAGACCAGGTTACCGATGTTGTTATCCCTGGCATGGAGAGCAAGGAACTGGTAGATAAGAACATTGCCGCTGCCGAGGGAGGTCAACCTACCCAGGAAGAGCTCGCTTCATTGCAACAGCTGGCTGACGAGTTAGGCCCAGTCTTCTGCCGGCGCTGCGCCTATTGCCTCCCCTGTCCGCAGGGCATCCCTGTTAACTTCCTTGCGTCCGCTGAGTTATTCTTCAACCGCTCTGGTTGGCACAAACTGAACGACGGTCACGTGGACTCATTCAAGAAGGGACTCGACTGTGCTGGCTGTAAGCTATGTGAAGAGCGCTGCCCCTATGACCTACCACTAAGCCAAATAGTGCCGGAAAAGAGTGCCAGGATGCTGCAAATAGCCAAGACGTTGGGTAAGTATTAGTGTGTGGTTTACTTTAACACATGGCAGCTAGTCAGATAACTACCCTGCACTGCACCATTCGTGCCCAGATATGCACCACTCGGGTCCAAGGGCCATTTAGTTAAGCCTGAATTGCACCATTCAGCTCGATATTGCACCTCTTAGGGTGAAATTGTTACCCCGACCAGCTGCAAGTGACAAAATGTACCTAGTTTGCAGGAGAGGTGATATTGCATGATTAAAGTTGAGAATCTGCACAAGAGCTATGGCAACAAGCAGGCTGTGCGAGGGGTTTCCTTCGAGGTAAACGAGGGTGAAATCTACGGCTTCCTCGGGCCAAATGGCGCAGGTAAGTCAACCACTATCAAGATGCTTACAGGTCAGCTGACTCCGACCGCTGGCCACGTACAGGTAATGAAGTATGCGCTTCCCAAGGACCGTCAGGCGCTGGCGCGCAAGATTGGAGTAACCCCAGAGAATGCCAACCTCTACGAGCGGTTAACCGCCAGGGAGAACCTGGACTTGTTTTGCCGCCTATACGGAGTGCCGACAGCTCGTGGACAGGAGCTACTGCGCAGGGTGAACTTGCAGGAAGCAGCCAACACTCAAGTCAAAAAACTATCCAAGGGTATGCGACAACGTGTACTATTGATTAGAGCCTTGCTGCATTCGCCCAAGTTGCTGTTCCTGGATGAGCCAACGTCAGGCCTGGATCCGACATCTGCGGCGGACATTCACGATGTGCTGCGCGAGTTGAACTCTGCCGGCACCACCATCTTCCTGACCACGCATAACATGGAAGAAGCGGACACCCTTTGTGATCGGGTGGCCTTCCTGAACGATGGTGAGATCGCAGAAACAGGTAGACCCGAGGACCTTAAGGTTGAATACGGCGAAGAGTCACTGATTGCAGTAGTTCGTGAGAATGGCGGTTTGGTAGAGAAGCGATTGCCGCTAAGTGGTGAAGCGACTGGCAGACAAGTCGGCCACTGGTTAACTGAGGGTCAAATTGTTTCCATCCACTCGGTTGAGTCAACTTTGGCCGATATTTTCATCAAGGTAACAGGGAGGAAACTCGCATGAGCTTAAGCAGAGTGATGGCGTTAGTCGTTAAGGAGATACAGGATTTAAGGCGCAATGGCAGTATCTTGGCCATGTTGGCGGTAGCTCCTGGCATGACACTGCTTTGGAGCAAAGTGATGAACTTCCCGCCTTTCACAGCTGCTACTATTGGCATTCTGTTTGCAGTAATCATGGTAGGCACCTATACCCCCGCTATGATGCTAGCAGAGGAGAAAGAGAAGAACACACTGCGTGTGCTAATGCTATCCCCAGCTACGCCCACTGAGATACTACTGGGCAAGGGGTTGGTAACGCTGCTTGGCGTACTGGTGGCAACGGCAATCATCATGCCCATTTCCGGAGCACAGGCACAGAACCTTCCACTCTTCCTCTTGACAATTATCGCTGGTACCGTGTTTGTGATCATGCTCGGGTTCATCATCGGCTTGCTTTCTCCAAACCAGATGGCTACGGGTTACATCGGTATGCCAATTTATATCGTGCTGTTGCTCTTCCCGGTGTTGGGCCAGGAGGGGGGCAACGTCCTCAGCAAGATTGCCAAGTTTATCCCAAGCAACTATATCGGTGATGGGGTATTCAAAGCTCTCAAAGGCGCTGCCTTCAGCGAGGGGCTGATGGAGCTCGGTATCCTGAGTGGATCCGCGTTGTTGGCCGTGATCTTGTTTGTACTGGTCTACAAGAGAAAGGAGATTGCTGGTTAGCGGTCTTGAAACTGGAAGCGTGTCTCGGAGGCCACTGAGAATTCCATTCTGTAAGTGAGTAAAGACGTAATTCCCACAGATGTTTATGGGAATTACGTCTTTCTTTATAGCGTGATAGGGCGTGTAAAGAGTCAGCATATTGCCCATGGCAAGCCACTTAAATCCGGAGCGCTGCTCATGGCCATGCTGCCCCCCTTGGTGACCGGAGTACCGCTTGCTGTAAAGATGCTGTCACTCCAGCCTGAACTTCGCACCGCTTAGTCTGACATCCGTTGTGTTTTTCAGTGCAGTTTCAACTGTGTGCTGCTGCATGCTTCTACGGGTCAATGACGGCATACTGACTATCTCGGCCTACGTTGAACTGTGAGGCGGTGCCGTTCCACTCACACTGGTATAGATTTCTCCACCTACCACTTCAAAGGTAACCGGCACAGAGTACGCCAAGTTGCCCTGACTGTCCCGCATGACGTACATCATAATGAAAGAGCCGTCGCCAAGGTCGGTTTCCGCAAAGGCCGTCCGGGATGTCACCGTAATGGTGTTAACTGCCACAGCGGTCAGCTCGTCATCATCGCCGCTGATAGCAGTCGCATAGTGAACGGTCTGAACTTCATCGCCTTCCACCAGACAACGCAGATTTCTATCCGCCGCGCCGCTTTCATCCAGCGGCTTTCTGGCACCCTCAATGGCATATTGCTCCATTTCAAAGTCATAGATGACCATCAGGTTGTATTCCTCGCCGTTAAGCAGAATCGGCACCGAGTACTGATTATAGCTTTCGCCCTCATAGGCAATTTCCATATAGCATAGCGCACCGTCCAGGCTGCCCCATACGCCCCGGAAGTTATCCTTAAAAACGCCGTTTTCCCAGTTCGCTACAATATCGTTGTCGGTTCCAAGGCAGAGCAGGATATCTTCCTCCGGGTCAGCATAGTAAAGCTCAAAGGTCAGGGAAGAGAGAATATCTACCGCTTCGCTGCCTAGCGTCAGGGTGGCGTTGCCGTCCCTATCCACTGTTACCGGCATATCCTGCCAGTCTACACTGTTTAAGGTCATCAGCTCGTGTAGGGCGTTGTAATTCATCTGGGCGATATAATCCATGCCCTGTTCGGAAAGCTCGCCGGTTAAGCCGTAGGCATACAGATACTTGAAAGAATCGGCAGGGCCTACGGCAGCATAGGCACTTAAATCTTCCGCATCCCCGTTATAGCTGTAATAGCAGGAAAGCCCTGCCGACTCAGGACGATACTTTCCGTTTACCTTATATACCACACATTCGGCAAGCGCAGCGGTGACAGCCCCAGAGGTTTCAGGCAGTAATCCCGAAGATTTTGAAGCAAGATTCCCAAGATCGGTCATGTTGGTATAGCCCTGTTCACGGGTATTACCGCCGTAGTTTTCAACACTGTTCGCAATTTTGGAAAAGTGCGCGAAGAATGCCGGGTTTTCCACTGCCGAAGCCAAAGCTTCCTTACCGAAGTCGTCATAGGCAGCAACCAAGCCGGATACCTTTGAGAGATCGGTGACCGACAGTGTGATATTATCCTCTGTGCCGACCTCCTTGCAGCCTTGTACATAGCTGTCGCAGATAACCTTGGACAGCTCCAACGGTTCCATATCCGGCGTTTGAGCAAGCGTACCTAGCCACCCGCTATAAAGCCAACCGTTGCCCGGCTCTACCTCCTGCGAGGCCACAAGGTACTTGCCGATCTCGGAGAAGGTATAGGCCGTATCCACAGTTGCCATGAGGCAGGTGTCAAAGCCGATAATGTCCACCGGCTGGTTCTGCGGGTTTTCTCCGAAGGTTTCGGAGAAGGCCTGATACATTTCTGCAAGGCTCAGGGAATCCATGCCATACAGCTCGTCAAATGCCGCACCCGAAACCGAGCCGCCGCCATGATTCCAAAGCACCACAGCGGTGCGCTTGGCAGGGTAGTTATCCTTCCCGAAGGCGAGAAAGTCCTTGAGCGTCTGCGCATCGCCCATGCTGGCGGAGGGAAGCTCATCAACGAGCTGCAATCCGTTATGATCATAGACATAACGCCCAAGCGTATCTGGGCTGACAACTTCATTTTGCCAGACTGACGCCCCTCCAGTCTGTATGACCACCTTCACATTTTCCGGCAGTTTCACCGCCATCAGCTCCGCAAGATCATTGGTAGCGGCGCCATACTTGCTTTCCAGGTCGCTCCCGCACAGGTACCAGTAGACCGTCCATTCCGTGTCGGTAGACACGTTTTGGGAATCCCCTGATGATAAACTTGTTCTCTCACTGCAAGCCGTCAGAGCCAATATCATCGTAAGAGCCAGCAAATAGACCAAATGTTTCTTCCATGCCGCCCCTTCTAAACTGTTTCTCATATGGGCCGTCCCTCCACAACTTGTAAGGTTGGTTTTCCTTGTTCCGCATGTATCTGTAGCCGTTGGATTTCCTCTCCGGTAGGAGAGCGAATATCATTTTTATCACAGGAAGGGCATTCCTTTACCTCTCCTGCCCGGCAGAATAGAAAGTCGCAGTCCTCGCAGTGGTGAATCATGCAGTCCCCCTTCTTTCCATCTGGACATGGCAGTTTTCTTAAAATCCCAAGCAGCTGCTTTTTGTTTGCTTCAAATCCCTCCGTTTCGATTGGCTTTTAAAGGGAACATTACCTGAGTTCAATCTATCAAAAAAGCCCTGGGAAAACAGTCCGCTGCATGAAACACGTTTTATCTGCATGAATCATAGTTTCTGACAAATTGTGCTAGACTTGTGTATTCAAAGCTCTCAACGCCGCTGCCTTCAGTCAGGGGCTGATGGAGCTAGGCATCCTTGGCGGATCTGCATTAGTCGGCGTGATTTTGCTTGTACTGGTCCACAAGGAAAAGAGATTGCTGGTTAGCGATCATATAGCTGGAGGCGCGTGTGGCGCCTCTTTTTTCTGCGCTCCCAAGGCGAACTTGGTATAATGTTGTTACCTGCCCTTGCATTTTCAGGGCAGCCTTGGGGGTTTTGATGATGGAGATATTGTCGCTAAATGAGCTAACCAAACAATCGGCTGACCAGGCAGGCATTGTCAGGCTGACTCTGCAGGTTGAAGAACGTCAAATAGTGTCTGTATATGCGCCTGCCAGAACTGATGCGGAGCTGCTCATCGGCCTGCTAACTGGTCGTGAACAACCTGCTGCCGGTGAAATCAGGCTATGGTCCAAAGACCTGTGCAGCTATTCCCGAGCCGAGCTAAGCAAGATAGTAGGAGTCCTGGACCAATTGACCGTTCCGTATGAACGGCTGACAGTGTTAGAAAACCTGACATTCTTCGCCCGTCTGTTTGGCGTAACCGCAGACAGATTACAGCATGTGCTCTCTTGGGTCGGGTTATTGGATCGGCAGAATGCTAATACGAAGAAGCTTTCAGCGAACTTCCTGGCTAGGCTTAACCTGGCTCGCGCTTGTCTGCATCAGCCAAAGCTGCTGATACTGGAAAGACCGACGACCGGGCTTGACATTGATACTACGGAACTCCTAAGACGCTTCCTGCGCCAAGAAGTAGACCGAGGCGCGGCCGCTTTAGTGGTCACGACTGATCTTGAGGAAGCCGAGGCCTTAAGTGACCGGGTGTATATGCTCCGGGCTGGGCGGCTGAAGGAGATAACTCGCCCGGAGGATGATGAGCAAGACGATGCACCAGCGGATGAGGAGAGCCCTGAGGCAGCTACCCGCCTACGCCAAAACGCCCGCAAGGTAGTAGCCCGCTTGAATGACCGAAGCATTCTGTTTGACCCGACGGAGATCATCTATATCAGCACAGAAGACGGCAACACGATGCTACACGTAGAGGGGTCTAATCTGCCTTGTCCCCTCACCTTGGCAGATTTAGAACAACGGCTTACCCCATTTGGCTTCTTCCGTTGCCATCGATCGTATTTGGTCAACCTACAGCGAGTTCGAGAGGTTGTACCCTGGACCAGAAGTAGTTTTAGCCTGTTGTTGGATGACAATAACAAGACAACCATCCCTATGAGCAAGAATGGTGCCCGGGAACTCGACAGGTTACTGGGACTAAAAGAGTAGTGCTATTTCAAAGAGCCATAGGCCTCAAAGGTCTATGGCTCTTTTTAGTCAAACAAGGAGTATAGATAGCATAGGCCGAAATTAAGATAGCAAGTATTCTTTAGGGAGGCGAGATAATTTGGCAAGCAAGCGACCGTTTGTGGCCAGTGACCTGCACCGCTTTGTGCTACCTGGCGAACCGCAGTTTTCCCCCGATGGCAATGAGATCGTCTTCGTAAGACAAGAGACGAATGTGGATGACAACAAAGCGTACTCTACTCTCTGGATTATGGATGCCGAAGGCAATGGCATGCGTGCCCTCACGCACGGCAAGCACAGAGACCGTTCTCCCCGCTGGTCACCTGATGGCAACCGTATCGCTTTCATCTCTGGGCGTAGCGAGCAGAGTAAGGTTTGGATCCTAGACCGCAGAGGCGGAGAAGCTTGGCAGCTTGAGACAAACGTAGCCGTTAACTCTACTCCTGTCTGGTCACCGGACGGCTCGAAGATTGCCTTTACTAGCCGCAGTTTTCCACATGTCAAAGAGTGGATGCCCTATGAAGGAGCTCCAGAAGATGACTTCCTGCGGGCAAAACAGCAAGCTGACAAGGAGCTCGCAGGCAAGAAGAGCAAAGACGACAGAGTCAGCGACGTCAAGGTAATCACCCGCCTGCGCCACAAGATGGACGGCGTGGGATACTTCGGTGACATGCGCAGCCAGATCTTTGTGGTTGACGTACCGGAACAGCCGGGTAGCCAAGCCGCCTGCCAGCAACTCACCGACGGAGACTTCGACCACGGCAACCCGGCCTGGTCGGTGGACGGCAAGGAACTCCTCTTCACTTCAGCTCGTTCTGAACAGGCAGATTGGCAGCTAAAGCATGATCTGTGGAAGGTGAGCGTTGAGACCGGCGAGCTGATACAGGTTCTAGAATGGACTGGCTATATCTCGTCCATCAACTGCTCTCCCGACGGTAAGTGGATTGTGTTTGATGGAGATGACAAGCGCTACGGTGGCTCAACCTCAACCAACCTGTGGCTTATACCAAACGAAACAGAGTTGCGGGCCAAAGTTGCACGCAACCTGACAGCGGAGCTGGACCGACCAGTTGGCAGCTTGCCGACTTCAGATGTGCGCTACGCTTCAGGAAATACAGCCGTGCAGTGGAAAGATGCCGAGACTGTCGGCTTCCTATATGGTAATGCAGGAGCCACCTGCATAGGCAAACTGGACATCAACACAGGTGTAATTGATGTTCACTGGCAGGATCCCATGCGTACCGTCAGCGCTTTTGACCTCTGCAAGTGTGGCGCGGTAGTCATGCAGATTGGCAGCCCGACAGAGGCAGATGAGCTCTATCTGTTACAGCGTGATGTTGAGAAGCAGTTGACTCAGTTCAACTCTCGTATATATGAAGATTGCTTGGTAGCCCCATGCCAACGCCTTACCTTCAACGGAGACCAGGACTGGGACATTGATGGCTGGTTGCTGACTCCTCCAGATTGGGATAATAGCACCCCCCTCCCCACCGTGCTCTTAATCCACGGCGGGCCGCATGGGGTCTACGGTTCAAGCTTCATGTTCCAGGCACAGATTCAGGCAACTAACGGGATTGCCGTCTTCTACGCCAATCCCCGGGGCAGTCAGAGCTATGGTCAGGGCTTCGCTTATGCCGTAGTCGGCGACTGGGGCGGCAGTGACTACGGCGACCTGATGCTTGGGGTAGACCACCTGGTGGCAGAGGGCATTGCAGACGAGGAACGGCTAGGAATAATGGGCTGGAGCTATGGCGGATTCATGACCAGCTGGACGATTACCCAAACCAACCGCTTCAAGGCAGCGTTACCAGGCGCCATTGTTGGCAACCGTCATAGCTTCTACGGCAGCAGCGATATAGGGTATTTCTTCGGTGAGCACCACTTTGGTGGTACACCCTGGAATGATCCCGACAAGCTACTGAAGCGTTCAGCCATCCACTTTGCTCATCAAGTGAACACACCGGTGTTGTTCATGCATGGAGAGAACGACCTGCGCTGTCCGATTGAGCAGACCGAGCAATTCTTCACCGCTCTGCGCAGGCAAGGCAAACCAGCCGTAATGGTGCGCTATCCAGGCGAGTTCCACGGCGTCGCGCAGCCAAGGCATAAGGAAGACCGCTACAAGCGGATTTTGGCTTGGTTCAAGTATCACTTGGCATAGGGAATGATAGTTTGAAGAGGGGTCACGCCAACGCGTGACCTCTTTTCATTACGCGCTCAAACCTATCCCGCCTGTCTGCATCCCCTAGCCGTGAAGACACGGCACGCCGTGTCTTAATAGGGACATATTGACATATAGTTAAGCACACTATACTATATGTTTAGTATACTATACATAGAGAAGGTGCAACAATGGGCTCGGGCGAGGTGCAAAACAAACTAAAGTTGCTGAGGATGATGGCCGATCTGTCCCAGGAGCATCTGGCACAGGCCCTGGGGGTTACCCGACATAGCATCATGGCCATAGAGAACGGCAAATACATGCCGTCTATTGCTTTGGCCTTGAAAATCGCCCGGTTCTTCAAGCAACCGCTGGAAGAGATTTTCTGGCTGGATGATGAGCAGGTATAGGGTGGTTGCCTATGAACTACGGAGCTGTGACTGAAGAGAAACGTGTAGGAGGTCACATGATGATTTTCAGAGACAGAAGTCTGACGATCAAGCAGATAGCCAGTCTGCTCGCTTTCACTATTGTTGTAGGAGCAGTGGTATACCTGGATAGGGGTCGCTGGCTGCCGGTATGTACGTTTTCAGCCATCTTCTGCGCCATATGGTTGGTGCGTAACCTAATCCTGCACTATATAGATGGCAAGCACGGCTTAAACGAAGATGCCGATGAACGCACAAGATCCATTGCTCATCAGGCAGCTCATAGTGCTTTTTGGACATTGATGTCGATTGCTTTCTTTTTCATATGGATCCCGAACGGTCTTCTGGAATACATGGATTCATTCCAACTTCTCATTTTCCTGTACAGTCTAGGGCTAGTTGTGTATGTCTTTACTGAAATCAGGTTAAGAATCGGAGCGTAGTGCAGACCGAAACCCTGCCTGCATTGCGCGCAGAACGTCTCACACCGGTTTACGTAAGCCTTCCTGTTAGGAAGCTAAGGGGGTTAGAGAAGATGTTCACCGACAGGTCCACTAAGGCTCAGAGGGTCCTAATCCCTACCTTGATAGCAATCGCAGCTATGGGAGTGCTTCTACGCATCTACCCTCCTGAAAGCGGGTTCTCTATCCGCTATTGGCCTGCAATTGCCTATCTCCTAGTTATTGGGGTTCGCTACATCCTCCTTTTGGTATGGGAGGACAAACATGCCGTTGACGAGAACGCTGACGAGCGTACGGCATCAGTCGCCCAGCGGGCAGCCCAATACGGCTTCTGGGCGATGATGACTATAACGTTCAGTTCCGCCGTTGTGTCGACTAGCCAGAAAGAAGCTAGGCTTACCGGCCTGCTGTTTCTCATTGGCCTTGCTACGTACACTTTCGTGGAGTTGCGCCTTCGCAGAGAAGTATCCAAGCATATCAAAGAGTAACGCGAACCAGCCACTCGAATGCGGCATGCCTCGTCCATACGAAACGGGTGAGTCAGAAGTCCGTCCCCGTGACTCAGACTCAGGAGAGGCAGGGGCTGCATGGCACTAAGGCGGTGCGTCGGCTAAGTTCAATTAAATGGAGCGAGGAGACGACGGCGATGCCTGCAACTGTTTGAGGCGCAGCCGAGTTTTGCAGGCTGCCGAGGAGACGCAGCTCATTCATTTGCTATCCTGTCCGAAAGCCAGTACCCAGCCAGTGCCTGCACGCGCCCTGGTGCCTGGATAGCGCTCCCGGACGCGGCATGCCGCGTCCCTACGACCGGATGGGACAAGAGTCCGTCCCGGTGACTCGTACTGCGTCCCTACAATCGTTCTTTACCCTTGACGCTCGCCAGAACTTGGCATATGATAACAGCAGAATAGACCAAGGAGTTGATGGATCGGCAAGGATTCGAGCTGGGCAGGGCCTGGCGTTCAGGAAGTTGGCAAGGAGCTTAAGGCTAGGTTGCCTTGGGCTTAGTTTTGCTACCCTGACGCTTGGACTGTCTGCGACGAATTCTTGGCGGTCCCGGCACAAGCTCTTTGTGACGATACCGCCGCATGCGCAGGCGGTTTTTTGTTTGTCTGGGTGGCGTGAAGACCAAATCAAGGAGGAGAAACATGAAGAGCCTATTTAACACCATCTATAACCGACGTTCCGTGCGGTCGTTCAAGCGTGATCCTATTCCAGAGCATATCCTGCACCAAATCATGGAGTCGGCTCGCTGGACCCCGTCCGGCGGCAACGGCCAGGGTCATGTATTCGGCATTGTGACGGATCCGGATAAGCGTGAGGCACTGGCCAAGGCTGCGGGCAATCAGATGTGGATTGCTGAAGCACCTGTGGTGATTGCATGCTGCGCCAGGCTATACAAGCCTGAAGAAGAAAGCGATTTCAGCCGCGAGGTGAACAAGCTCCGATGGGGTAAGGAAGCTTTCAGTTGGTTCAGCAGCTGCCCCAATCCCTATCATATGGCCTTGCTGTTCTGCAACGCCACTCCTTTGATCCCTGGAGCTCACATTCAGCTGGCCGCCGCCGCTCATGGGCTTGGGACTTGCTGGATTGGTTATATGGATATCAACGAGTGCAGCAATATTCTTGGTCTGCCTGAGAATGTCCGTTGTTACTTCCTGATGCCGCTGGGTTATCCGGCAGAGGAGAAGCGCCGACCGCGCAAACCGCTTAGCGAGATCACCTTTGGAGACAGCTGGGAGCGGAAGTGGTCCCCCGCACAGAGCTATCCGAGCTTTGGAGATTTGATCCTAAGGCCGTACAGAGAAGATGATGCTGCAGAGTGGATCAACACCTGGGCCCAGACAGCCGTAACTTCGGATGCCTGGGTTGCCCTGCACCATGCCAAGCCACGCTACAAGCGCCCAGCACTGGAGCTGGTAGCAGAGCTTAACGGAGAAATAGTTGGTTTCATGGACGTGGAAATCGAGTCTGAGCCTGAAGAACTAGGTCATGGCAAGCACACCTGCTGTGGCTTTGTCTGGGAGTTTGGAGTCAGGCCTGACTGTCAGGGGCTGGGCATAGCCCGCGATATGCTCGAGCACGCAAAGGGTTGGCTAACAGAGCGCAGTATCAGGCGGATGGAGTTCTGGTCGATGGATGAGCGTGCGAGAAGCTTCTATCAGCATGTGGGCATGCAGGAGCTGGAGCGACACTGGCAGTTTTACATGGGCCTGCCCAAGCACCTTGTACAGGAGATGCACTCCAAGGATGGGGTTAGTCCGGCATTCATCTATGGAACCTGCGCTATGGAGAAGCTTGAGGAAATCGAGCAGCTCTATCGCGTTCGCAGGGACGGAGCGGAAGATCCAAAGGTCTGCATCGGCTATGATTATAGGTGGTAGAAAGCTGCCCACCCAACCAAAAACCCCGAGCCAAATCATACGGCTCGGGGTTTGCTTACTTCTATTTAATGATAACGCCCCACTCCACCAGAGTAAAACCTTGGCGAGTAAACGGCATGGTATGCGGACGAGAAATCTCCTCGTATTCACCGACGGGCACCACGTAGAAGAACAACCGTAGCACGGCGTCAGGCGCTGGTGAGACATGCAGTTTCGACACCTTCTCTACCAGAGACCTGGGTTGCAGAAAGATCTTGATATAAGGACTGTCAGGTAGTACCTTCAGCCAGTAGTCAGCGAAGTCGGCCCGTTCCCGCTCGTTCAGCCCCATAGCTGCGAGCTCCTGTTCACACCAATCACGAAAGTCACTAGTCGGAATACACCAACCATACTGCTGACTGAATGTCTGGCTGGTGGCAAACTCATAGAAAAGATAAGGAATACTGCGGTTAATCATACCGTCCTTGTAGGTCACTCCGCTCCAACCAGTCGGGGTATACACAGGATCACTTGCCGTTAACACGCCGTCCAGAGTCAACTTCACATTGAAAGCAGTCGGCTCATCAGAGTAAAGGTAGATGTTTGGTTTGCGAACCAGCAGCTCGTCTTTGTCCAGATCGCGCTCGTATACGTAGTATCTGCCCTCACCCGCTGGCAGAAACAACTCTAGCGGTGAAACGAGCCCTGTCGCAGCTTCATGCTGCATGTAGAACGTCTTCTCCCCAATGAGTATCTGCTCAAGTGATGCTATCAGGTCTGACTGAAGCTGCACTGGTGCCTGCTCACGCTGAGTATAGATCCGGTTCTGCCAAACGATAGCCCGGGGGGCTGGCTGCTGGATAAAGGCGAACCAGATATATACCAAACAAGCAACAACGGCTGTCAGTATCATAACATTTGTTTTACGCGCCATAATCCTACCCCCTCAGTTAATCTCACCCAGTTAGACGTATTTACTGGATGACAGTTCCAGAGAGTAGCACGGTGTAACCGAACTGTAATTACTACTGAGATTTTCCCCTGCACAAGATGGGTAGCTCATCGATGACTTCATCCTGCCTGACCAAATACATGCGGTCATAAAGATTACAGGTTGGGCAAATGTGGTTAGGGATAATCTCTATCTTATCTCCAATGTGCAGCTGCTGGTTGAGCGATCTATCAATGATTAGTCCGTGCTCGTCATAGAGTTTGCTCAAACGCAAATCAGTACCCTTTAGCAGCCCATAGCCGGGCGTAAGGCAAATCCCTTGATCACGCGTGAACGCCGTGAGGGCTTTGACCCCGGTGTCCAGTACCACACGTTCTTCAGTCGGTTTGCTGACAACGGTGGCCAATATGGTGGCTGCGCACCTACCTAAGTCCTTGATGGCAGCTCCCTGCGCAGCATCCATCAAAACATAAGTTCCTGGACGGATCTCGGTGATGCCGGGTAACAGCTTGCCGAGCAGCAGTGACGGGGTTGAGCCTATACTAACGGTGCCAACTGCGATGCCCGCGTCCCTGATCAGCTGAGCAGCTTGCAGAGTGTCTTCCTGGCTCTGTTTTGCCAACGCAGCACACTCGTCTACTGTTGCCGCCCCGTAGGAATGGCCCTCATGAGAGAAGATGCCCTTCAGATGGACACCGTGTGTCTGAGAAATCAGGCGAGCCAGCTCGACTAGGGCCGGTCCTGGCAACAAGCCTGAACGGTTTTCTCCTACCTCAATCTCGATTAGCACGTCCATGGGATTAGCCTCTTTGCAGAAAGCCTGTGAGAGCGCCTGCACCTGTTCTGCGTTATCCACACCAACGCTAATCTTCACCAGTCGAGCCAGGTCACGTAACCGCTCCAGTTTCCTCTCCCCCACAATTTCGTTGGCGATGAAGATATCGTTTATCCCTTCGGCAGCCATCACTTCTGCCTCACCAACCTTCGCCACTGTAATGCCTTGAGCCCCTGCTGCAACCTGCATACGAGCTAAAGCAGGCGTTCTATGGGTCTTGGTATGCGGCCTTAAAGCAACACCAGCCTCATTTGCTATGCTTTGCATATCCTTAATGTTTTGTTCTAGTGCTCCCACATCAACCAGTAGCGCAGGCGTATCCAGTTCCCACTTTTGCATTGGCGACACTCCTTACCCTAATCATATAAAAAAGCGGGGTTTTGACCCCGCTATTATGTTCTCGAAACCTGCTGCAAATCCTGCAGTACCCTGCTTGACTTACTTGTTTGCTGCCTTTTCCAAGGCCTGCTTAACTGCAGTGACCCAACCATTTACACTGTCTGTTGCGCCAGAAATATTATCCACCTCTGCGGATTGCTTATCAAGCATTTGCTGTGCCAGGTCAAGTCGATACTGCTTCAAATCTGGACGCCCGCCGGTACCATTGTACTTCTCATAATCTACAATTTCGCCCTCAGCCG
Source organism: Bacillota bacterium (assembly GCA_041686915.1). Taxonomy (GTDB): domain Bacteria; phylum Bacillota; class UBA994; order UBA5500; family UBA5500; genus JAWLDB01. Next base: position 17,670 of record JAWLDB010000015.1, read on the forward strand.
TCCGGCGATGCAATACAACTTGGGTGATTTTGTTGGCATCAGTGGTGACTTCCGCAGTCTCGTATCCGTATGCCCGCTTGTCGCTTGCACCCTCATAGGTACCCGCCTTGTACTTGGTTCTTGCACATGCACCTAATACCACACTTGCCAGCACTAATAGCGCAATAAGTCCAATGAAAACAATGCGAGTTCTTTTCATCAGTGCACTCCTCCTAATCATTAGTTTAAACTGCTGTGTACAGCAGTCCCTGATTAGCTTGTGCTTATTGCGGTGTGGATAACCGAGGAGAAATGCTGCTGCAACGAACATTGGTTTAAATGATAAAAATCCCAGTTTAGGTGTTGACAGCTGTTCGCCACGGGTTTATACTGTTCATGACATTAACACTGTTAATGTATTTGACGCCGTTAAGGAGTGGGTAGAAGATGAAGTCAGTCGTGATTTTTTCCAGCCGTTATGGTAGTACCGCTAGGGCTGCAGCTGCGCTAGCGCAGAGAGTTGGGGCCGATTTGGTTGACATTGGCAAGTCAAAACCAAACTTGAACAGCTATGATAAGGTCATCGTTGGAGGACCTATCTTTGCGGGATCATTGCCGGCCAACTTGAAGAAATTCTGCACAGAGAACCAGACTGCTTTGCTGAGCAAACGCCTTGGGCTGTTTATCTGCTGCGCTCGCGAGGGTCAGGAAGCTGTGGATCAGCTTAACGCGGCCTTCCCTGCTGAACTGACCTCGCACGCTTCAGTGAGCGCCGTGCTAGGTGGCGCTGTAATCTTAGAGAAGCATAACTTTCTGATCAAGGCTCTGCTTAAGAAGGTTGGCCTCACTGAAAGCTTCTCGCGCCTCAACGAGGACGCACTCAACTCACTGGTAGGTGCAGTGCAGGCATGACGAACAAAGAGTTACAGCGGCAAAGGATGATGGAGTACTTCATTAATGCCGCTGTTGAAATCATCGATAACGAGGGCGTAGCAGCCGTCAGCGCACGTAAAGTTGCTGAGCTGGCTGGCTACTCTTACGCCACTATCTATAACTATTTCCGGGATATCAATCATCTGCTGTGGCATTGTGTGCCAGAGTATTTCAATCGCCTGACATCACTGGTTCGGGCCGACGTCCTCCCTGGACCCACCGGTGCAAGGAAGCTAAGGCAAGCTTGCCGGGCATATACCAAGTTCTTTGCCGAGCATCCTTATAGCTTTCAGTTCATGTTTATGACGGACCTGGGCGATGCTCCTCCGGAAGTAGCGGATGCGCTGAGCCAACCATTGTTCCTCAACTCGTTGACTACAGTCCTGACACAATGTGTTGCGGAAGGCACTATCCGTGTAGAGGATATACCTTCGTTAAGCATCCTGATTGGTTTTACCGTCAACGGAGCTCTGCTCTTCCATGTGAACAGAAGAATGGACACAACTATGGAACAACTACTGGACCAAGTCGATTTGGCCCTTGATTCAATACTGAAGGGAGTTGATCGGTTGTGAAGCGCACATTGCTCGTGATAGGGACATTTTTTCTGATCATGGCGGTGTTCATGGGTGTTAAACTCACCCGGGAGTTCTCTGCCATGTCGCGTGAGTTGCAGGAAAAAGCAAATTCCGTCGTTTTTGGGGATTTCCAGCTATCAGAAGTGCCAGACGGGGCCTATGAAGGAAGCTGCGACTGGGGAATTATCGCCGTTCGGACGAAGGTCACTGTGCAAAATGGACGGATTAGTGCGATTAACATTTTGCAACACAATAACGGACGAGGGAAGGCGGCCGAGAAGATAACTGAGAGTGTGCTTTCTGATCAGACGCTGCAGGTTGACCTGGTATCAGGAGCAACCTATAGCTCGAAGGCCATCCTAAGCGCAATACAGGATGCCCTAGCGGGGAAGTAAACTGAGGAAAAAAGCAGCCTTGCTCTTAGTCAAGACTGCTTTTTTGTTTACCACTGCTCGTAATGGACCTTACTTTCATCGTACCGGTCGCTGGGTCCCTTCTCTTCCGCCGGGTGCCCGATGGCAATCAGGCAGAGCGGTACGTAGGTGGAACCAATTTTCAGCCACTCAGAAACTTTCTGTACCGGTTCTGCATTTGGATGGATTCCCAGCCAAACAGAGCCGAGCCCGAGTGCTGTTGCCGCCAACAGTATGTTCTGAGTCGCTGCCGAGCAATCCTGCTCCCAGTACTTGTTGGAAGTGTCCCCGCAGACAACGATACAAGCTGAGGCTTCTTTCAGCATCTTAGCGTAGTTATGCACCTCTGCCAATTGGTCCAACATGCTGCGCTCTTGAACTAGGACAAAGTTCCAAGGCTGCTTGTTACTGGCGGAAGGGGCAGCCATAGCTGCCTTCAGCATTGCCTCGATATCTGCCTTGCTTACCGGCTCTGAAGTGTACTTTCTGATGCTCCTGCGTTTGTGTAGTAATTCCAGTCCATTCTGCAAATTGATCGCCTCCCTAGTTTTTATCTGATTTCAGCTTGTTCGCCATATAACCATAGCGGTACTCTGGAACCGCTCTCTGGCTGTAGTATACCCAGCGCGAGTCCGACTGCTCCCTCAGTCACGGGGTCAAGGTGTTTGTAGCCGGTCAACTGCCTTAACCTAGGGTTGAAGCCAAGGCTCACACCGCAGACTTGGTCAGGTTGCCCGTACAGGTCGAGTATCTTCGGAAATAGGTCTGTTCCCTGTCCGGCGCGCCAATCTACCAATCTGCCTTCTCTAACCACTAACCGCAGATCCTTAATCACACCCAGGCTGTGTACCAACCTAGGGACCAAGAACGTGCCTTCTACACTGTTTGGAGAAGGGTATACATTAAGCTGCCCGCCAGGCAGGGACAAGTCAGTTAGGCTTTCCTCTGTCACTTTACTCCTATCCAGGACGCCATCATTCACTGACACCGGCTCGCTGGTCGCACAGGAGAAGCTTAGCTGCCAATCTTGCTGGCTCTGAACCACTACCTGCGCTCGGCTTGAGAGTTTTTGGCTCAACTGGGATGCAGCTTGCTGTAGCTCATCAACACTGACACTCATCGCTTGCCAGAAGCTATCGTGTAGGGCTGGATATCCCATATCAAGCTCAGCCGCCCGCTCGGGGGTGGGATAGCCCAAAATCACGGAAGCAAAACGCTTTGGCCCTAACTGATATGCTTTTAGCTCGCCAGCGACCAGGGCCTGCAGTTTGTCCGGAGCCACAGCGGAGAACGCTGTCTGCGACGGTACCGCGTCAAAAGAGACCCATAGGTCAGTGCAGCCATATAGCAGGGTAGTGAACGGCGGTGCCACCGCTAGTTGCTCGACCGTGAGTTCGTCTACCATCTCCAGTACCATACTGCTATCCATCAAGCGGATGAATGCCTCAGCCCCAACCAAGCGGCACTCCATCAGCATCGCCTTTAGCAGCTCCTGCTGGTAGCTGGCCCCTTCCAATACGACTTTTTCTCCGGCGCGGACCTGTAGTGCGTCTCTCACCAAGTTCCTCGCAACTTGCCGATTATCCACCTGCAGAACATCCTGCCTTCGTTTTCGCAGGATATCCGCCTCGACCGCCTGTTCAGCAGCTTGCTCCACGTCGGTGTATTTCCCTAGCGACTGGCCCACGAAAAACGTACGGGCGGCCGCACGGTAGAATTTCTCCGTGATGCCGTTCTTCAGCTGTTCCCCAACCTGCACTACCAAGCCTTGTTTCTCCAACTCCTTGACGTGATAGAACAGTTTGGCATGCACTTCCTGCATCTGGTTCGCCAGCTGGTTAACACTCGCTGGGCTTTCTACCAGCTTCTCCAAGACCTGCAGGCGTAGTGGGTGTGCCAGAGCCTTGAACACCGAGTGGTCTCTTAATAGCATAAAGTCCTGCACTGCTTATACCTCCAGCAATTGGGCATCACTTAATCTGATTATACCACTCAATCGGCTGCCTGTGGCTGATCCTGTGGATCCCTGACCGCGTTCAACTTAGCATAGGCTGGGTGGAACTGCGCTAGCAACCCAACGACGGCTAGTAGCAAACCGCCGGCTGCCAGTACCAGGTCACTACCAAAGCGCGCCGCCAGCACCCCCGACAGGCTCACACCGACAACACCTGCCACCCTCACGAGCGAACCGAAAACACTCATCACCCGTCCCCTTAGTTCGCTTGTCGTAGACTCTACCATCAACAAGTGCACAGGCAGGCTGGTAGGTCCATCAGCGGCGCCCAGCATGAACGCCCAGACGTAAACAGTCAGGAGTGAGGGCCGGAAGAAGTAAACGGTTGTTACCAAGCCCATCACTGTCAGCGAGCGGAAAATGAGAGTTCCTTTACGCACGGACTGGCCGTATGCACCTACAAGTAGGGTGGAAATGAGCACTCCAGCAAACATGCAGCTCTCCATAACGCCAAACTGCCGAGGGGAGGCCTGAAGGCCATTGCGTACGTAGTCTACCAGCAGCACATTCAGACCCCCAAACACGACCAGTACCAGGCAGAACGAGGCTATCACAAACTTCAATACCTGACTATCCCATATCACCTGCATGCCGGCAGATAGATCATGCCTGAAGCTGCTATTCCTTTGCTTTGATCCGGATGTCCGACAAACGGAGCCCATCATAAACATGCAGGCTGCCGAAGCGAGGAAAGTAGCGGAGTCAAACCAAAAAGCCACACCAGTGCCAAGCATACCAACTAGCATACCCCCCAAGGCCGGCCCGGCTAGAGAGACGACATACATGGTACTCTCAGTCAAACTGCTCGCTGCCAGAAAGTGCTCTTTGCCTACCACGTCCGGCACTAGAGACATCCGGGCGGGCGTAAAAAACGTGCTTAGAACGGAAAGCAGTGCGGCGAAGATGATCATTGTGGCCATGTTGTTACTCCAGATAAACAAGAGCACAACCATCGCTCTCAGCAGATCTGAGACCAACATTACCTTCCGCCTGTCCCAACGGTCTATAAATACTCCGGCGATCGGGCCGAGCAGGATTACAGGCAACGACTGCGAGACCAGTACAATGGTCAGCGCCACCGGAGAGCTGCTGACCTCTGTAACCAATATCAGTAGCGCTATCCGGAAAACCGCATCTCCCAGATTGGAGATTGCTTGGCCCACCCAAAGCAACATAAATTGTCTGTTCCGCAACAAGGGACGAAATGCCGCCAAACGCACTCAAACCATCTCCCATGCCAAAATTTATTTTGACGTTTGACCACATTCTAGTACATACTGGTTGTCCCTGGCAAGAGAAACGCCAAAATATTTTTTGAGGCGGATCCAAGAAAAGAACAGGTGAAACTGTTGAGCTAACGAAACGTAATAATTAGCAGCATATACTGTAAGGAACCTGCATGGAAAGTTGAACCAAGGAGAGGTGATTGTTAATGGGTTGTCTGCTATGGACCATATTGCTAGTACTCTGCTGGCCTTTGGCCCTGCTTTTTGTCGTGCTTTACCCCTTTGTGTGGGTGTTATTGTTGCCTTTCCGCTTCCTGGGTGTAGCTGTTGACAGTGTACTGGAACTGATGCGCTGGGTAATTACGTTGCCCGCGCGCCTGATAAGATAAAGTGACTAAGCGATAAGCGAGAGTTAGCAGCCAGATTTGACTAGCCAGGCTAGCTGTCGATCTGCATCAACAGGTCGAGGCACCGACCTTCTAGATGCATACCAAGCCAAAATACAAGGGCTGCCAGTGGCAGCCCTTTAGCACATTATGTACCCGTTTCTGCTTCGGCAGCCGGTTCAGTAATTGCACCCCGCTTGCGCTCCATCCACCAGAGTCCAACGGTAGCCAATAACCCTGTACCCCCACAGGCCAGAAAGCCCCCAAAAGCTCCGTATGCACCCGTCATAGTACCTGCAAATATGTTTCCTATGGGACTCGATCCCCCGTTCAGAAGCGAGTATAGACTCATCACCCTGCCTCTTAAATGGTCGGGCGTATTTACCTGCAAGCTTGAGTTGGCTGTGGCCCCATAGGTAATGTTTGCCCAGCCGATAAAGAACAGCAAAAGACAAGCTGTCCAATACGTTCCGGGAAATGCAGCCGCTACCTCAAGCACAGTCAAAGCCAGCGCGCCACCGTATAACACGGATCGCAGAGGGCCACGGTGCGAAAACCAGGCTAAACTCATAGCGCCAAGTAAAGCTCCTGCTCCCATAAAGGACATTAGTACTCCGTAGCCGGAAGCTGATAGCTGCAAAGCATCCTTGGCCAAAACTGGCACCAGAATGCTTAGATTGCGAGCGGTAACGCCAAGCAACCCCACTAGTACTAGAGTGTCACGAATGAGCGGGGTCTGACGGGCATAGCGCAGGCCTTCCAGAATATCCTGGCGGAAGTTTCGTTCTTTGCGGGCCGGGTTCTTGCCTTCCACCTTCATCAGCGACAAGGCTCCCACTACAAACATGTAACTCAGCCCATTCAGCAGGAAGGCCATGGCAGGCCCGAAAAGGTCCATTGAGAAGCCACCGATGGCGGGTCCAATGATGCGAGCCGCATTGAAGATAGCGGAGTTCAGTGCTATTGCGTTCATCAGATCGTCTTTACCGACCATCTCTACGATAAACGACTGACGCGTGGGTTGGTCAAAAGCGGTACAAATGCCCTGCAGGGTTGCTAACACCAGTATGTGCCAATATTGCACTCGACCTGTGTATACAAGCGCTGAAAGGATAAACGCCTGGATACCTAAGGCAAACTGCATCCAAAGCACTAACTTACGTTTGGAGACACGATCGGCAACTACCCCCGCCACCAGACTGAGCAGCAGTACAGGTACAAACTGCATGGCTCCAACCAGCCCCAGCAAGAAGGGCGAATCCGTTATCATCAGAACCAGCCAGGCCTGGCTGGCTCTTTGGATCCAGGTGCCAATCAGCGACACACACTGCCCTGACCAAAACAACCGGAAGTTCTTATGCTTCAAGGCAGCTAGCGGTCTCCCCGACCCACCTGTCGCCTTAATGGCCATGCAATCACTCCTTTCGGTTGGGATGAAAGAGCCGGGCCTCTAGAGCCCGGCTCGACATATCAGCGATAGCGGTTATAGCTGAATAGTTCTTCTTCCGGAAGCTTCTCTTTGTGGCTGGCCTCATCGGCTGGATAACCGATGGCCATCATACTGGCAATTTTGGCGTCGCCCGGTATGCCAAGCAATCGGGAAGCAACCTCAGCATCGTAAACTCCTAGCCAACAGGTGCCTAATCCATGATTGACAGCCATCATTTCCATCTGGCTAAGAGAAATTACAACGTCATAGACAGAGCCCATGCTTTCTTTATTGGTCGCCACACCAACAACTAGTACTCCAGTGTCTTTAACGAAGTCCTGCATCTTGGCTTCCTGTTGTAACTGCGCCTTCAACTGGTCATCAGTTACCAACACAAAGCGCCTGGCTTGTTTGTTGCGTGAAGTGGCCGCTATTCTGCCAGCCTGCTGAATCTGGTGTAAGATAGTTTCTGGTATTGCTTGCTGCTTGAATGACCTGACACTACGCCTTTGCTGCATAATCTCTAATAAGTCCATATGTTCGCCCCCTTCAAACTATCGCCAGTAGTATTGGTACCCGCGATCTGCAGGTTTTAGCAGTCTAGTTGGACACAATCTCGAGAATACCTGCCGCTATAGCGCCCAAGTTGTATCCAACGTAATTGGACAGAAGCACCACCAAGTGTCGCCCAGCCATCTCACGTAGGATCAAACTATGGTACCCCGGGTGTCCTCCTTCATGTCTGGCCATCAGGCGGGCTTGTTCTGGATGTCCGGTGCTAAAGCTGGCCGGGTTGGCCAAGAAGTCCTTAACCTCGGAGGTCGCTGCCGTTGCAACTCCCCAACCATAGCCATAGTTGCCTTTGCCAGGCGTAAAGACAAGCTTTGTGCTTTCTTCAGAGATGAGCTTGTGTTGGTAAAATGACTGGTCCCATATGAACAGATCCCTAACTGTTGAGTACATGGCGCCTGCCGCATAGATTACCGACGAATCTATAAACGGAGCTTTTGTATGACTAGTAGTTGTCGGGATATAGCCATCTGCCCTCTTTTGCAGTAAATCGTCAGGTTGGTAGTAGCCGGTATCATGCATCCCTAGTGGCTTAAGGATTAAATCATCCAGCGCCTGAGCATAAGATTTGCCGGTGACCGCCTCAATCACTGCGCCGAGCAAATAGTAGCCTGAATTACTATACTCGTAGGCTGTCCCGGGCTCAAACCGCAGATCACCACTACAATACTGCTCAATGAACTCTCTGGACGTGAAGCTCTTGCGCAGAGCAGTTTCCATGAAGCCTGGTAAGTCGGTGTAGTTTGGAATACCGGATGTATGGGTCAGCAAGTGATGTATCGTGACCCGCTCGCCTGTATCCCGGCAATACCAGGGCAGATGGCTGCTCAGATGACTCTCCAGCCCCACCATCCCTTGCTCCTGCAGGATCATTATTAGCATCGAGGTGAACTGTTTGGTTAGGGATGCTATGATGAACTTTGTATCAGCCGTGTTCTGAACTCCCCATTCCAGGTTGGCAAGGCCATAACCTGCTTCCAGCACGACCTGACCGGAACGGGATACTAAGACCGTCCCTTGGAAATCGTGCTCTGTCAGCACCTTTTGAATACGTGACTCCATCTGTTCCTGATACATGTCTACACTCCTTCCGGCAGAATACTTCTCGCCCTAAAGATCTAGTTACTAAGAAGCTATTTGCCATCCACTGGCAGAATCCTCTTTAACCCGAACCATACTTCCTTAGAGCAAACCGCCCGCCTTACACAACCTATACCAGTCAGCCAAGTCGCTTAATAAGTCACCGCTTGATTGTTGCAGACCGCGCCATGCAACCAGTTTCTCCATCCTCATACCTCGGGAATCAGTTGGTCAATACTGGAAGCATGGCTCTTTCTCTGTTGGTGAAAGGAGCGGGCAGGAAGAATTCTTCGATACGCTGAATAAATCACTAAAGATAACGCTGCATGTGAATTACGACTGGGAGGGTGAACTAGTGGAAAGAAAGAGTTTTGACTGCCTGGCGCTGGAGGAAGCGTCGATTGACCAGTTGCAGGGGGCAATGGCAGAGGGTAGGCTAACTGCAAAACAACTGGTGCTAATGTATCTGGAGCGCATCGCCCGCTACGACAAAGCGGGCCCATGCCTTAACTCGATACTGGAGATTAACCCAGATGCAATTCATGTCGCCGGAGCCTTAGACCGGGAACGGGAGCGCAGTGGACCAAGAGGCCCCTTGCACGGCATCCCCGTGTTGGTGAAAGACAATATTGATACGGCAGACAAGATGCACACCAGTGCTGGGTCTATGGCTCTAGCCAACTCCTATGCCTCTGAGGACTCCTTTGTTGCCTCTCAGCTCCGGAAGGCGGGTGCAATCATTCTGGGAAAGGCAAACATGACCGAATGGGCCAACTTCATGACTCATAACATGCCAAACGGTTTCAGTTCTCGCGGAGGCCAGGTACTTAACCCCTACGGCCCAGGCAAGTTCGACGTTGGCGGGTCCAGCTCCGGGTCCGGCTCGGCGGTTGCTGCAAACCTGGTAGCTGCCGCTATCGGTACTGAGACCTCCGGCTCCATCTTGAGCCCAGCCAGCTCCAACTCTCTGGTAGGCATCAAACCGACCGTCGGGTTGGTCAGCCGATACGGCATCATCCCAATCGCCCATAGTCAGGACACGGCTGGACCAATGGCGCGTACTGTTAGGGATGCTGCCCTGGTTCTAGGAGCTATTGTCGGGTGCGATGAGCGCGACCCGGTGACCGCAACGAGCCTTGGTAGATACCATACGGATTATACTCGGTTCCTGAATAGAGATGGACTGAGGGGTGCCCGTATTGGGATTCCGCGTCCGATCTACTACGAGCGCCTAGACGAAGAACGACTGCAGATTATGAATAGAGCCATCGCTGCGCTACAGGATGCCGGAGCAGTCATAGTTGACCCGGTTACCTTCCCTGCTGCTAAAGAGAAGTTTGATTCAACCGTGCTCGTCTATGAGTTCAAACCTAATCTAAACGCATATCTGCAGAGGCTCTCCTCACAAGTTCCAGTGCACTCCCTTGCGGAAGTAATTGAGTTCAATAACTCGCATGCTGAGCTAGCTCTGAAACACGGTCAGACGTTGCTGACAGCTTCTGAAGAGAAATCCGGTACCCTGACTGAGCCTGAATACATTAGCGCTCGTCTGCGGGACCTAAGACTCTGTCAGGGCCAAGGCATCGATTTTGCACTTAAGGAGTATGAGCTGGATGCGTTGCTCTTCCCCGCCAACTGGGGTGCAGGAGTAGCCGCCAGGGCTGGATACCCATCCATCACGGTCCCAGGAGGATATACAGCTGAAGGCCGACCCTTGGGAATCACGTTCACCGCTAGCGCCTACAGCGAACCGACTCTGATCAGGCTAGGGTACGCGTACGAACAGGCGACAGGAAACCGCCGCCCGCCCAAGCTAGAGAACTAGCACGATTAAGGCCTCCCGCTCTACGCAGGAGGCCTTTTTGATGGTTTCCTA
>JAWLDB010000016.1:0-27913 GCA_041686915.1 Bacillota bacterium
GGCGATGGGCCACTCGCTGACAACAGAATGCCTTGCACAGGCAGAGGTGGGCGTTCTGACGAAAGCCCTGCGGGGCTATCATGCTCAGGGAAACCGGCAGTAACCAAGGTACCTCCGCCCACCCGTACCAGCAAGGGACGTTCCAACCCTTCAGTCGGCAAGTCCACTGCCTCCAGTCTGCGCCCGGTTTGATCGAGCATTAGCAAACATTCGCGGTTAAGGGGCATGACAGAGATGCTATAATGCATGGGTGGCGGCACTGCGTCATCTACGAGGGTGACTTGAGCGTAAACAAGTTCTCCATCGGAGAAAACACTTACCCCCGAAGCTCCAAATAGCCCGTTAACAGCGTGCTCCCAAAGTATCTTCCCGTCTGGACTGAGCTTCAGAAAAGCAGCCGGGTGGTAGCTCCATCGCCTATAAGCGTCATGGAACTGGCTGGAAGCCAGGTTCGGCGCCGGGACCTCGCCCAGGTAGTGAGCCTTACAGGCAAGCAGCAGGTTACCGGCATGGTCAAAGGAGACCGCCTTAGCAGCGAACATGTAACTCTCATTCTGCAGCTGCTTCTCCCACACTTGCCTACCTTGCGCATCCAACTTTAGTACCAGGTCGCGATGCCCCTGCTCATACTTGTCCGGGTAGACAGTGACGGAAGCATATAGGCTGCCATCAGGTGCCGCTGCACAAGCTTGCGGAGAGACTGATCCCTGAAAGTCATACTCACGCTGCCAGAGCAGTTCGCCATCATTATCATATTTCACTACGATTAGAGGCTTGTATCCCCGGCCGAAGATCGCGTTGTAGAGGGTGGTCGAGGCCAGCGTGACAACACCTCCATCAGGGGTGACCAGACAACGCTCTATAGCGATACCAAGGTTCTTCCGATCGGGATAATCCAGCTGCCGCTCCCAAAGCAGCTTCCCTGCTTTGTCAATCACGCTGACCAGCCCTTGCTCCGCGTTCTCCCGATCCAAACACTTGCCGACAGCGACTATACTGCCGTCGCTTCTTCCTACCACATAGTGATAATACGAGTCGCCCTGCTCAAGCGAGCGTCGGTACTCCCAAAGCACCTTGCCAGTAAGGTCGTATCGCACCACAGTACCCACCGTTCCCGGACCAGTATTGTAGCTGAGGCCACATGCCACGTATCCTTCGTCCACCGCTACGGGCTGTGAGACGCTTAGGTTGGTTCGCCGCGGCAGTATCAATGGCTGTAAGAGCGCATCTTGGGGACCTACCCTCAGTGAGTCGGCCCAGACCTTAGTCTTTAGCGGTGGCAGCGGGACGTCTGTCTGGTTCGCCATAGATGCGGTACAGCCTGACAGTATCGGGCTTAAAGCAAGCATAAGCAGCATCAGAAACAAGAACAGTCTGCGCATGTTTCTCCCTCCAAGCAGCAAAATGAGGCCTAAGTCTTTACGACTATGGCCTCAGTATATCTCCCAATTGTTTCACGGAGATTTCAGCTGCCCGAGAGTGGAAGGGAAATAGTCACGGTTGTGCCGATACCCTCGGCTGACTCGATGGAGATATCACCCCGGTGTGCCGCCACAATCTGCTTGCTCGTGTACAGTCCCAACCCGGAGCCGTTACTCCCCTGCCCCTTTACGAAAGGTTCAAAGGCCTTACCGCAGAGCTCGGAACCTATGCCGCATCCACTGTCTTGCACGGTGACTAAGGCTGACCCATTGGCTGCGCGCGAACTGACCTTTACCGTAGAGCCACCAGGCGAGAAACGGATTGCGTTGTGCAGAATGTTGAGCAATGCCCGACGCAGCTTGTTTTGGTCCGCCAGGACGATTATACCGTCGCCAAGCTCACCTACAAGCTGTACCCCTACCTGTTGAGCGCATAACTGCAGCTGTTTCAGGGTGTCATGCAGAATTGCACACAGGTCTATCTCAGCCTTGTTCAGACTCATAGCTTCCGGACTGGATGCCTCAATCAGGCTATCCACCATGCCGCGCAGCCGGTCGATTTCCTCGATGGTGGACGAGAGAAAATCCGGCTGTTCTTCCGTCGTAATTACTTGATCCAACATGGCCTGGGTATTGGCCTTGATAGTCGTGAGTGGGGTGCGCAAATCGTGAGAGACCCCTGCCAAAAAGGTTCGCCTGGTCTTGTCCAAAGTATCTAGCTGTTGCGCCATCTGATTGAGGGCGTTACCCAAGGTCCCAACCTCATCTGCGTCAGTATAACCAACCCTCTGGCTGAAGTCCCCTTCCGCTACAGCATCTGCTATTTGCACCATCTGCGACAGCGGCCTCGTAATCCGTCCAAAGAAGGCCCAAGCCAGCAGCAGCGTGGGTACACTGACTGCCAGCAGGGTGTAAAGTGCAGTCTGGCCATAGTGCCACAGCGGAGCCTGTGCCGGCTTGGGCAGTCCTATGAGCAAGACCACTTGGCCCTCTGTCGGTTCGTTTACCGAAACCGCGGTGTAGGCTTTATCCCCATCCATCCAGTATGCCGTTCCGCCCCGCAGCACCTGCCCCAGCCGATGATCACCGATCACACTGGCAGCTTTCCTGTCAGACCAGGCCATCTGAGGCGGCGAGTTCTGCGCCTCTGACTGTTTCCATACTGCCACGTAGATGCTACTTAGGTTGCTCTCGGCGCTGTTGGTTACCTGAGCCCATTCGCCAGTAGCTATCTGGCGACCCTGTTGCAGATAGGCCGTGATGGCCTTATCGGCAGCTGCATTTAAACGGTAACGGTATTCAGCCTCTAGAGCTGCCCGTGATTGGTTTAGTGTCAGCCCTACGACCAGCACAAGATTGGCCAGCAGTATCGCGGAAAATGCCAGTAAGAACCGGCCCAGCAACGACTTCCTCATCTTCCCTGCTCCTTCTGCACCAGCTTGTAGCCAGAGCCCCAAACCGTTTCGATAAGTACTCCTGATACCCCCGCCTCTTCCAGTTTACTGCGCAGGCGTAACACGCAGAGGTCCACCGCCCGTTCACTGCCCTCATAGTCCCAGCCCCAGACCAAGTCCAGCAGCTGCTGACGGCTGAGCACATTCATCGGATTTTCGCAGAAGCAGTTTAGCAGCGCGTATTCCCTACGTGTCAGTCCAATAGGTTCACCCTGGCAAAAGACGGCCTCACCCGCCTGGTCTATCTCCAGGTTGCCCAAGCGTTTTCTGGGCTTACGCACCACCCCTCGCCCGTAGCGGCGCAACAATGCGCCTACCCGCTCTACCAACTCACGTGGCTCAAAGGGTTTGACCATATAATCATCCGCACCTAGGCGCAGACCGGCAATAATATCGTCGGTGAGGCCAAGGGCTGAAAGCATCAAAACTGGAATATCGGAAGGCGTAGCGAAGCTGCCGGGTGCCGCATCACGCAGCTTGGAGCAGAGCTCAAGCCCTGATAGGTCTGGCAGCATCACATCCAGCACCAGCAAAGAGATGGGGTGGTCTGTAAGTACATGCAGGGCCTGCTCGCAATTATGTGCTTCCATTGCCTCGTATCCGGCACTCGCCAGGTACTTCGCAACGATCCGCGCTATCTTGATATCGTCGTCGACCACCAGTACCCTGTTCATCGCTACACCTCCATCGATAAATTATAGGCGTTAATTGTTACCGCCCTGTTTCAGTTGCCAAAAGCGCGAGAAGCGTCACTTCTGTTCAATCGGTATGTAAATCTCCATTTCTGATGCGGGATCGTCCGGGTCGAACCTCTGATCATACAGCTCAAAGTCGGGAGCATCTGGAGTCCGCTTTCCAGTGCGTGGGAAGTAAGTGCCAAAGATATATTGATAGGTCTCCCCAGGTTGTCTAGCTGCTGCAGCAAAGCGTCTCCTGCGAATGTAATCGGTCACTGACTCTCCGGCAACGCCTGAGAAGATGCGCTGAAAGTGAAAGGGCGAGAAGCCGGCAGCTTGTGCCACATCCACAAAGCTGATCCGCTGCTGCAGGTTCTCCTCTATGAAATCAACTGCCCGCTGAATGTATCCTAAACAACCCAAAGGTGAGCCACCTCCTACTTAACTATACGAGAAGCAGGAAGCGCTCACCTTTTTGTGTTATGTGGCTATTAGTTATTGTCCAAGACCGAACTCGCGTGTCAGTATTGCAGCTGTCTCTCCCACCAATGACTCACTCTGCTCCACTCCGGGATTAGCGTTTAGCATAACGACGACGCCGTCCCCCTGCTCGGGCCAGAGCCGGAACTCACACTGGAACCCCTTCCCCCATCCTAGATGAAAGACGAAGTCTTTTCTGGTCGAGCCCGACCGGAAGTTCCCAAGCCCAATGTGCTTGGCACCTGGTTCAACTAATAACTCCTGCACTAGTTGCTGCGACAGTACCTCGCTCTGGCCCTTGCCTGCGCGAACTAGCTCTGCCAGGACCTTCGCAAAAGCACTTGGCGTACACCAAAGCCCGGCTGCTGCCAGGTAAGGATAGACCGGATAGCCACTTGGCAGCACCTCGCTGCTAGGTGTATGACCGCGGGCTAGCACTACCCCGGGTTCATCAGTGCTTAAGGGTTGCTCAAACCGGCAGTCCCTAATCCCGAGCGGCTGAAACAGGAGCTCTCTGGCCAAGATGCTGAAAGGTTTACCCGTAATATCCTGCAGCGCTTGCTCTACCACACAGTAGCCGGCATCGGAATAGGCGAAGCCGGCATAGGGCAGCTGCTCCGGGACCACAAGTTTTGGGTGCAGTCGACTCCGCCCAGTTAGGATGTCCAAAGGGGTCGGAGCAGTCTCACCTGGCTCCGGGCTATCGAAGCTTCCGTCAGGGTCCTGTATGCCCGCCTGGTGACAGAGCAGGCTGCGCAGTGTAACAGGCTGGGCTAGGTTGTAGTGAGGCATCTGCCAGCTGGTCAGATACTGGTTAACGTCTGCATCCAGGTCAACGCCGCAGCATTCTGCTACTCTAAGAGTCAGTATCGCTGAGATGAACTTGCTGATGGAGCAGGCCTGCAACAAATGCTGGTTGGACACCGGTTCGTTAGTGGTCTTGTTAGCTGCACCGAAGGCGGAACTCCAGGCAAGCTTGCTAGATGTCACGACCGCTAAGCTCAACCCGGGCAACCCCGTTTCCTGCAACCGCCTTTCGATTGCGTCCTTTACATTACTCATCAGACCATCCCTCCAAAACTTGGACTAAGATCAGTATGCCATAGCGAGGGGTTCCGGGCTTTTGCATTTCCTGCTATGTTTCGGTCCAGGTCCAACTCAAACTAGCTGAATACACGAAACCCCGAGAGTAGACTCCCGGGGTGCCGGTAACACAGTTGATGAGTTAGTTGAGTTCAGATCCTTGCATCTCGTCGACTACCCACTTGCCGTAACCCGTGCCGTCAACTTGCTTGTTGCGCTCAACCACCCGGCAGATGTATTCAGCGCCATCCCGCAGAATGATCGCAATAGTGGTAGGGTCGCCGGCTTCACTTTTCGCTGTTTGCAGCGCCGCTAAGGCATCAATCTGAAGTAATCGGGCATGTTGGCTGCTACTCCGGAAGCGGTTGCTGAGATAGGGCGCAATCCGCTTCTCACGGGTGTCAATCTTACCATGGCTCAACTGGTAGAAAACCTGCTGAGCAGGATATTCGGGACGCTGCATCTGCGAGAGTGCGATGATTATAGGCAAAAATGCAGCCACACTGATTGCTGGATTAAAGGAAGATCGAGTTTCTTCATCCGCTGGCCCGTCTTCGCTTCCATAAACTGCCAAAGCCACTACACCAATCGCAATTATCAGGAAGACCAGCCCCAAGACCATGAGTATCCGCTGATTCATATTGTGCTTCCCCTCCAATAGAATCCGTTAGTATGTATAAACCCTTCTCCGCAGGTGAGTCCTTACCTGCTGTCTGAAACCGATAGTGGTTTATACGATGGAAGCAGACGATTGTTTCACAATGCACTGGTGGAGTTCAGGTATGGCTCATACTTTATGCGTTGGAAAGCCAGCGGCAGGATGGTATAGTGGAACTACAAGGCAGCTAAGCTTGCTAAAGATTTGGAGGGGTTTACATTGCGAACAAATTACACTAGCAAAACACTACTCATAGAGGAGTTAACTATATTAGATCCCAGACGCTAGCTCGCCTTGATACTAGACGAGGAGCTGAACACTTATTAAGCGTCTGAACGCAACCACCGTCTACCTGTCGATGGAAGGTATGACGGGTTTCTTCTATTCAACTGTCTGGACCTTGGCCACCATCTACTGTGTGAAGGTGGCAGGGCTAAACCCGTTGCAGCTGGTGCTGATCGGTACCGTACTAGAAGCATTCGTCTTTGTGTTTGAGATACCAACAGGAATTGTGGCCGACCTCTATAGCCGCAAACTATCGATGATCATTGGGTTTACCCTCATAGGTCTCGGGTTCATTATCCAGGGCAGCCTGCCCTACTTCACTGCCATTTTATTGGCGCAAGCGTTCTGGGGCATTGGCTACACGTTCACGAGTGGTGCCGACTCAGCCTGGATTGCTGATGAGGTAGGTGAAGAACAGGTCGCAGCCGTCTTTTTGCGTGGGTCGCAGGCCAACCAACTGGGGGCACTGCTCGGCATCGGTGCCAGCGTGGTTTTGGCCAATGTCACACTCGGCTTGCCCATCATCTTCGGTGGTGCAGCCTTTGTCGTCCTGGCGCTACTGCTGACCGTTTTCATGCCGGAGACGGGTTTCAAGCCCACCCCACGTGAAGATCGAAACTCGTGGCAGGCCATGGGAGACACGTTCACAGCGGGACTGCAAGCGATAAAGCTGAGACCCGCGCTGCTGATCCTGCTGCTGATCGGCCTGTTCTACGGCCTGTTCAGTGAAGGAGTTGACCGTCTCTGGGAAGTTCACGTTCTGAGCTTGCAGTTACCAACAGCGCCAGCCCTGCCTGTAACCACCTGGTTTGGACTGATCAGCGCTGTGACCAGTATCCTTAGTATCACGGTGACCCAGTTGCTGACCAAGAAGGCTAACTTGAAGAATGTATCATATGTGGGCGTGCTGCTGATTGGCATCAACGTGGCACTGCTGCTAAGTGTCGCCGCATTTGCCATGGCCGGCAATTTCACAATAGCGATAGCCTGCTACCTGTCGCTTTGCCTGTTCCGGAGGATCAACGGCCCTCTGCGGCGTGCCTGGGTAAACCGCAGCGTTCCGTCCTCCCAAGTACGGGCCACTGTGCTTTCAATGGCAGGCCAGCTTGACTCACTGGGCCAGATGATAGGCGGACCGATTATCGGGTTGATAGCAACGCGGGCTTCAGTATCCGCAGCTATCTTAGCCGCTGCATTAATTCTCGCCCCCATTCCCTTGCTCTATGGCCTGGCCATCAAGCGCGGGAAGGTCTTGGTAGCAGAAACACAGAGCGCCTGACACGGGGACGGAGAACTATCACACCTTAACTCATCTTAGCTACCCGCTTGTAGAAGTGGAATGTTAGGAGTGTTAGTGAAAAGACCAAAAGTCTGCCCATTAGCTGAGCGAGCCGCATGCTACATGCGGCTCGCTCAGCTTCTTTGTCTTCTTTTTAGCTTGAAAGGGGACGTTTTAGATCAGATTGCCGTTATCATCATAGAAAGTCGGACAGTACCGCACTACCCCGTTTGCTTCCGCCAACCCGCCTTCGACCAGCTCCATGGCGAATAGATAGCTATCATTGCACTCGGGCGTAGTGCCTATCATCCACCTGGACGCTGGTTCGAAGCCAAACTTAGTGTAATACTTCGGATCGCCCAGTACGATGATTGAACGATAGCCCAGTTCCCGCGCCGCCTCTATTCCCCTTGAATGAGTCTCTTGCCTATGCCCTTGTTTTGATGAACACTGTGAACAGAAACGGGAGCAAGAGCCAAAGATTGGTAACAACCGCCTTCTCCCTGGACAGTCATTGGTGTGAATAAAATATGCCCAACCACTACACCATCAAGCACTGCAACCAAGCTGAGATCATTTATATAGTACTCGCTATCCCTGGTGTTCTCAACAACGACCCACTCATTGAACGTGTGGTTTAGCTCTACTCGGAACGGAAAAGCCGACTTCATCACTTCCCGGACTAACGGATAGTCAGCAGGGATTTCCTTACGTATGCTAATACCCAACGGTTGACCTCCTTTATCTCGTATACACCTCATTATGATGGGTGTTTTGCCATACGAGATAGCGTAAGATGACTTGTAATGATTTTTTACACCTATTGGAATCCTTGACCATGCATACCAAGCCTGTAAAAGCGAAAGGACGCAACATGTTGCACACTCAGAAGACCTATCGCCGGGTATACTCTCATATGGTAGTATTAAATAGTAATCTCTGGAATGCGGGGTGCCAGGCATGAGCTTCCTTACCTCCGCGCTGCTGGGCCTGGTGATTGGCATTGCCTCGATCACGCCGGGCTTGAGCGGTGGGGCCTTGGCGGCAGCCTTAGGGCTGTACGAACAGATTATTAGGTCGGTCAGCAGGTTCTTCAATGCTCCCAGAAAGAACCTGCGCTTTCTGCTGCCCATAGGTGTTGGAGCTGCAATCGGCATCATCGGGTTCAGTAATGTGATGGATTACTTGATGCAGCACTGGCCGGAGCAAGTAAAATGGTTGTTCCTTGGGTTAGTGGCAGGAAGCCTGCCTTCTATCATTAAGACAGCCAACACCAAAGGCTTTCGCTCCCGTTATCTCATATTCACGCTGCTAGCCCTGGCTATCATCCCAGCTATGACCGGTATGCAACAAGTCTGGCCTGGGTCATCCGATGCGGCTACTGGAACGGGATGGCAGGTTTTTGTTCTTAGTGGTGTCATCCTCGCCTTCGGAACAATCGTGCCAGGCATCAGTTCATCCTTCATCCTGCTGTTTCTTGGAGTCTACGATGATCTGTTAAGGGCAATATCCACATTCAACCTGATGGCACTAGCGCTTGCTGGCGGCGGGTTCGTGCTTGGCGCATTGCTTTTACTGCGGATGGTGGAGATGTTGTTTGACCGCTTCCACTCACAGTCTTACTACGCCGTGGTCGGCTTCCTGTTAGCATCAGCGTGGCTCATTTGGCCCGACCTGGCTCTAGGTTGGAAACTGCTACTAGACATTGGTCTGTTTGTGCTAGGGATTGTTCTCAGCTTACTGTTGATCAGAGGCAGCGAGGCTCGATACGGGAATAGATAAGAACATTAGAAGGAGTAGAAAGCCCGGGCCCTCCCGGGCTTTTCTTGTACCCGCAATTAGCCACGCACCGCCATCAAAAGGCATGTCTGCTAGCAGGGGAAGGTCTGACCCGATACCCACTCGGCAGACGCAGAATTTTTCTGAGAGAGATATTGACAAACAAACACCCGTTGGTTTATATTGCTATTATGCAAACGAACGTTGGTTTTTTGGGAGGAGGCAGACCCCCTTGGTGAAACGAGAGGGAAATACCCGCAACGACATATTGGACGCAGCAATTGATTTGTTTTCAGAGAACGGTGTAGCAGGCGTATCGATTCGCAACATCACTCGCCAAGTGGGCATCAATGAGAGCTCTTTATATAACCACTTTCGAGGAAAGGAAGAGTTGCTCGATGGCATAATAGCCAAGTTTCAGCAGGAGTTTGGAGAGACTGTCTTTGACCAGAAACGGATAGAACACGACCTGAATGGTTTGACGCCCGAGCAGTTCTTCATGCAGCATCTACTGAACTTGCGTAACCACATCACTCCTACAGTGCAGAAGATGTGGAAGATTGTATACCTGGAGATGTTCCGCGACCAACGAGCCCGGAAGTTCGTGCTCCAAGAAATTATCGGACGGCCAGTTGCCTACTATAAAGAGGTTTTCCGCATCATGATAGAGCGCGGGCTGATTAAGCCCATTGACCCGGCGCTGCTGGCCGATGAACTGGAGTATGGTTTCATGGGGATGTCCCTGGAAAGCATGCTACTGCGCACCGACGACGTGGATCCTACACCTGCGGCCCAGAGAATGTTTGCGCATATCAGGTTCCTATGTGAGTCCATACAGACTAAAGAATGAGGTGGGGAAATGAAGCTGTTGGCAATCATCGGCAGCCCCCGCAAGGGCAACACCTACCGGCTGGTAGAGCAGGTAGCGGGAATCATGCAGCAAGGTAGTGCAGACGTAGAAGTAGATTACCTTTTCCTGAAGGACGAAGATTTGGGGTTTTGCCGGGGATGCTTTCTGTGTATTTCCCATGGCGAAGAGCGCTGTCCGGTTAAGGACAGTAGAGCAGTACTTGTGGAGCGGATGATAGCTGCAGATGGCATCATCGTCGCCACACCGTCCTACGCCCAAAACGTCACTGCGCTCACCAAGAACTTCGTTGACCGGTTGGCGTACATCTGTCACCGTCCCTGCTTCTTCGATAAGCAGTTCCTACTGGTTACCACCTCTTGCGGCGGTGGAATCAAAGAGACTCTGCAATACCTGAACAAGATTGTTCGTTCCTGGGGCGCCACCTCGGTTAGGACACTGGGAGTCATGCAACACCCGTCCATACCGTTATCTACTAAGACACAGCAGAAGATAGAGAAAACCGCACGAGAGTTCCATGCGGCAGTGCTGTCCAACGAAACGAAGTCACCCCGCTTGACAGACATCCTGCAATTTCGTTTCATGCGCTTCAATGCCGTGACCTGCAAGGAGCATTTCCCCGCAGACAGTACTTTCTATAGCGGAAAGAAGGACTATTACCACCCCATCCACCTCAGCTTCTGGACCAACTCTCTGGCCAAATTGCTGGAGAAGCTGATCCTGCGCATGATGGCGGCGGGTGCATAGGAGGAACGTGGGATGAAGAATACTGTTAGCCTCATTTCGTATTGTGTGACTGCTGTGGCGTTAGTGATAGTTTATCTGGTACTGAACGGGCGTCGTTTCCCCCTCGCCGGCAGTGATCGAGCCGCCTTCTATCTGCTCTGGGTAGTCGGCCTGTCCATGTCGATCCTGGCAGGTACCCGCGACATGACTGACGGCAAGATGATAATACCGAGCTTGATACTCTACCCACTGATGATCCTTGGTGCCATCTCCTTCCTGCTACCGCTGGTGATGCTGATTGGCGGACGCCTCAGCTGGCTTTCCAACTATCGCGCTGCCTTCATACTGCTGGCGGTGATGATTGGAGTCAAGTGGCTCCTGGTACATGGTTGGCTGGTTGCCAAGTTCTTCAGTGGAAGCGGTGGGATATCGACCTGATAGAGGACACAAACGAGCCGACTCAGAATGCTGAGTC
The DNA here is from genome assembly GCA_041686915.1 of Bacillota bacterium. Classification (GTDB taxonomy): domain Bacteria; phylum Bacillota; class UBA994; order UBA5500; family UBA5500; genus JAWLDB01. The sequence goes on from JAWLDB010000016.1 coordinate 11,186, forward strand.
GGCCCTTGTTTTGTTCACTTTACGCTACTTGCTCCTGGCCGGCAAGAACAGCTGTGTTGACTCGGTGCCGGGCATGAAACCAAGCTTGTGGTAGACCATCTCTGCGCTGTTGCCTAGTGTTACAAACAGACGCAGTACAGTATGCTGCTCGCTGAGCACGGTCAGTGCCTGCTTTAGCATGTTTGCTGCGAGTCCCCGGCCCTGATACTCCGGATGAACAGCTACATCAAACACAATTGGCCACTCTTCCCACATGCCGATCAGGCAGGCCCCGACCAGCTTGTTGGTCTCTGCATCATACACGAGGGTTGAGGCGCGCCTCTCCAGCTCTGACTTGAGGCTGTACTTGAAGTAGATCTTAACTTCCTTCAGGTTACCTTCAAAGCTTTCCGGCCTGTTACCAGCACCTCCTGCAAAAGCAATCTGGAACAGCGCCGCCATCTCTTCAGACTGGGCCTCGCTAACTTCCCCCAGAACGAACCCCTCACCCCACTGTATGTCGAGTTTTTCGGTAGGACGGATCATGCACCGCCGCGCTTCTCCTGTTCTAAAGCCAGCACGAAGATAGTGGCTGATTTCGTCATAGCCCATAGGTGTCGGAGGACGCTTAACCCCCCCGACAATGATATCCTGTGTCGGATCGGACCACTCGATTAGCAGGTCCCGGAGCATCACTACCACCTTGCCAAGGTCACTAAAAGGCGGGATAAGGAACAGACAGTTCATGTAGTTCGGCTCCATAAGTACTCCACCAATGCGTTTGCCGTCCTGCTTAATCCAATAGCAGATCTCAAGGTCCTTCACGACTCCGCAAGAGTAGTCGAAGCTCTGCCTAAACCAGGCGTTATCTTTGTAAACGATGTAAGTAGCAAACCACACGGAGAAAGTCTGCCAATCGGCTTTCTCCAGGGTTAACCCAGTTCCTAGCTGGTATGTAACCGTTTCTTTGGACCAGGTCTGATTGCTCATTAGCTGCTCATCCTCTCATCTGTATCTGTATGGCAAGCGTCGGACTACCCAAAGACTAGTCTACCTAAAACTAGTCTACTTGTGGTAAGCCCTGCTTGTTTTTGGACAAGTTCTTTACCTGTAGCACAGGGAACCGTGCGTCTTCATGATCTTGCTCGATCCACCTTGGTTAAACATCCAGTACTCCTCTTGACAACGCCCCTTGATAGACCTACTATGAGGACGCATTAGTATAACCCGAGCGATAGCGTTTATATTGAGGTTGGGGGTAATTAACGTGGATGTCTTCCTTTTTGTTATATTGGCCATATTCATTTCAAGCGCAGTTCATGAGTTAGGACATATCCTAATGGGTTTAAAGGCGGGATTCAAGTTCTATATGTTTGTAGCCGGCCCATTTGGGCTCAAAAGGACTGATGATGATAGGATTAAGTTGTATCTTGAGAAGGATATTTCGTTATGGGGAGGAATTGGGGCCACGGTCCCAACAAATGATAGTAGTGACAATTACAAGAAGTTTGGTCATGTACTATTGGGTGGACCAATTGCATCCCTAGTATTTGGAATGTTATGGTTACCATTAGGACTGTACACGAAGAACGACCTATTCTTGCTTCTGGGCATCATCCCGTTGTCTATGGGAGTAGTCAGTTTGATCCCCCTAAGAAATGGCGCGTTTTATACAGACGGTGGAAGATGGCTAAGAATGCATAGAAATGGAAAGACGCAAGCTGTCGAACTGGCGCTTTGGAACTTAATGCAAAAATCACTCGTTCAAGGAAGCTATAAGAAAGTTAACTTCGATGACATAATGACTCTAAAAGATGATGAGGATACAAGAACCAAATATGTAGGTCACTACTATGCCTATTGTTTCTTCAAAGACAACAAAGACATTGTAAATATGGAGAAAGAAAGAACAGAGTTGGAAAGGTTACGAGGAAAAGTCCCAAAGCAAATGGTAACCATGTATAGTATCGATTGATAGATACGAGATAAAAGTGACGCAACATCCCGCTCTGTCAGAGTGGGATGTTGTTATTCACTTACCTAACTCCAGCAACTCGGATACCGTCACAAAACGATACCCCTTCTCTCTCAGACCCGTGACTATCGCCGGTAAGGCATTCATGGCTTCCTGACGGCTATCGTACATGACGTGCATCAGGATGATTGACCCTTCCCGGGCATGCTCAACGGTATGTCGTGCGAGATCTGCGGCTGAAGCAGAGAAACCGAGGTCCGTTTCGGCCTCAACATCGCACATGATTGTCAGCTTGTCAGTCTGTTTGAGGTAGTAGGGTAGTACTAGAAGCTTCTTCGAGCCTGGCGGCCGGAAGTGGATGGGACCCTCGTAACCGGCAGCCCGGATCAGCTTGTCTGTCTCGTCTACCTCTCGCCTGACAAACGACAGTGACTTCAAAACAAGCCTGCTATGAGTGTACGAGTGGTTGCCCAGTTCGTGCCCCGCCTGGACAATCGCCTTGGTTTGGTCAGGGAGTTTCTCCATTTCGTTACCGGTCAGAAAGAAAGTAGCATTCACTCCTAGCTGATCCAGCATCTCCAGCACAGCGGGTGTGTTGGCGGAAGGCCCGTCATCGAAGGTGAGAGCCACTACCCTTTCATCAGTATCAACCCTTTGAACTAGACCACCAAAGAACTGCCAACTCCGTGATTTGCTGAGCTGCAGCCCTCCGTAGCCAAGCAAGGAGACAATCAGTAATACTAGGACCAGCTTACCGAGAGCTTTCATAGGCATACCTCCATGTAAATGACGTGAACAGCTTTTACGTTACAGGGTTGTCTTAAGGTTGTTCAGCAGCTTCCGATGGATTTCCTGCTCGGCGTGATGCGGACTAAGCGCAGAAAGGCCCGGGCAAAAACCCGGGCTGGTTGCATCCATAGTTATTTGCTGTGTTCCAATTCTGCCAGCTTCGCGGCACAACAAAGAGCGACCATGACTTGCTCCTGGGTAGCCCGCTTGGTTGTGATATAGCGTTGGTAAGCAAGGCCAAGCTTGCGTACCAGCGCATGCCGGCGGAACCTGTGAGAACGGTCCAGCAGAACCACCAATAATAGCAATCCAGCGGCTACCGCCAGGTAGTAGAGGGAATCAACCGGTATGAAGACGAGCGGCAGGAGTGCAGCCATTACTACTGAGATGTACACCGTTCCACAGTAGGGGCTGGTGCGGTCCGTTTGCTGGATACGTTCAGGGGTTAGCTCGCCGTGGATGCAGGCGCTGATCACCTGATGCTCTGCAGCGTGATAACCTCCCAAGGAGGTGTACTGGCACACCACGTAAGGTAGGGCAATTAGCAGCAGCCAAATCGACATTCGGTCTACAAGGCCCGTCAGATAGTGGCTTGGAAGCAAAACCGGTACGTCTTCGCCTGGGATGTAGAGCAGCGAGACCAGAAAAAGTAGACCCAAACCAAACACGGCCAGCTGCATGCGCCTGCGATAACTGGCGTAAGTCATCCAACGAAATACAACGTCCCCGTTAAGCCTGCGGGTGGCCTTAACGGCATAGTTTCGGTTGAAGAGTGTCATGCCATGCAGGTGAGCCCGGCCTCCACGGACGACCGTCTGGCGCGGTGTGCTAGGCGGCACAGAGCCTGTATCACTATGGTGTAAAGCCATTGCTTGTCTACCTCCATCTTTTCATAGAGGTTATTCATTGCAGACACCTGTGCTAACCTCTCTTAACGTCTATCTATACGTAAGTATGGTCCCTTGTTTCCGTAGACTGTCCGTATATAGGTTTCTTCGTTGCCTTCAGCAGGATACCCTCTGTCACGACAGCTTATCATTGCGAGAAGGCTATCTGCTATCCCCGAATGAGCAAATCTGTTTTTACAACTCCGTTTAATTATAGATTAATCAGATTACAAAGAAAGCTTAACCATTTGCTAACACAACCTTCCCATTCACCTGGTCGTCAGTTATGATTGGGATTGGAGAGTGGACTAGTAGATAGAACGGTTTGAAACTTGTGGGGAGGGTTGGATAACGTGCCTTATATGGCAAAGGTTCTGTTTGGCCTGTTAGGGGGCTTGGGTCTTTTTCTATTTGGAATGGACATGATGGCCCAGGGTCTGCAAAAAACCGCGGGAGATAGGCTGCGCCGCATGCTCGAAATCCTTACCAGCACGCCTATAGTCGGCGTGCTAGTGGGTACTATTGTGACAATGCTGGTCCAAAGCAGTAGTGCTACCAGTGTTATGGTGGTCGGGTTTGTTAATGCCGGCCTGATGACGCTCAAACAAGCAGTTTCAGTTATACTTGGTGCAAACATCGGTACGACGATAACAGCGTTCATGGTTTCACTGAAACTGACGGAGCTAGCTCTGCCGGCAATCGCCATCGGGTTCGCCCTGACGCTGATTGGCAAGCGAAAGGCCACTCGCCATATCGGTCAGACTATCCTCGGTTTCGGCATCCTGTTCCTTGGCCTCGACATCATGGGGAGCTCCATGAAGCCCCTTAAAGACAGCCCAATATTCGTCAACATGCTGCTCAGTTTCGGCGATAACCCTTTCCTGGGCGTAGCAGTCGGTGCAGCCTTCACTGCCATCGTCCAAAGCAGCAGCGTTACTACAGGACTAGTCGTCACCTTGGCCAGTCAAGGACTGATTGACCTGAGCGCTAGTATGGCCTTGGTATTGGGCAGCAACATTGGCACTACCGTCACACCATTACTAGCTTCAATTGGGGCGCAACTGGTCGCTCGCCGGGCCGCCATCGCGAACCTGATCTTCAAAGTGTCCGGCGTTTTACTGGTAATGTTTGTGTTCAGACCATTTGTTAACCTGGCAGCAATGACTCATCCCGATCTGGCGCGCCAGGTTGCCAACTCTCATATCATCTTTAACGTCGCCAACGCGGTAGTCTTGCTACCCCTACTCTCGATATACGTTCGGTTTATCGAGCGGATAATTCCGGGCGAGGACAAAACCGAGCAATTTAAGCCAATCTACCTGGACGAACATCTAATGGGCACTCCGTCGATCGCTCTTGGACAAGCTAGTCGTGAACTCGTACACATGGGCAAGCTAGCTCTTGCTGCCCTCGACGATGTATATTACGCCTTCAGTAATAACGCAGGTGAGCGCCTGGGTGCTGCCGCTCACAAGGAGACAGCTATCAACAACCTTGAGCACGAGATTGTTAACTATCTGGTCAAGCTTTCGCGCCACTCACTTAGTGATGAACAATCAGAACGGCTGAACGCCTTGATCAATATCACCAGCGATATAGAGCGCGTCGGCGACCATGCGGAAAACATCGCAGAACTCGCCGACTACCGTAGTGAACACCGGTTGCCGTTTTCTCCAGAGGCGATTGCTGAGTTGGATAGCCTCTACAAAAAAGTGTATGGGTTGGTGGAACAAGCCCTTAGTGTTCTGGAGAGTGGTAAGGTCTATGAAGCCGGAAGCATTCTGGAAGGCGAGAACGACGTCGATGCTATTGAGAAGAAACTCCGCCGCATGCACATCAACCGGCTTAATTCCGGCGTCTGCTTTCCAGCATCAGGCGTAGTCTATCTGGACATGATCAGTAATCTGGAACGCATCGCAGACCACGCCAACAACATAGCTGAAGTGCTGACCGGCATCAATGACGAGTGGAACGAGGCCAGTAACTAACCAAAGGTTGGTTAGACAAGATAGACGTAAGAAACCGAGACGAAGGGACAGTCCCTTCGTCTCGGTTTTTGCTTTGTCCGGTAAAGCACCATTCTTTACCTATACCAGCCTCGACTGCTTCGATATAATGAGGGCAATTAGTGTTCTGCTATGGCTGGGTTGCCTATGCAGATCAGAAAGGATGATCACGTTGTACTTTAAAAAGCTAATAGGCCCTACTTGCTACCTAACTCCGGTTTCTGCCAGCCATGCTGAAATAGTAGCTGCTTGGAGCAATGACCCGCAGGTTTCAGCACACACTGGTGATATTGCTTACATGATTCCGGTGGAGAAGCAGCAAGAGTATTTGGAGAGCATGCGGGAAAATGGATACGCCTTTCTGATTGTGATGCTAACGAGTGACCACCCGGTAGGGCTCTGCAGGTTAAAAAACGTCGACATGATCAACCGCACAGCGACTCTCGGAATCTTTATAGGAGACAAAGAGTACTGGAATCGCGGCCTTGGCACTGAAGCGACGAAGCTGCTGCTAGACTTTGGATTCAATGTGCTTAATTTGCGTAATATCATGTTGCAGGTCTTCTCCTTTAACCAAAGAGCCATTCGATCTTATGAAAAGTGCGGATTCAGGGAGATTGGCCGTAGGCGCAAAGCCATCATGTACGGCAACAAGCATTATGACGAGGTGTACATGGATATCTTGGCTGAGGAGTTTAACGGATCCTTGATCGAGAGCCTTCTTAACTTAACGAAGCCTGAGTACTAAGCGGAAAAATCTGGGCAGATGGCTCAGGGAAGGAGGCGCACAATGCATCCACAGGGATTAGGCAAACAGAACAGATGGATTGTCCTGCTGTTTTGCGCCTATGCGTTCGCAAGTGTAGTGGTATTAGTTGCTACTCGGGAGTTCATCCATGTGGCTATGGTTTGGAACCTGCTCTTGGCTATCCTGCCTTTCGCTTTCTCGCAACTACTAATTGGAGCATTCGAGAAGTCCAGGAAGATAGCATCTGTAGCCCTGGGCTTGATGTGGTTACTCCTGTTTCCCAATGCGCCCTACCTGATGACCGATTTCATCCACATAAGCGGCACAGCCTACTGGTCAAGGGCTGGTGAGTATGGCGCTGTCTTCTACTCAAGGGACATCCTTGCTTGGGTCAAGCTTGTTCATATCGGCTTCGGCGTGCTGTTTGGCACTCTCATCGGTCTGCTGTCTTTATATCACCTGCATGTGAAGCTAAGCAAGTTGAAGGGCCAGTTTATCGCCAACACGGCATTGGTGCTGGTTTGTGCGTTGAGTGGTTTTGGCATCTTTCTCGGTAGGTTCCTGCGTTTAAACTCGTGGGACATACTGCGCCCATTCGAGTTGCTCTCCCGGGCTGTTACCAGTATAAATGCGTTCTCCGTTAGTTTCTCAGTGCTATTTGCAGTCTATATTCTGGCTAGTTACTGCATCTTCTGGGTAGTTCACCATAGAAATTAAAGCTCTATCTGGCACAATTGGAGGTATTTATAATGCTATCTTTTGCGCGCGCTACATTAGCCGACACCCCCATACTTTGCGACGTGATGACCAGGTCGTTCGACGACGATGCTCGTCGCTTCTTTGGCCTGGAAGAAGGCGGTCCACCCCGCTACAACGAACTGCAGTATCAGGTTGAGCTAGTGCAATCCAGGGCTAATGGCAAGCCACGTGATTACTTCAAAATGCTATGGGACGAGAAGATTGTGGGCGGAATGGTAATATCTCAGCCTGACCAGACGTCCTGTCATCTGAACCTGGTTTTTATTGACCCGGATTACCAAGACCGCGGCATCGGCGGGCGATGCCTGGCGTTTCTGGATGAGCAATATACTAGCGCCAAGCGCTGGACCCTGGAGACACCTAGCTGTTGCACCCGTAACCAGCACTTCTATGAAAAACATGGCTATGTGAAGGTTGCTGAGGTCCAGTATGATCCAAAGGACTTCCCTACCTGGCAGTATGAACGGACAAGAGCGTGACAAACGACTCTGGAACCGTCTCCAAACCTGGAGGCGATTCCAATCTGTTACTTGGTCTGCGATTGATACTTCATTACATAGAGTGGTTTGTTCTCGTGCCACTCAGCCAAGACGACCTCGTTATAGCCAGAAATACCTTGTTTGGAGAGTTGGGCATGCAGCCACTTCTCATCAAGGCCTGCTTCACGCAAATTGTCCAGAATAACTTCTCCATCAAGGATTATCGTTACCGGCAGGCTTACTGATTTGATAGGGAAGTTGAAGTCACTGTTCGTCGGGGATCCAAACTCCGGCTTGGGCAGTACGCTAACCTCTCCATTAGGCTCCACGATGGCGTACTCTATCTCCCGCAATGAAAAGTAGCCCTGCTGCCTAATCAGGCTTTGCAGGCGATTGAGGTTCATTTTGGTTGCTTTCAGGGTCTCAAATTTGAGTTCACCCTTGTGGATTACTATGTTAGGCTCCCCTTCAAGTAGTCTTCTTGAGCCTTTAAACTTCTGTGTAACTTTCTCTGCAGCAAAAATGATTAATCCCCAGAGTAGAGTTGCAAAAGCAATCTGTAAAAGCCGAACTTCTTCATCGTATATAGCGTTCCCCACCAACTCTCCCAGCATCACTGCCGAGATAAAGTCAAACGGAGTTATCTGCGAGAATTGAGTCTTGCCGATTATCTTGGTAACAATGAATAGCAGTGCCAAACCAAAAGTCAGCTCAACCGCAGTTGATAAATACTGGCTCAAATCCTTTACCTCCACGATAATATACTGCAGACCGGGTATACTACATGCCAACCTACAAAGCTTTAGCCTGTCCAAACAAGCTGTTAGTATGCGGCTGGCCCCAGCAGCTCTTTTCGAAGGGCTGCTTTTTTATGTGACCCCATAGAAAATAATGGTTGCAAGACAACTAACGCCGTGCTATACTTTCATTGAATAAAACTTCAATCAATGGGTTTGAGAGGTGGTCCTACTGGTGCCACGAAGTAGAGAGTTAAATGAGCAGATGAAGGCTGAGCGCAGGGAACAGATCCTCGCTACCGCTTCCAAGCTGTTTGCTGAAAAAGGTCTGGCGGCCACAAAAATCACTGACATTGCTGCAGCAGCTGAGATATCACAGGGTCTGCTGTACCATTACTACAAATCCAAAGAGGAAATCTTTGTGGAGCTGATCCGCGGCGCGTTTGAGCGAATGAGCGCTGCGGCAACCGGGCTGGAGACCCTCCCCATGCCCGCCGCAGGCAAGATCAAGTTCGCTATTGAGAAGCTGCTGGAGGGTTTGGCTCATGATGAGACTTTCGCTCGCAACTTCCTGCTGATAGCGCAGGCTTCCATTTCCGATGCAATACCAGAGGAAGCGAAAGCGATTGTACTGCAGAACAAGACCAACTATGAAGTGGTGGAACGCATCATGCTCGAGGGCCAGAGAGACGGGACAGTGAAAGACTTTGACGCGAAGCAGCTGGCCCTGGTTTTCTGGACAACGATTAACGGGCTTGCCCTATACAAAGGCGTGCATGGTGCGAAGTACCAGCCGCCGAACCCAGGTATCCTGATCAGCATGTTTTTGAACGACAAGTAACCAATTAGGAGATTAAGGAGTGAGACTTATGGAGAATAATCAGCTGCTCTCCCCCGAGCAGTTCAGCAAACGGTTGACTGACCTCTGCCTGCGCAGCCGTCTGCCGGGTTTGCCAAAGCGTGAACTGGACCAACAAGTGCTGTTCATGAGCATGGTACTCCTAGTAGGCAACGGAGAAGCATTTACGGAGAAGGAGATTAACGAGAAGCTTGCCTATTGGCTGCAACATGTTGGCCAGATTGAGAGTTTGGACCATGTCACATTACGCAGGAGGCTGATTGATGCTGGCTATCTGACCCGCAGCAATGACGGTTCCAGCTATCAGGTGGTGCGCGGAGGAGCCGATCAACTGTTTGATGACGCAATCAATGGGTTGGACGTTATTCAGGTAATTAAGGATGGGCGCGCTGAGATTGAGCGCCGAAAACAAGAGTACATGCAGAGGGCTGCCCGGTAGAAGCTGGCACCTCTGTGATGCAAGACCGATCATAAGTAAGGAGTGATTACACATGCCCTTCACTAAGGTAAACGACATCAAGTTGCATTATGAGGTTCGCGGATCCGGCCCGCGACTGTTGTTCATCCATGGAATCGGGTCCGACATGAAGCACCCGGTCGGGATCTTCAACTCCCCCATCCCGCACCACTTCACTGTGCTCGCTTTTGACCCTAGAGGCCTTGGCGAGTCAGACAGTCCCGAAGCTCCCTGCACCATCGCCGATATGGCAGACGATGCAGCCGGCCTCGCCAGGTCTATCGGTTGGGACAAGTATCATGTACTGGGAACGTCTATGGGTGGCATGGTAGCCCAGGAGCTCGCTCTCAGGCACCCGGAAGCCGTAGATAAGCTAGTCCTGGCCGCAACCAATGCCGGCGGAGAGAATGCCGGCGTTGTCGAGTGGAGTGCGGTTGACGGGCTGTCAGCCGCTGAAAGGATTAGGGTCTCAGACACGAGAATGGATGAGACATGGGCTGCTGCCAACCCGGAGCAACTAGCCGCAGCTGACCAAGGATACAAGGCATTCATTGCCGGCTTACGCTCTACCCCGGAGAGCTCCCGTGGTTACGACTACCAGGTGAATGCGGCATCGAACCACAACACTTACGACCGGCTTGGGCAGATTACAGCCCCAACCCTGGTCTACGGTGGACGGTATGACGGTAGCTGCACGCCGGAAGTCACAAAAGCTATGGCAGAACGCATTCCTAATGCCCGCTATGAGTTGCTCGAGCACGGGCATGGTAGCTGGTATTTCGACCCTACTGTCTGGCAGATGATCATTGACTTCCTGAACAGTTGATTGGGCAAAAAGGTTCCACATGTTCCCTTTTACAATGATATACTTGCTAGCAGGTAGAAGCATCTGGCATTTGGGGTGAGGGATTTGTTGGAACTGGGGAAATTGATTGGTACGGGTAGAACAGCGGAAGTATATGCTTACGGCCCTGATAAGATAGTAAAACTCTATCTCGATTGGTGCAGGCCAGAATGGGTGGACGACGAGTTTCGGACGGCCCAGACTGTCCAGTCGCTCGGCATCTCTGCTCCGTATGCCAGCGAGGTGATTGAGATCAATGGCAGGCGAGGCATTGTCTACGAATACGTCCACGGCACAACGATGCTTAACGCCCTGACAGCAAAGCCATGGTTGGTCTATGCACTAGCACGGAGGCTCGCTGAGGGGCATGTGGAAATCCATCGAGCCAAGATTGTCGGGCCGCCATCGCTCAAACACAGGCTGCGAAACGAGATTGTCCGCCTGGATGATAGCATCGGCGTTAAAGCTCTAGCTGCACTCGAAGAGCTGCCCGATGCGCAGGCGGTCTGCCATGGAGATTACCATCCAGACAACGTAATCCTCTCCGGCGACAAACTGGTAACTATTGATTGGATGAACTCTGCAATCGGACACCCATTGGCTGACGTAGCCCGCACGCTTTTGATGCTAAGTTCGCCATACATACCACCAGAGACGCCAGCAAAACCACTGGTTCGCCTGCTCAAGGGACTCTTCCGTCACACCTACCTGGCGCGCTATGTGCAACTAACCGGGGTTACCCTGGAAGAGATAAAGCGTTGGATGATTCCGGTAGCTGCTGCCCGCCTTACCGAGGAGGTACCAGGAGAGAAGGAGTACTTGCTTAGACTGATAAAGGATAGTCCCAGAGGATAGCAGTGAAATGAAATTGTGGCACAGATGCCTGGTCATCTGTGCCTTTTTGCTTCCCATACGGCGACTTTTCCAATTTGGCCGTAACCTGATGTCTTACAGTTTGGTTATTATTAGTGAGAAGGGGCTGAAAGGAGGACAGAGCATGGGTACAGTAGCACTCGAGACCGAGGCAGTGCTGGTAGAACAGGCGAAAACCGATGAACAGGCCTTCCGTCGACTGTATGAGCAGCACCTGCCTGGTCTGTACAGATACGCCTATTACCGCACAGGTAACAAACAGCTGGCGGAGGATGTAGTCTCGCAGACCTTCATGCGTGTTTGGCAAAACCTGAAGCGATACCAGCAGCGTGGCATACCTTTTAGCCATTGGCTCTACCGCATCGCGGGCAACATCATATCCGATCTGCGACCAAACAGAGAACAGGCTGTTGGGCTATCATGGGATCCGCCCGACGAACTAGCAGATACACCCACCGAGCAGGTGGACATGAAGCTTGACTTGGCTCTGCTGATGCGCACCTTGCCGGATGCGCAGCAGCAGGTACTGGCCCTGCGGTATGTGCAAGACCTTAGCTTGCAGGACGTAGCACAGGTCATGGGCAAATCAGAGGGGGCAATCAAGCAGCTGGCCTTTAGGGGTTTGCAGACCTTGAGAGAAAGGATGGGTGGATATGCAGAATGAGTTTAACCGCGGCCTTGAGTCGTTCGAGAAGGAGTTAGGCGAGAAGCTGCGGGATCTGCCGGAAGTCCGTCCAGACCCGGAGTTCAGTCAACGGCTATGGAATAAAATGGCAAGCTCCAAGAGCAATAGCGTAGCAAGGGGTAAACAAACCGTCGGAATGGCTAAGCTCTTCCGTCTGCCCAGAATGGGTATGGTGGCCGCCGCCCTGCTGCTAGTCCTGGCAGGAGGCTGGATAGGCGGTATCTTGACGCAACAGGATCAGATGGCAGGTATCGGAACACTATTGGTACCATGTGCGCAGGCTGCACCCGGGCAAACCGCAAACCTGTCATTCCGTTTGGGATTACAGAACGCTTTGAACAAGCTACAGTTCAAACTAGAAGTCAACTTTCCCAAGCTACCCTCTCAGTTACAAGCCGAAAGACTGATACGCCCTGACTGGACAGTGGCTGATGTAGAGACACTGGCCAAGCGTATAGGCATTAATGGTACAACCACCGCCGGGTCAGCTTCGTCACAAGTCTATGTGGCAGACCCCTCTGCCGATCTTACCTACAGCCTGGATAGTGGAACCTTCTATTATAAGAACAAGGGCGAAGGAAGCGATGAGCCGGCTACCCTGGGCCCAGAACAAGCGCAAGCTGCTGCTCTTGCGTGGATAGAAAAAGCTGGCCTGCTGCTAGACGAGAATTATCTCGTGGAGACCAGGGAGGATGGGCTGTGCTACTGGGTCACTATTCGGCAAGAGCTTGGTCCGGATAACAGGCCGATTGTTAGCTATAGGCCGAGCTATCGCATCCTGGTGACACCCGGAGAGAATATCGCTGCAGCTGACGGTGGCTGGTATGAAAGCGAAGCCAGCATGCTCCTCCCCGTTACCAGCTTTAGAGAGGCGTTTGCTGCTCTCAAGCGAGGAGAAGGAGAGTTCATCGCCCAAGGCTTTTCATCCTATAGTGCCGGGGATGCTGTGGTGACCGGGGTTAAACTGGGGTATCAGTTGGCGTACACTCTGGATTACACACCGTATCTAGTACCTGTGGCGGTTTTCGAGGGTGATATTACTCCCGAGGGTAGAGATACTGTACCATTCATGGCTTATGTGTCGCTGGTGAAGCGAACCGACAAGCATAATGCAGGCAACTTCATCATGGCTACCAATCTACCCAGTGTACCGCAGCAGTTACCGGTACTAACCGAGCGCCCACTAGTTGTGAGTGAAAGTGAGTTACCAACCTTGCTCAGCTTCTTCGGCATGGCTGACGCCAAGCTGGATGAGTACAGCAAATACAGCATCGATGGTGCCGAACTGGGAGCAACCTCCTGGGACGGTGGCTGGCTATGGCGAGGTGTCTGGAAATCTCAGAGCCCAGTCACAGGGCCTATCAGCACTGAACAAGCCAAGGCTATCGCTCGTGAGCTAGCAGAAGCACTTCCCTCGCTGCCAGGAGGGCTCTCTGAACCGGATGTGTTAGGCTTTGATGATGACTACTACTGGGTACAGTTCAACCTGCTCTATGCAGACTTGATGGTTGACTCGCTTGGAGCGCCCAATGCCTCACGACTGTCTGTACAGGTTGAATCCAAAACCGGCCATGTTACAACAGTAAACTGCGCCAAACCAATGCAAATTAGCCCCAGTAGGCAGACCGTCATTACCCCCGAGCAAGCCTGGAAGAAGCTGCTGAGTAACGAAGCCATCGTCTATGTCGACTACGTAGGCGAAGCCCTGCCGGCCTCAGGCTTCATGGTTGATGAGTCTAAGGTGCTGGAAGCAAAGCTTGTCTACATGCCGCGTGATCGCAACTTCTCCCGCAACGAGTTCTACGACCTGAAGTATGTCTTCAAAGGAACCGCCCTGATAGGTGACCGGGAGACCGGATTTACAGCTGTAGTGGATGCAAACAAGTAAAGGAGAAGTGATAACGCCGGGTGCCATAGGTGGTACCCGGCTTTTGTCTGCTATCAACCAAGCTTTACCTATTCATTCCTAATTGAGCGGGATATAATGGAACCAATAAACGCGAAGGAGTGAGCGGCATGTACAGCCGGACCATACGCGAGAGGTACGGGAAGCGGTAGTTGCGTCCTGGACCCTCATACCACTGACAAAAGGACCAGCGACCAACTACCGTAAAGCTGCATCTCGCTAAACACAGCCAAAATTTACGGAAAGAAGGTTTGCTAACAAGTGTTACCCTTAAAATATCTTTTCCACGACAAGAACTTGGCGCTATCCATTCTATCCAGATGGAATTACGACGCTGATCAGCCCAATCTGATGGAACACTTCCGTATCTCATCAAACGCTATCTATCCCTTCAAGCACCAAGACAAGGTTCAGTTCCTGCGTTTTGCTCCGGCTGTAGAGAAGTCAGCCAAGAGCATTTTGGCTGAGCTTGAGTTCCTCAGCTACTTGCACCAGCAGGGCTACCCCTGCCTCACCACCGTCTTGTCCAAGCAGGGCAACGAACTGGAAGTTGTAGAGACCTCAAAGGGCGTTTACCACGCGGTGGTATTTGCCCGGGTTCCCGGGAAGGGGCTAAATCCGGAACTGATGACTGACGAGATGGTATTTGGTTGGGGCAAGGCCTTGGGCTGCTTACACCGCCTGAGCAAGGAGTTTCAACCGCTCAAACATCGTCGCATTGACTATGTTGAGCAACTGCAATGGATTGCAGAAGAGCTGACAAGGTTCCCGGACGAGGACTTGGCTCGCGAGGAAGTCAGGATCGTATCCGAATGGCTGGCTAAGTTGCCGAAAGACGAAAGCAACTTCGGCTTAGTTCACTACGACTTCGAAACGGACAATGTTTTCTATGACGATGAGACTCAGAGTTTCCATGCAATCGACTTCGATGACGCTGTCTACCACTGGTTCATGATGGATGTGACAACTGCCTTAATGAGCTACAAGGATGACGCTCCGGAAGGGACGTTTGAGTCGGCCAAGCACCATTTCATCGCTGGTTACCGTTCCGAGCATGAGCTAACTGACGAGATGGTCGCCCTCATGCCAGGGTTCATCCGCTACCAAAACCTTTACGGGTACGTACGCATCCTCCACTCAGCGCATGAGCAGTTGAGTGACGAGCCTGAGTGGATGGTGAACCTACGGCAGCGCTGGGAGCATGGGCTCAAGAGGTCCCGCAGTGCTAAATTTGGAAAGCCACTCTAGAGCTAACAACCCCGGGCCTCTGCCCGGGGTTTATGCTTCTTTAGGCAGACAGATTGGTGGCTATTAAAGGTTCGCAGTTAGACTATGTAGAACATGGGATGTATACCGGGCTTACACCAAAGGAGGCAACGGCCTTGAAGAACGTGAACACATGGGTGCGCGAACACCAGCTTACAAGCTATTTCGTTTTGAGCTATCTGTTAACGTGGGCGCTATGGGCCCCTTCTCTCGCTTCAGCGCGGGGCCTGCTCCCCTGGCAGCTCCCTGCATACCTCAGCCTAGCTGGCAACTTTGGACCTGCCTTAGCAGCTGTGTTAGTGGCTTGGGTTGTGGACGGAGGTGTGGGCGTTAAGGCTCTGCTTGATCGACTGATGCAGTGGCGCGTGAAGTCGGCTTGGTACATAGTTGCCCTTATCCCCCTTGGGGTTAATATCCTGCTGATTGCGATCTTCAGCTCGCTGAGCGGTCTGTCCCCAGAGCTAGGCTTACGCACCTGGTTAACGTTAGTACCTACCATGCTATTCTGGCTAATAATGGGTGGTCCGTTGACCGAGGAGATTGGATGGCGCGGGTTCGCATTACCGCGCTTACAAGAGAATCGAAGTGCTCTCTCGGCCAGCCTGATACTCGCCCTGGCCTGGGTCGGGTGGCATCTGCCTCGCTATTTAGACCCCAGCCAGGCAGTCGGTGGGTTGGCTGCTATACTAGCGTTTGCCCTTCAGGCTACTATTCTCTGCATCCTATTCACATGGGTATATAACAACACTGCAGGAAGCCTACTGCTGCCGGTGCTGTTTCACGGAGCTATCAATACACTGGGTTACTTGCTGCCGATGTTGTTCCCGGCTGCTGCCACAAATCCTGACCTTGGAGGACACTGGGTACTGGTCAACCTGCTCCTGTTAGGGATATTGGCAGTTTGGGCTGCCGCAGTAGTTATCGTCAACGGGCCCTCCACCCTGTCGAGGAAAGAGATGCGCGACGAGGAAACAGCCGCGTAAGAGACCAGGGCTGAATGCAAGCAAAACCCCGGGATGACCCGGGGTTTGTTGTTCAAAAAATGGGGCAAAGTACCGTCCATCCGTCTCACTTGTGCTATGCGTCGAACTTCTCGTGGAAAACCGTCTTACTTAGAGGCAACCTGGCTTCTTGATGCCGATCCGGGTCTGCCACGGGGCCAGCGTTATAACCGATAGCCAGGATGTTAACAGGCACCAGGTTATCCGGAATGTTAAACTCGGCGCGCAGCACATCTGGCTTGAAGTAGCAAATCCAAACGCTACCGAGACCCAAGTCGGCTGCAGCCAGCATCATATGGTCGGTGACGATACTGGCGTCAATATTCACCATGTCATGTCCATCAAACGGCCGTTTCCAGACTACGCTCTGGTCGGCGCAAACAACTAGGACCAACGGTGCACTATAGGCATTGGCCGCCTGCTTCATTTTCTCTAGTCCCGCCTCTTCCTGCACCACTAGTATGCGCTGAGGCTGGCG
>JAWLDB010000017.1:0-26740 GCA_041686915.1 Bacillota bacterium
TGGTAGCTATGGCGGAGAGGGTACACCCGTTCCCATCCCGAACACGGAAGTTAAGCTCTCCAGCGCCGATGGTACTTGGGTTCGCCCTGGGAGAGTAGGTCGCTGCCAGAAAACCTTTATTCCTCAGTAGCTCAACGGCAGAGCAACCGGCTGTTAACCGGTAGGTTGTAGGTTCGAGTCCTACCTGAGGAGCCATTTTAAAAGACCGTTCGTTTGAACGGTCTTTTGCTTTACCTGCGTTTATCAATGGTAATGGGCTGACCGTTGGGCAGCCCCTACGAAGGGTATCGTGAACCTAGCATCTTTGGGAGAAATGGTGAGTGCCACTCAACAGGGCCGACAGGCAATGTGAAAGGGCCTCTGGCCCTTAAAACGAGATCCGCAGGATTCTGTCTTTTGCGATGAAACCGGCTTTCTCCAGGGTCTTTCTCGAGGCCGTGTTATGGTATTTGCAGCTTGCCCCGGCAACCAAGCCGCGTCTCTTGCACTCTTTCAGCAGTTCGCTAATCATAAAGGATCCAATACTCCTGCGGCGATATGCTTCACTAACACACATGCCGATGTCTACATAGGGATATTCAAAGGGCTTGGCAATTACACCTGAGGCAAGCACTATGTCACCGGAAAACAGCGCGTATATGTCGCCTGCTTCAATGCTACCTTCAAGCGTATAGTGCAAGAAGTCATGAAAGTCCCCACATGCGCTTCTGATGGCCTGAACGTTGTCCATTGATGCCTGCCGGAAGCCCAAATCAGCAAAACCAATTTGAATGTCCTTGTGCACAGGTCCTTCTTCGAACACATAGCAATCTACTGCCACTTGCTTGTGCAGTTCCATGGCGAGAGATAGTGCTACTCTGTCACGAGTCAGAATCAGGGCCTTATCGATATACCCTTGAGCAAGGATATCTGAAAACACAGCAGGAGCAACAGGCATGTACGCATCACGCATATAAAACTGCAGCAGGGTCTGCTTGGTGCTGGTACAGAAGTAGCCTATGGTTTCATCGCAGTGCATTAGGAGATAAGTGCTGGCAGCATAGCTGATCAGCTCCTCAAGGAAAGGCTCAGGTCTCCCACCTATTGATAACAGGTACTCCTGTCTAAGCGTCTTCACATCATTGAGTGAGTTAGTAGGAACGATACATATCACTTGAGTATACCCCCCTAAACTTCCCTGGCCACATTATATCATCCTCAGACTACGCAAGGGTGCCTGTTCACCGGCAAGAATTTCATCTCAAATTGTACTTTCTCGCTCGGTTGTGCTATTATAGAAAATAATTTTTTGGCCTATGGAGAGGGAGTGTAGTGATTGTTATCCAATGACCCAAGGTTCCAAGACAAGTTCGGTTACGAGGGACTTACTTTTGACGATGTGCTACTGGTACCGGCTTACTCTGAGGTACTTCCTGCCGATGTGAACACTGCTGCCAACCTGACCAAACGTATCAAGCTTAGCGTCCCTTTACTCAGCGCTGGCATGGACACAGTGACTGAGGCGCGCATGGCGATTGCTATGGCCCGTGAAGGCGGCCTTGGTGTCATTCATAAGAACATGTCTATCGAGGCGCAAGCCTCTGAGGTAGACCGGGTGAAGCGTTCGGAACACGGTGTCATCACGGATCCTATTTCCCTGAGCAAAGATCATACCATTCGCGATGCATTAAAGCTGATGGAGCGTTATCATATCTCGGGAGTGCCTATTACCGAGAAGGGTAAGCTCATCGGCATCATAACCAATCGCGACATCAGATTTGAAGCGAACTTTGGACGCCCTATTTACGAAGCAATGACTAAGGAAAATCTGGTCACTGGCCCGGTCGGTACTACATTGGAAGAGGCAAAGACCATTCTACGCGCTCATAAGATTGAGAAGCTGCCCTTGGTTGATGAGGATTTCAATCTGAAGGGCCTCATCACCATCAAGGATATCGAGAAGGCACGCCAGTATCCAAACGCGACCAAAGACAGCCAAGGCCGGCTGCGCGTTGCCGCTGCTATAGGTGTTGGTTCTGGTTCGATTGAGCGGGCTGAGGCCTTGGCAAATGCGGGCGTAGATGTGTTGGTCATCGACACAGCTCATGGTCATTCCGCCGGCGTCATCAAAGCAGTCAAAGACTTCCGTGCCCGCTTTCCCAAAGTTGAGTTGGTTGCAGGCAATGTAGCAACTGCGGACGCGACCGTTGCCCTAATCGAGGCCGGAGCAGATGCAGTGAAGGTCGGTATTGGACCTGGCTCAATCTGCACAACCCGCGTGATTGCAGGTATTGGCGTACCGCAAATCACGGCAGTTTACGAATGTGCACGGGCTGCAGCTGAGTATGGCGTACCGGTCATCGCCGATGGCGGCGTCAAATACTCAGGTGATATTGTAAAGGCACTTGCGGCAGGGGCGAACACAGTGATGCTGGGCAATTTGCTGGCAGGTACAGAAGAGAGCCCGGGAGATACAGAAATCTACCAAGGCAGGACTTATAAGGTATACAGAGGTATGGGTTCGCTGGGCGCCATGGAAAAGGGAAGCAAAGATCGCTACTTCCAGGAAAATGCTCAGAAACTGGTGCCGGAGGGCATAGAGGGCCGCGTTCCGTACCGCGGGCCGCTGTCTGATACGATCTACCAGTTGCTTGGTGGTTTGCGTGCCGGCATGGGTTATTGCGGAGCAGGTACAATCGAGGACCTGCAAAAGGCCCGCTTTGTACGCATAACTGGTGCAGGTTTGAAGGAGAGTCATCCGCACGACGTGACCATTACAAAGGAGTCCCCCAACTATAGCCGCTAATAACCTATATGATAGAAAGCGGCAGGTAAGAAACCACTGGGCAAGGAATCTTTTTCCCTGCCCATTCCGGCAGGAAAGAGACTGACTATGGCGAAAAATATAAATCGGGGAAATGAACGGAGCACTTGGATGATGTAATCCAAAAGGAGGAGTATACGTTGAAACAATACCCGATTGACAAACTGCGTAACGTCGCACTAGTTTCCCATGGCGGGGCGGGCAAGACCAGTTTGGCGGAAGCCATTCTTTATACGTCCGGTGCCATCGATCGGTTGGGTCGCGTAGAGGAAGGTAACACCGTCTCCGACCACGATCAAGAGGAAATCAAACGTTCGGTTTCGATCAGTGCCAGTCTCATTCCTGCGGAGTGGCAAAGCCACAAGATTAATTTCATAGACACTCCTGGCTATTTCGACTTCGTCGGAGAAGTTCGCGGAGCCATGCGTGTATCAGATGCTGCAGTTATCCTCACCTGTGCCGTTTCCGGCGTAGAAGTGGGTACGGAAAAGGTATGGAACTATTGTAACGAATACGATATTCCCCGGGCGTTTTTTATTAATAAGATGGACCGCGAAAACGCCAACTTTAGTCGTACTCTCGACGCGCTACGCCAGGCCTTTGGTCTGAGTGTCGTACCCGTTACCTTACCGATCGGCCAGGAAGCCAGTTTCTCAGGCATTGTTGATTTGGTAGGCATGAAGGCCTATTCATTCAGCGATAACGGTCGCAAAGTTGAGACTAAAGACATTCCGGCCAATATGGCTGACCAGGTAGAGGAATACCGCACCGCTCTTATCGAGGTAGTAGCAGAAACGGACGATGAATTGCTGATGAAGTACCTTGAGGGCGAAGCACTGACTGACGAAGAGATCAACAACGGTGTCCGCACCGGCATTCAAACCGGCAAACTCGTCCCGGTATTCTGCGGCGCCGCTCAGAAAAACATCGGTACTCAAATGTTAATGGACACCATCATCCAAGCATTCCCGTCACCGGCAATGAAAACAGTGGTTGGCACCAATCCTAGGTCAGACGGCGAAGAGACACGCAAACCGGGCGATGATCAACCGTTCTCGGCGCTGGTATTTAAAAGCATGGCTGACCCCTATGTAGGTAAACTCTCGCTGTTTAGGGTGTACTCTGGCGTATTCAAGTCCGACTCGCAAGTTTATAACGTCAACAGAGATGCCACGGAGCGTATTGGCCAGCTGTTTGCCCTGCGCGGCAAGAACCAGGACCCTGTTACTCACGTGTCTGCTGGTGATATCGGTGCTGTTGCCAAGCTCAGCGTAACTGGTACCAGCGATACTCTCACCGATAAGGACCATCCAATCCAGTATCGCGCCATCAGCTTCCCGGAACCTGTGATGTCGTTGGCTGTTGAGGCAAAAGCGAAAGGCGACGAAGAGAAGATTGGTACCGGGTTGACCCGCCTTACCGAAGAAGACCCGACATTCACCACCAGGCGTGATGCAGAAACCAAGCAGCTGATCATCTCCGGTATGGGCGACCTGCATCTTGATGTCATTACCAGCAAGCTGGCTAAGAAGTTCGGGGCAGAGGTCAATCTGATTACCCCGCGCGTGCCATACCGTGAAACCATCAGGAGCACCACCAAAATTGAAGGCAAGCACAAGAAACAATCAGGTGGTAAAGGTCAGTTTGGACATGTTTGGCTGGAGATGGCCCCAGCGGAATCCGGCACAGGCCTGGTCTTTGAGGACAAGATCTTTGGCGGCTCTGTTCCGCGCCAATACATCCCTGCTGTTGAAAAGGGCGTACGCGAAACAATGGAAGAAGGCGTTCTGGCTGGTTACCCGGTAGTTGACGTTCAGGTAGCGTTAACTGATGGTTCCTACCACAACGTTGACTCCTCTGAAATGGCGTTCAAGATTGCATCCTCCATGGCGTTCAAGAAAGGCTTTATGGGAGCAAAACCTGTCCTGCTGGAGCCGATTATGAGCGTGGAAGTCACTGTGCCTGAGCAATATATGGGCGACATCATCGGCGATCTGAACAAGAAGCGCGGCCGTATCCTGGGTATGGAACCAAGAGGCAGCTTCCAGGTGGTGCGTGCAACAGTACCACTCTCAGAGATGTTCCGCTATGCAACCGATCTGCGCTCCATGACTCAGGGCCGGGCGTCCTTTGTCATGACTCCAGCTCAGTATGAGGAAGTTCCAAGCCACATCGCTGAACAGATTATCGCAGCTGCAGGTCAGAAGGAAGAGTAAGCGTAAGTTATCAAAACGGAGTGAGGCAGTAGCCTCACTCCGTTTTTGCTTGCGCCACCTGCGACAATTCTATTTACCCTCCAGGCCACTCTTTTTGGCCCGTTCGTCCTCTAGGTCCAATGGGTTCAGTTTACGTGGATTCACTCGATGTTGGCGGGGAATGTCGTCGTCTCCGTAAAACACCCATGCATTGCTAAACCACCCTCTTGCCAGCAGCGGGTCGTGTAGCGTGGTTGTGTCCGCCCATTCTGGCTCCAGCGGTTGATATATAGGACTAACATTTGCGTCAACCCGTTCCTTGTCTTTTGGTCTGTTTCCCATTCGTCTCCCTCGCTTTCTGCAACGAATTCGCACGATGTCAATTACTGTGGTGGAAGGTTGGGGAACATATGCCTAGTTTCTCAATTTGTCTGTGAATCTAAACAGTATAGCCTGTCCATTAGACCTGGACGGACGCAGGTCCGAGCAGGTATAATCGAGGTCGACTTGCATTACTTTGTTGGGAGGTGCTGCCATGCTATCCACCGTTTACTTAAACAAGCGCCGGCGTCCACGTATTGAGGCCGGGCATCCTTGGGTGTTCTCAGGAGAGATAGGCAGGGTTGCGGGGGACCCCGCTCCAGGGGATATTGTCAAGGTTGTTAACCACTCTGGTTATCTTCTGGGTATCGGGTACATTAACCCTCAGTCGCAGATTACAGTTCGCATGCTGTCCTGGGAGGAACAGGATATTGACACCGCCTTTTTTGAACAGCGTCTGCGGGCAGCCTACCAATTGCGAAAGCACGTAGTGGAGGACAACAGCAATGCCTATCGGCTGGTCCATGGGGAAGCGGACTATCTACCTGGCTTGGTGATAGATATCTACGACCAATATGCCGTTGTACAAAGCCTGACGTTAGGCATTGACCAGCGTTTGCCGCAGATTATTGAGGCACTGCAGAGGGTATTGTCTATCAAAGGCATCTACGAGCGGAACGATGTGACGGTGCGGGAGCTCGAGGGCCTGGAGCAGCGATCGGGGTTCATCGGTACAGAGTTTGACACTAGTGTACAGGTGATGGAAAATGGTTTTCCTATGCGGGTCGATATAGCGTCCGGTCAGAAAACCGGTTATTTCCTGGACCAGCGTGAAAATCGGGCAGCCATTGCGCATTATGTGCAGGATGCTAGCGTTCTGGATTGCTTCTCCCATACAGGTTCCTTTGCGGTGCATGCAGCCCGTTACGGAGCAAAACAGGTTAAGCTGGTGGATATCTCTGAAACGGCTATCGACGCAGCCAAGCAGAACGCCAAGCTCAACGAAGTTGAGGAGAAGTTGGATTACGTTACCGCCAATGCCTTTGACTATTTGCGGTCTGTGTCTGATGCAGGAGAGATCTACGATGTTGTTATGCTGGACCCGCCTGCGTTTACCAAGAGTCGCAAGACGGTACCAGCGGCCCGGCGAGGTTATAAGGAAATCAACTTACGCGGAATCAAGCTGACCAAACCAGGCGGTTACCTGATTACCTCATCGTGCTCATATCACATGTCCAAAGAAGAGTTTCTGGATGTGGTGGCAGAAGCGGCAATAGACGCTCATCGCTCTTTGCAGCTCATTGAGTACCGCGGACAGGGTAAGGATCATCCTGCTCTGCTCGCAGCCCCCGAAACAAGCTACCTCAAGTTCGCAGTAATGCGTGTGTGGTGACTCTTAGTCCCAAGATCAGACGTCAATATCCAGACGGCAGCTCACACTGGCTGCCGTTTTGCCTACCTGTGGCAGCTTAACAAGGTTATGCACAGAGAATCTCTGCTTTAAGGTCAAATAAGGTCAGAGAGCGCGCACGAGCGAGAACAAGCGCTACTTACTGTAGATTTTCGCAAAAACGGACATAAATAAGAAAGAATGCAGTTTGCTTGCCCTATGCAGATGGGATATCATTACATTAAGGTCAAAGATGGTCAGGGGGAGGTTTGTGCATGGCCAATATGGCGGATGCAATCGAGCAGTACATAAAGACCATGCTAGCCGAGAGCTCGGATGGGGTTGTTGAACTACAGCGCAGTCAACTGGCGGAATTGTTCTCTTGCGCACCCTCGCAGATAAATTATGTCCTGGCGACGAGGTTTCAGCTGGAGCAAGGATATTTCGTCGAAACCAGACGTGGGGGCGGAGGATATGTGCGCATCACAGTGTTGTCCTTCGATCCATCAAAAGACTGGCAGCTAATGTTTGACACTATTGGGGAATCCATATCGCAGGCCCGGGGAGAAGCTATTGTCGCACGGCTAATGCGAGAGGAGTATGTGACCGAACGCGAAGCTGCCATGTTAAAGGCAGCGATGGGACGCGATGTCTTGACGGTGAACCTGCCATGGCGTGATGTGATTCGCGCCCAGGTCCTTAAAGCAATGCTCATCGCCTTGCGCAAATTTTCTTAAGGAGGTAGTCGCATGGTCTGTCAGGAATGCGGCAAAAGGCCAGCAACCGTACACTATACCAAAATTGTTAACAACCAAAAAACCGAGTACCACATGTGCGAACAGTGCGCCCGGGATAAGGGTGAACTGGATCTCTCATTCGGGTTCGATCCGGGGTTTTCCATTCATAATCTGCTGGCGGGCCTCCTGGACATGGAAGTCCCAGGCGGTGCAATGCAGAGTCCGTCCAAACAGACGACCAAATGCCCTACATGCGGGCTTAGCTATAGTGAGTTCAGTCGCAGTGGCCGCCTGGGTTGCAGCGATTGCTACGACGCATTCGCCAGGCAGATGGAACCCTTACTGCGTCGCATCCAGGGGTCTACAGCACACACCGGCAAGGTACCTGAAAGAACTGGCGGTGTGGTCAAGTTGGAACAGGATATCCGCAAACTCACTGAAGAACTGCAGTCTGCTGTCGATGCTGAGGAGTTTGAAAAGGCAGCAGCTTTAAGAGACCGTATTCGAGAGATTAAGCGTGAACTGGAAGAAGGGCAAGGGGGGCAGGAATAATGCCGCGCGAGCAGTTGTTTAAGGAAATAAGGAGCAAATGGGTGACTTCAGAAGGTCCCAGCAGCGACGTAGTGCTGACCAGTCGCATTCGCTTGGCCAGGAATCTACGTTCACACCCCTTTCCGCACTTGATGAGTGAAGACCAGGCTAAGGACCTGTTGTCACAACTGAAAGACTTGGTAACCTTAGGAACCGGTCGTGGTGACATTGGCAACCTCGAGTTCATGCCCCTCAGCCATCTAGAACCCATTGACCGACAGGTGCTGGTGGAGAAGCACCTGATCAGCCCCGACCTAGCCAGGAGTAGGCATCCCGGGGCTGCAGTCATCATGCGCGATGACGAGGCAGTCAGCATCATGATCAATGAAGAGGACCATTTGCGTATTCAGTGCCTCTATCCAGGGCTGCAGTTGGAGGAATGCTGGAAACTGGCCAACAAGTTGGACGACATTGTGGAAAGTAAGTTAGACTACGCCTTTGACCAGAACAGAGGTTATCTGACTGCCTGTCCGACCAACGTCGGGACGGGGCTTAGGGCTTCGGTAATGGTCCACTTGCCAGGATTGGTCATGACCCAACAAATTGGCAGGGTCTTGGCGGCTATCTCCCAGGTAGGCCTGGTTGTGCGTGGGTTATACGGGGAAGGGACCGAGTCATCAGGAAACATATTCCAGATATCCAACCAGATTACGCTCGGCCCTAGCGAGAGTGAGATAATGCACAACCTTGTTGCTGTGATTAAGCAGATTGTGGAGCAAGAGCGGGCCAGTCGCCAGGCGTTGTTCAAGTCTAATCGGGTTGCTCTGGAAGATCGGGTGTTCCGTTCTTGGGGTTTGTTGACTAACGTCAGATTGCTTACCTCTCAGGAAGCAATGAAGCTGCTTTCAGATGTGCGCTTGGGGTATGACTTGAAGCTAATTCCGAACATAAACCATCGAACTCTAAATGAACTATTGGTGCTTACTCAGCCTGCGATGTTGCAACGTTACTCGCAGAATAAGCTGGCAGACGGAGAGCGTGATTACCGCCGGGCAGAGCTGGTTCGCCAGTGTCTGCAGCAATTGGAAGGAGGAAAATAGATGATGTTTCCCTTAACACCTAAGGCGCAACAGATTATGGTCTCAGCTGAAGAGGAAGCCAGGCGGCTTGGCCATCAGGTTGTTGGTACAGAACACCTGCTGCTTGGTTTACTTCAGCAGGGAGAAGGGCTTCCGGCTAAAGTGTTTCAGCAGCTTGGACTTAAACCCGAGCAGATAACCGCCGGGATAGAACAGATAGTCGGCAAGGGTGAAGCTGGTGCAGAGGTGCGTGGCTATTCAGCGCGCGTCAAAAAGGTACTGGAGTTGGCTCTGTACGAGGCTCGTGTCCACTCGCTACCGGCCATTGATGTTGATCATTTGTTCGTAGGGCTTATCCGCGAAGGTACAGGCGTAGCAGCCAAGGTCCTGGAAGGCATGGGGGTAGGTTTGGACAAGGTCAGAGAAATCCTTGGTCAGGCCGGTAAGTCGACTTCTGGTGGCAACTCAGCCATGCCTGGTAAAGGTAGCAGCGCTGCTGCCGCTACACCAACCCTAGATTCCTTTGGCCGCGACCTAACCGCCTACGCCCAGCAGGGCAAGCTGGATCCGGTAATTGGCCGTAGTAAGGAGATAGAGCGTGTTGTGCAGATCTTAAGCCGACGCACAAAGAACAATCCTATCCTGATTGGCGAGCCTGGGGTAGGTAAGACCGCTATAGCTGAAGGGTTGGCTCAGCGCATCTACTCCGGTCAGGTCCCTGATACTCTCATGAATAAGCGAGTGATGACTCTCGACCTCGCTTCCGTTGTCGCCGGGACTAAGTACCGCGGCGAGTTTGAGGAGAGGCTGAAGAAGGTAATCGAGGAGATCCAACGCGCTGGTAACGTGGTAGTGTTTATCGATGAACTGCATACCCTGATTGGTGCGGGCGGCGCAGAAGGCGCAATCGATGCGTCCAACATCTTGAAGCCTGCTTTGGCGCGTGGCGAGTTGCAGTGCATTGGAGCTACCACTCTCGATGAGTACCGCAAACATGTGGAAAAAGACCCTGCTCTCGAGCGCCGCTTCCAACCGGTCATGGTGGCTGAACCCAGTGCAGATGAGGCTATGGAAATTCTTAAAGGCCTGCGTGACCGTTATGAAGCGCACCATCGGGTCAAGATCACTGACGCTGCATTGGACGCAGCGGTGAAGCTGTCAGACCGGTATATCGCCGACCGCTTTCTTCCCGACAAGGCTATTGACTTGATAGACGAGGCCTCGAGCCGCGTTAGGCTGAAAGCGCATACTGCTCCCGATAATCTGAAGGAGCTGGAGGAAAGGCTTGCCCTCGTGCGCCAGGAAAAGGAAGCAGCCAAGCGAGCAGAAGACTTTGAAAAGGCTGCCACCCTCCGGGATGAGGAGAGGCAAATTCAGTCTGAGCTCGACGAGCAGAACAGGGCTTGGGAGAAAAAGCGCATCACTGCAGAAGCCACCGTGGGTGAAGACGATATCGCGTACATCGTCTCCAGTTGGACCGGGATTCCGGTTAAAAAGCTGGCCGAAGAAGAAGCAGAAAGATTGCTGAAGCTGGAAGATATCCTGCATAAGCGGCTGATTGGACAAGATGAGGCTGTTAAGGCAGTCTCCCGGGCTGTGCGGCGCGCTAGAGCTGGCCTGAAGGATCCCAAGCGCCCGATAGGTTCCTTCATCTTCCTTGGGCCAACTGGTGTCGGTAAGACCGAGTTGGCAAGGGCACTGGCAGAGGCCCTCTTTGCAGACGAAGATGCTATGGTCCGTATCGACATGTCAGAGTACATGGAACGCCATGCTGTATCAAGGTTGGTGGGTGCTCCTCCAGGGTATGTAGGATATGACGAAGGTGGCCAACTGACCGAAGCAGTCCGTCGCAAGCCATATTCAGTGGTGCTACTCGATGAGGTTGAAAAGGCTCATCCTGAGGTCTTTAACGTTCTGCTGCAAGTATTGGAAGACGGACGACTTACCGATAGCAAAGGCCGCACCGTTGACTTCCGCAATACGGTCCTCATTATGACGTCGAATGTGGGAGCTGATACAATCCGCAAGGGTGGTGGCCTCGGTTTCCACTCAACGGATGCGCAAGCGGCGGCGCAGGATGAGTACGAGGCGATGAAACGTCGGGTGACCGACGAACTCAAACGCAGTTTCCGCCCTGAGTTTCTTAACCGTATAGATGAGATAATCGTCTTCCATCAGTTGACCAAGCTGGAAATTCGCGAGATTGTCGACCTGATGGTCAACCAACTCTCCAGTCGCTTACAGGAGTACGGACTCCAGATTAGCCTGACTGATGCGGCCAAGGACCTGTTGGCAGACGAAGGCTTCGATCCGACCTTCGGAGCGCGACCGCTACGCCGCGCAATCCAGCGCAAGATAGAGGATGAGCTGTCAGAGAAGATGCTGGATGGCACTTTCAAAGCAGATGACAAAGTGTTTATCGATGCAGATAATGGAAAGCTTGTTTTTACCAAGGCTGAGCAGCAGCCGGTGGATAAGGCGGAAGAAACCGAAGGTTAGCAGCGTGTCTGCAGTCGAAAAAGAGCGCAGCGGAGGCATTCGCTGCGCTTTTGACTGCCTTTCGCAGCCAGTAAGATAATGGTATAATGATGCAAGGAGGTGGGATGTCCATTAAGAGTAAAAGCAAGTATGTTTGTCAAGCCTGCGGGTATGAGTCACCCAAGTGGATGGGGCGATGCCCCGAGTGTAATGAATGGGGAACCATGCAGGAAGAAGCCGAACGACAAAAGGTCTCACATCATCGCCAAGTCGGACTACCCACCAAACTGCAGGACATAAGTCAACAATCACTGCAGCGGTTGCGTTCGCATATCTCCGAGCTCGATCGGGTGCTCGGTGGGGGTATAGTGCCTGGGGAGGCAGTGCTGGTGGGAGGAGATCCAGGTATCGGCAAGTCCACCTTGTTGATGCAACTGACTGGATCTTTGGCCTCACGCGGCGCATCCGTCTTGTACATATCAGGTGAAGAGTCTTTGCAGCAGACCAAGATGCGTGCTGACCGCCTTGGGGTCTCAGAGGGACCGATTTTCTTGGCGGCAGAGACAGAGCTGGACACAATCCTGTCCCATCTGGATGCGACCAAGCCGAGCATCGCTGTGATAGATTCTATCCAAACCGTATACGATCCTACGATGACCTCCGCTCCAGGTACAGTGGGGCAGATAAGGGAGAGTGCGTCTCGCCTGATCAGGCATGCAAAGACATCCGGGACCGCACTCTTTTTAGTAGGTCATGTTACTAAGGACGGGTCAATTGGCCCGATTGCTGGGTGACCAGCACAGAGTACTGGGCTGTATGCCAGAAAGGGCTTTTCGTGTAACGTGGTGAAAACTGCGTCTTTGTGCCCAACTGGCAGGAAACCTTAGGAGGTTAGCTTGAATGCAAGGGGATCCTCAGAGACCGTATGCCCAGCTCCTAACTCCCGTGGCCAAATCGCAAAAACTGCTACTGCGGCTGCAGCACAAGAAGTTGTCCAGCGCGGAGCAGATTCAGCATGCACAGCATGTTTTCCACATTTGGCAAGCCTTGTTACAGAAGAACATTCCCTCAACGCCCTGGCCGTCTTTCGCAGACCTGATGATGTTTCTCGACGGGCTCTATCTCCCAGTCCTGGTTGCACCTTTCAGTCAGCTGGAAGTAGTGCGGCTCGCTTATCAGGAACGCACGATTGATGGTTATCTGTTGCTGAATCACCTGGGTGATAGCCCACTATCGGTTACTGACTCAAGGGAAGCCCTGATCGGTCTGCAGCTGCTGGACCGCATGGGACGTTCAGCCTGGCTAGTGGCATCACGCCCCCTTACGTCTTGGCAAACAGCGCTGGTGCATTCGGTCTCGCCCCGCGATACCGATACGGCATTGGATTTGCTGCACCTACTGGCTACCGAGACCGAACGGCTGTGGGGCGATAGTTCGTCCAGGTTACCAGAGTCTTTGCTGATAGGGGTGTACTTTCGGCTGAGAAGATCTCAAGGAGGCTGGGTGTCTATTAGCCGCCTTGGTGACCATCCGCTGACCGCGGAAGCAGCCGACTTTTTGGCGGACAGTGTTCCGGGCGTTCACAAAGAGGGAGGTTCCTACTGTTTCAGGAGTAAAGGATGAAGACACGGCCCATAAATCTTTAAGCAATTGCAGGCCCAAGAGTTTTGGAACATATGGTCGACGTGGTACTCTATTTTGAAGGGGAGCGTCACCAAGCCTTCCGAATTTTGCGGGGTGTAAAAAACCGTTTTGGTTCAACCAATGAGATTGGCATTTTTCAGATGGGGGATACAGGGCTGCGTGAAGTGAACAATCCTTCCGCCCTATTCTTGGGCGAACGTCCTCTAGGCGTGGCTGGTTCAGTTGTGACGGCTGCAATGGAAGGGACGAGGCCGGTCTTGGTAGAGTTGCAGGCACTGGTTACGCCCAGCAGCCTGGCAACACCGCGCCGGATGACCTCTGGTCTGGATAATGGCCGCATCGCTATGATTTTGGCAGTACTGGAGAAGCGGCTAGGAATGCAGCTGCAGTTCCAGGATACATATGTAAACGTTGTTGGCGGGGTGAAAGTTCAGGAGCCGGCCTGTGACCTGGCACTGGCCACCGCCATCGTCTCCAGCTTCCGCAACCGTGCACCGCATCCGAGGGATCTGATCATTGGTGAGGTTGGCCTGGCGGGTGAGGTGCGGGGGGTTAGTCGTGCCGATTCCAGAGTGCGGGAAGCAGTGAAGCTGGGTTTTCGCAGGTGCATACTGCCGCAGAGCAATTTGCGGGCAGGGTTACAGCACGCAGAAATCGAGCTCATCGGTGTAACGTCTGTGGCTGAGGCTTTAGAAGCTGTATTAGGGTAGGGCCTTGTCGTGGTATTTTCGGCGGGGTGCTAAGGAGGTAAGTATATGGCAGAGGATAGAGAGGATAGACTGCTTGGTGCCCTACGCATCATGTCCCCAGGCACTCCCCTTAGGGAAGGATTGGACAATATCCTGCGGGCAAAAACCGGGGCGATTATTGTTATGGGCGATTCTCCACATGTCATGGAGTTGGTGGAGGGTGGTTTTCAGCTTAACACGGAGCTATCCCCGGCAGCCATGTACGAGCTTGCCAAGATGGATGGAGCGATCATCATCAGCTCTGATGCCAGGCGTATTCTGTATGCCAATACACAGCTGGTTCCGGATCCGGGTACACCGTCAACCGAAACCGGTATCAGGCACAGAACTGCCGAACGGTTTTCGCGGCAAACTGGAGAGATTGTGATCGCCATCTCACAGCGGCGCAATATTATCAGCCTGTATCGTGGGGCCCAGAAATACATCCTGCGCGATCTAAATGTCATCCTCTCCAAAGCCAATCAGGCCATTCAGACTCTCGAGAAGTACAAGGCCGTATTGGATCAGGCTCTAATTAACTTAAGTGCGCTGGAGTTCGAGGATCTTGTTACAGTATACGACGTGAGCAATGTGCTGCAGAGGTTTGAGATGGTGGCGCGCATTGTAACTGAGATCAAACGGTACATCATAGAACTGGGAACTGAAGGTCGATTGATCAACATGCAATTGGTTGAACTCGTTGGCAATTCGGAACTGGAAGCATTGGCGGTTGTTAGGGACTATGCAGCTCCGGGTGAGACACGCTCTGCGGAAGAGGTCAAGGACCAGCTATCCAAGTTCACTCCTGAGGAGTTACTAGAGCCGATCAACTTCTGTCGGGTGATGGGTTACGGTGCCAACTTGAATGCGCTTGAGCAGCCAGTGTCACCGGGCGGTTACCGTATAGTAGGCAAAATTCCGCGGCTGCCGGCTACGGTAGTGGAGAATTTGGTGAAGGCTTTCGGCAACTTGCAGGGAGTGCTCAGGGCCTCCATTGAGGAGCTGGATGATGTGGAAGGCATCGGAGAGGTTCGCGCTCGAGCCATCAAGGATGGCTTGCGTAGGCTGCAGGAGCAAGTGCTGATAGATAGGCATTTATAAGAACATAATCTTCGCAGGCATGCAAAAAGCACCCGTAAGTAAGGGTGCTTTTGTTGTAGAGTTACGAGAGATTAAATACACCAAGAGTATTGATTCGATCCTTTTCCCGAGTCATAATTTCACTCAGTTCCAACCCAAGTATGTTGCAGAGAGCCGCAAGGTAGAAAAGGTTGGCTCCAACTTCATTTTCTAGAATGTCCTTGCAGTGCTCGCACAGCTCCCCTTGCAGGTGGCTATCAGCTTGTTTGCGGAAATCATCGAGCGACATAGTTGATGTCACTGGTTGCCGATTTGCCTGCACTGTCAGGCAGCCACAGGATGTAACAGACTTCGCTACCGCCCGGTTAACCCTTGAGTTCGATTCCTGAAACTTTGAGAGTACGTCGAGGATGCTGCGGTGTCTGATCAGGTATTGACCTACAGTTTGTTGGAATTCCATGCAATTACCGTCCTTCAAAGGGGATCACCACCTCTTTGATACTTGATCGGTGTCATTCCAATTATACTGACAGATTGAAGTTAATGTCAATTAAGTGGTGGACTTAACTTTGTTGACAAGCTCTTGCACCCTATGATAAAATGCTAATTTCTTGACGCGCGTCCCCCTTAATGGTAACCTATTATAGAGGGGGTGTGGCGAGCGGTGTTCAATATTGGTGACAAAGTCGTTTACCCAATGCATGGCGCCGGCGTAATTGAGGCCATCGAAGAGAAGGAGATACTGGGCGAAAGGCAGAAGTACTACATCATGAAATTGCCGCTCGGTGAGATGAGAGTGATGATTCCTCTCAGCAACGCCGGAAGCATTGGCATCCGGGACGTTGTTCCCCAGGAAGAGATAGTCCAAGTCTTTGATATCCTCAAGCAGCACGAGACTGAAATGCCGAGCAACTGGAATCAGCGCTATCGTTCCAACTTGGAGAAAATACGCAGCGGAGATATCCTGTCAGTGGCTGAAGTTGTGCGCAATCTGGTTAAGCGAGACCAGGAAAAAGGTTTGTCTACCGGTGAGCGCAAGATGCTTGATACTGCTAGGCAGATCTTAATCAGTGAGCTGATACTGGTTCAGCAGATTGAGGAAGAAACGGCGACACGTCTTATCGAGGAAGTGTTGGAGTGCTAGATAGGGTCGTCTCTGACGACCCCTTTTGTGATTATACGCCCGTTTGACGCCTGGGGTTGGCGCAAACGGGCATGTTGAACGCTGGCGGGGTGAGGAGGTGAATTAAGTGTTAGTGCGTATAGCGCGCGTATTAATGGCCGTGCTCGGTATGATGTTGGGTTTTCAGATTGCAAGAGAAGTAGTGGTGCTGGTAGAGGCATATTTTACTTTCACTTGGACTGCACCCATGTCAATCGCTATGCAGATTCTGGGAGCATCATTTCTTGGTCTTATTTTTTATGTTATTTCTCCCGGTGTGATATACAGGATTGGCAAGTTCTCCAACTTGATTGAGAGTCAGGTGCAGCGCGTTCCCACTCATGATATTGTGCTTGGGACAGTCGGACTGATTGTAGGGTTAATCATAGCCAACCTAATTGGTTTTGCACTGCTCGGAATACCGTTTATCGGACCATATTTGCCGATAATATCCAACATCGTCTTTGGTTATTTGGGGCTTGGTATAGCCCTCAAGAAACGTGAAGAGCTAAGTGCCATCCTGTCCTTCCCAAGCAGGACAAGCAAGGCAAATCGTCGTGACGTTTACAAAATTCTGGATACTAGTGCCATTATCGACGGGCGTATAGCAGATGTGGCCAAGGCAGGGTTTCTCGAAGGCGTGTTGGTAGTCCCTGCTTTTGTATTGGAGGAATTGCGTCACATTGCCGATTCGGCTGATGTGCTACGGCGCAACAGAGGTCGTCGAGGCCTGGACATCCTAAACCAGATACAGAAGCAACTCGGCATGAACGTGCAGATCTCTGAAAAAGACTTTGAAGATGTGCTGGAAGTAGATAGCAAGCTGATTAAACTAGCCCAGTCAATAAATGGCAAGATCTTGACTACAGACTATAACTTGAACAAGGTCTGTGAGCTGCACGGAGTGCCGGTTCTGAACATCAACGAGCTGGCCAATGCAGTTAAAGCTGTCGTTTTGCCAGGCGAGGAAATGACCATTCAGATCATGCGCGAAGGCAAAGAATCGAATCAGGGCGTGGCTTATCTAGATGATGGGACGATGATTGTGGTTGACAACGGGCGTAAGCATATTGGCGAGCAACTGCCAGTAGTGGTGACAAGCGTACTGCAAACAGCAGCTGGCCGTATGATTTTCGCACGTCTGCGCTAACCCAAATCCCCGGCTAAGCCGGGGATTTTTTACACTACACAGTTTGAGGTGAGAGGTATGTCCACTACTGCCATTGTCCTGGCAGCAGGTGAGAGCCGCCGCATGCAGGGCATGGGTGACAAAGTTCTGCTCCCCCTGGCTGGCATCCCCATGGTCGCGCACAGCTTACTAACTATGGAGCATGAAGCGCGGATTGGGCGGATTGTGTTGGTCACAGCAGAGCGCTTGTTAGCGGAGCTCACCAGTTTGGTTAAGGAGTATGGAATATCTAAAGTCGTTGCGATTGTCCCTGGGGGCGCCACCCGGCAAGCATCTGTCTGGTCGGGAATATCTGCGCTACCATCCTCAACCACCCTGGCTGCTATCCATGATGCAGCCCGTCCATGCTTGGAGCAGTCCAACCTACAGCAGGTGATTGCTGACGCTGGTCGGCATGGTGCATCCATCCTGGCCGTGCCTGTGAAAGATACCATTAAGCTAGTGCAGAACCAACGTGTGGCAGATACCCCGGACCGCTCGCTGCTCTGGTCTGCGCAGACACCGCAGGTGTTCAGGCGAGAGTTACTCACTGCTGGACACCAGGCTGCTCAGAAAGACGGTGTGGATGCAACTGATGACGCTGCGCTTGTGGCCCGTTTGGGGCACACCGTATATGTAACCAGGGGTGACTATGCTAACATCAAAGTCACGACACCCGAGGATATGATTATTGCCGAAGCATACCTGGCACGAAGGAGGAGAAGCTGATGGCGGTTGGCATTGGGTATGACGTTCACCGCTTTGCCGATGATAGGAAGCTCGTTCTGGGAGGGGTAGAGATAGGGTTTGCGCGCGGACTGTTAGGGCATTCTGACGCGGATGTCTTGACGCACGCAATCATGGACGCGTTGCTCGGGGCCGCTGGCTTACCCGATATTGGCCAGCACTTTCCAGACACGGATGCGCGACTCAAGGGCGTGTCCAGTCTGCTGTTGCTTGGGAAGGTGGCAGAGCTGATAGCAACCAAGCAGCTGACAGTGCACAACATCGACGCTACCGTAATCATGGAACGCCCAAGGCTGGCGCCGCATATTCCGTCCATGAGGGAGCAGTTGGCGCGTACGCTGTGCATTTCAGCAGAAAAGGTAAACATTAAGGCTACGACCAACGAGCGGCTGGGTTTTATAGGACGCGAAGAAGGAGTAGCTGTCATGGCGGTAGCGCAACTCGATCAGATTACATAGGGAGATGAGGACGTGCTAGACAGTCCGATGACGGTGCATGCCGCAAAGCAGCTAAACCCATTAATCCTTGCCTACGTAGGCGACGCTGCCTTTGAGCTGCATGTTCGAGCTTGGTTGATAACACAGGGGTGTGAACGTATTGACCAGCTACATAAGAGTGCAGTGGCGCGTGTGCAGGCTACGGCCCAGGCTAAGGCCGCCAGGCTCCTGGTGGACGAGCTGTTGCCGGAAGAAGCCGATATCTTCCGCCGCGGCAAGAACGCCAAACCCATCAGGCTGCCAAAGAGCGCGTCTTTGGCGGACTACCGTTTCAGTACAGGATTAGAAGCGGTGGTTGGGTACCTCAAGCTGACTGGTCAGGAAGAACGGCTGAACTGGTTAATGTTTCACATCCTGACAGCGGAAGAACCAGAAAATCATCCTGAATAGAGATAGGGAGGAAGAGTTCGTGGACGTAACACTCATCAGTCATACGCCAGAACCGGAGAAGGCTGTGGCAGCTGCGGCCCGTTTATGCTACTCGCCAGACCAGATAGATGAACTGATGCAAGATATGACTATTGGCCGGGCAAGAGCGTTAATCAGCAAGCTGGCAGAGATGCGACATTTTTCACCGTTTGAGCATGCCAGTTTTACCTTTGGTGTCTCCGGCGTTAGCCGAAGTCTGTCGCATCAGCTGGTCAGGCACCGGATAGCCTCATTTTCGCAGCAATCGCAGCGGTATGTTGCCATGGGCAGCGTCCCGGTTGTTGTCCCTCCGTCAATTTCGGAGAACACAGAAGCGCTTGCATACTTCAAAGAGGCTCAGGCTAGCATAGAAAATGCCTATCTAGAGTTGCTCAAGCTGGTGCCAGCGGAGGATGCTCGCTATATTCTACCCAATGCCTCTAAGACCAACCTGGTTGTGACCATGAACGCGCGCAGCTTGCACAATTTCTTTATGTTGCGCTGCTGTAGGCGTGCCCAGTGGGAGATTCAGGAGTTGGCCTGGCGCATGCTCAGGTTGGCAAGACAGGTAGCACCCTCACTGTTCAGTGAGGCTGGTCCCAATTGCCTGACCGGTGTGGGCTGTCAAGAAGGCAAGATGAGCTGTGGAAACCCGCCAGTCGAATGTTCGTAAAATTACCACGTGGAGGTGTTCAACTTGGATCGTTTAGAAGGACGTAATCCGGTCTGGGAAGCGCTGCAGGCTGGCTCACCAATAAATCGAATTATCGTGCAGAAGGGCACGCATGGGGGGCCTTTGGGTCGTATTCTGGCCGCAGCCCGCGAACGGGGAATCAATATCCAGTTCGTTGAGCGCTCTGTCCTGGACAAGCTGAGTGAAACCACCCGGCATCAGGGCGTCATCGCAGAGATGGCAGCCCAGGAGTACGCTGAGCTGGACGATATTATCGGTGCTGCCAAAGCAAAGGGCGAAGATCTGCTCATCGTTTTGTTGGATGGGGTAGAGGACCCGCATAACCTTGGCTCGATTATCCGTACCGCCGAGGCAGCCGGCGCCCATGGCGTGGTTATCCCTCGGCACCGCGCTGCAGGGCTCACGCCGGTCGTTGCCAGAGCGTCTGCTGGTGCAATAGCTCATCTGCCGGTTGCGAGGGTGGCAAACCTGGTGCAGACTTGCAAGCAGCTAAAAGATTTGGGCGTATGGGTTGCGGGTGCAGATGCAGAAGCGTCCCAAACCGCCTACGAAGCAAACCTCAAGGGACCGCTTGCACTTGTGCTGGGTGGAGAAGGTAAGGGCATCGGTCGCTTGCTCAAAGAGAACTGCGACTTCTTGGTCAAGTTCCCGATGTACGGTAAGGTTGAGTCGCTCAACGTAAGCGTCTCGGCTGCCCTCATGTTGTATGAAGTAGTGCGACAACGCAGTAAATAAGTTTATGTCAACTCTCTATATCGCTTGCCCTATGCTAGGGGTTACATTATAATAGGACTAGTACTGCGGATATTTCGTCTGTTGTACTTTATCGGTAAACATAATATCTAAATGGTTTTATGGTGCTTGGAGGCGATATATGTGGACATCAATGCCCAACCTGAGCTTTTCCCTGATATCGACAGCATGAACGAAGAAGATATTGTGGAAAGTGCCAAACAGGGCAGCACCTACGCACTAGAGTATTTAATCAACAAGTATAAGGCTTTTGTGCGGGCGAAGGCCAAATCCTATTTTCTGATTGGGGCCGACCGCGAAGACATCATTCAGGAAGGCATGATTGGCCTTTATAAAGCGATTCGTGATTTCAGAACGGACAAGCTTTCATCGTTTCGTGCTTTCGCTGAGCTTTGCATTACGCGCCAAATCATCACTGCAATCAAGACGGCTACTCGGCAAAAACACATTCCCCTTAACTCCTATGTATCGCTGAACAAACCGATTTACGATGAGGAGTCTGACCGGACGCTGCTTGACGTTCTTTCCGGCACGAAAGTGACGGACCCTGAAGAGCTTATGATCAACCAGGAAGAGTTTCGTGACATTGAGCTTAGGATGGGTGAACTGCTCAGCGACCTTGAGTGGAAGGTGCTTATGTCGTATCTTGAAGGCAAATCCTATCAGGAGATAGCTGGCGACCTTGACCGGCATGTAAAGTCAATCGACAATGCGCTGCAGCGAGTTAAGCGCAAGGTCGAACGTTACCTCGAAGAGCGCAACAACAATTAGCGACTTGTTGTAATGCAATGACTGGATTGCCGGAAAATGGATGAACGTCTAACCTTGACTCGAGCTGCTTGGGGATGTATAATAAATCTTGCGTTCGGTCGTGAGAACCACGTAAGATGGAGAGGTTCCCGAGTTGGCCAAAGGGGGCAGACTGTAAATCTGCTGCGTCTCGCTTCACTGGTTCGAATCCAGTCCTCTCCACCACCTTAGCTAATTCATGTGCGGGTGTAGCTCAATGGTAGAGCACCAGCCTTCCAAGCTGGCTACGTGGGTTCGATTCCCATCACCCGCTCCACAAAATTGTATACGATGCGGGGTAGAGCAGTCTGGTAGCTCGTCGGGCTCATAACCCGGAGGTCACAGGTTCAAATCCTGTCCCCGCTACCAATCGCTGACGTAGCTCAGTCGGTAGAGCACATCCTTGGTAAGGATGAGGTCACCGGTTCAAATCCGGTCGTCAGCTCCAGAACATAGTAACCCTGGCCTATTGGCCAGGGCTTTTGTTTTCCGAATTACTATTTGACTTCGATTTTTTCGGTTGGTAAAATTAAGGGTAGCAGACAAGCACTGTCTGTCCAGGAGGAGGTAATAAGCTAAGATGGCAAAAAAGAAATTTGAACGCACAAAGCCGCACGTTAATGTGGGTACCATCGGTCATATCGACCATGGTAAGACCACTACTACCGCTGCCTTAACCACCATCATCTCCACCGCTGGTGGTGCTGAGAAGGTCGCTTACGACCAGATCGATAAGGCACCGGAAGAAAAGGCTCGTGGCATCACGATTAACACCGCTCACGTTGAGTATGAGACCGAAAACCGCCACTACGCTCACGTGGACTGCCCTGGTCATGCTGACTACATCAAGAACATGATCACTGGTGCAGCACAGATGGACGGCGCTATCCTGGTTGTATCCGCAGCTGACGGCCCAATGCCGCAGACTCGCGAGCACATCCTGCTTGCTCGTCAAGTTAACGTTCCGCACATCGTTGTCTTCCTGAACAAGGCTGACATGGTTGACGATCCCGAACTGCTCGAGCTCGTCGAAATGGAAGTGCGCGAGCTGCTCTCCAGCTACGGCTATCCGGGAGACGACACCCCAATCGTTGCAGGTTCCTCACTGAAGGCACTTGAATGCGGTTGCGGTACCCGTGAATGCCAGTGGTGCGGCAAGCTTTGGGAGCTTATGGATGCAGTTGACTCCTACATCCCGACTCCTGAGCGCGAAACCGACAAGCCGTTCCTTATGCCTGTTGAGGACGTGTTCACCATTACCGGTCGCGGTACAGTTGCTACCGGCCGTGTTGAGCGTGGTATCGTCAAGGTAGGCGACGAAGTTGAAATCGTCGGCTTGAACGAAGACTCCCGCAAGACAATCGTAACCGGCGTTGAGATGTTCCGCAAACTGCTGGATCAAGCTCAAGCTGGTGACAACGTCGGTCTCTTGCTGCGTGGCGTAGACCGCAACTCTATCGAGCGTGGTCAGGTGTTGGCCAAGACCAACTCCATCAAGCCGCACACCAAGTTCAAGGCTGAGGTTTACGTTCTGAAGAAGGAAGAAGGCGGCCGTCATACCGCATTCTTCAGTGGCTACCGTCCACAGTTCTACTTCCGTACAACCGACGTTACTGGTAGCATCGGTCTGCCGGAAGGCGTTGAGATGGTTATGCCTGGCGACAACATCACCATGCAGATCGAGCTGATTATCCCGATCGCTATGGAGAAGGGCGTTCGCTTCGCTATCCGTGAAGGCGGCCGCACCGTAGGCGCTGGCGTTGTAACTGAGATCATCGAGTAGATGAAAATCAGGGCGCGGCTAAGGCCGCGCCCTTTCTGTAGGCTCTATCATAACTGCACGCCCGGCCGCGAGGCCAGGTATTGACATAAGATACCCGCTGTGATACCTTATTTAAGTAACCTAAGAGCTAGGTATCCCAATAGGAAGAGAGGTGCATTGCACATGCGCGTAGGCCTTACACTCGCTTGCACGGAGTGCAAACAGCGCAACTACCGTACCAGCAAAAACAAGAAGAAGACAACCGATCGCCTTGAGCTGAAGAAATATTGCAGGTTCTGCAAGTCTCATACTGCTCATCGTGAGACTCGATAATGGACTTCATCTTGTCTAGGGGTGAATAGTAATGAGCATGTTGGCTAGACTTGCAGATAGCGGGCGTGGACTAGTTAAATTCCTGCGAGAGACTCGCCAGGAACTCCGTAGGGTAGTTTGGCCCAACCGCAAGCAGACCATCATCTACACAGGTGTGGTGCTAGGTGCGGTTGTTGCTGTCACACTGTTGCTTTACGTAGTAGATACTTCTATCAG
Source organism: Bacillota bacterium (assembly GCA_041686915.1). GTDB lineage: Bacteria > Bacillota > UBA994 > UBA5500 > UBA5500 > JAWLDB01. The sequence goes on from JAWLDB010000017.1 coordinate 23,516, forward strand.
CTATCTGTTTAGATGGCTACTCGGCGTCTAGCAGTCGACCGCACAATCAACCGAGTCAAAGGGGGGCAGGGGTCCGTTGTTGGGACCCTGATTAAGCATGGATAAAAAATGGTATGTCGTTCATACTTATTCTGGTTATGAGAATAAGGTGAAGACCAATCTGGAAAAGCGCGTTCAGTCCATGGAGATGGAGGACAAGATTTTCCGCGTGCTGGTACCCATGGAAGATGAGGTTGAGGTCGCGCGTGATGGCAAGAGGAAGATAGTCAAGAAAAAGGTTTTCCCCGGGTATGTCCTGGTGGAGATGATCGTCACTGACGATTCCTGGTATGTCGTGCGCAACACCCCCGGTGTCACCGGTTTTGTAGGATCAGGTACCAAGCCAATTCCGCTTGAACCGCACGAAGTGCGAAACATTCTACGCCAGCTTGGCAATGAAGAGGCGAAGGTACGTATGGACCTACAAGTGGGCGAATCAGTTCGCATTATTGCTGGTCCGTTTCAGAATTTCGCCGGTGTAGTCGAAGAGCTCAACCACGACAAACAGAAAGTTAAAGTGCGCGTATCGCTCTTCGGGCGTGAAACCCCCGTGGAATTGGACTATACTCAGGTCGAAAAGATCTGATCAACAGTTGCCTTCTTTGTGCAGCTGCTGTAGTTCATCAATTGATTAAAGGGAAAAGGGAGGTGGACGTTCATGGCCAAAAAGCTAGTTAAGGTCGTCAAGTTACAACTGGCGGCTGGCAAAGCAACCCCCGCTCCACCGGTCGGACCTGCCCTGGCTCAGACTGGCATTAACATGATGGGGTTCTTGAAGGAGTTCAATGAACGCACTGCAAAGCAGATCGGGTACATTATCCCGGTAGAGATTTCGGTCTATCAGGACCGTTCTTTCACGTTCATTCTAAAGACTCCGCCTGCTGCTGTTCTACTTAAGAAGGCAGTTGGTGTCGAATCCGGTTCTGGTGAGCCCAACCGTAAGAAGGTTGCGACTATCACCAGAGATAAGGTTCGTGAGATCGCTCAGACCAAGATGCCGGATCTAAACGCGGCAAGTCTTGAAGCGGCTATGCGCATGATTGAGGGCACAGCCCGCAGCATGGGCATCACTGTTGTAGACTAGATTCGGACAAGTATCCCGCGTCGTTCTCGACTTCGGGGGCGACGTGGGAATTTCCCAGTCGAACACATGTCTATAATCGTGGGACTATTGATTGCATGCTAACAGCAGCAATCTGCAATTTTGTGGGAGGGTTATCCCGCTATCACCACAGGAGGTGTAATTAAATGCCTACACATGGCAAGAAATATCAAGACGCGCTCAAGCAGCTCGACCGTAGCCAATACTATGAAGTTGATGCAGCCGTAAACCTCGTTAAGCAGATCGCCTCTGCCAAGTTCGACGAGACGGTCGAAGCCGCTATTAAGTTGGGCGTAAACCCCAAACACGCTGACCAGCAAGTGCGTGGCGCCGTTGTGTTGCCACACGGCACTGGTAAAAGTGTGCGCGTGCTCGTTTTCGCCAAGGGCGATAAGGTGAAGGAAGCTCAGGATGCAGGCGCTGATGTTGTTGGCGCTGAAGATATCATCCAGAAAATCCAGGAGGGCTGGCTCGATTTTGATGTAGCCATCGCTACTCCTGACATGATGGGTCTTGTTGGTCGTCTTGGTCGTGTCCTCGGTCCCAAGGGCTTGATGCCCAACCCGAAGACCGGAACCGTTACCATGGATGTCGGCAAGGCTGTCCAGGACAGCAAGGCCGGTAAGATTGAGTACCGTGTTGACAGGGCTGGTATTATCCATGCTCCTATTGGCAAGGTCTCCTTTGATGCAGAGAAGCTCGAGCAGAACTTCCTCGCTCTGATTGATGCGCTGATCAAGGCAAAGCCATCTGGCGCCAAGGGTCAGTATGTAAAGAGCATCACTCTCTCGTCCACCATGGGCCCAGGGGTACGGGTGAACACTGCCCGTGCTACTGGTCAGGTTGTCACCCAATAGAAGGAATTTTATTGCTGCAACCGACGGGTTGACATGTCCAAACACCTTTGATATACTTCAACATGGCCGTAGACAGCAGGTGCCAATTGGCATAAAGGCAAGAGCCGCCTGCCGAGGTGAAGTAAGGGAGCACATGTGATTTTGCTTGCTCTGGCCTTCGCTTGTCTGCGGAGGCCATTCTTATTTCCCCCAGGTCTCTGCTAAGGAGGTGGGAATGATGAGTGTATCTCGTGGAGAGAAAGAGGTATTAGTTCAAGAGCTTGTTGAGAAGCTTGGTAATGCCAAAGGCGCTGTGCTGACTGACTACAAAGGCATCAGCGTAGCCAAGATTACTGAGCTGCGCAAGCAATTGCGCCAGGCCGACGTGGAGTTCAAAGTTGTTAAGAACACCCTGGCCAAACGCGCAACAGCCGAACTGGGTATCACAGGTATGGATACCTACTTCGAGGGTCCGACTGCTATCGCATTTAGTTTGACGGATCCAGTGGCTCCAGCCAAAACTGTGTCTGAGTTTATCAAGACCCAGAAAATGCTGGAGATCAAAGCTGGTCTTGTTGAAGGCAAAGTCATCTCGAGTGATGGGGTTCAGGCCCTGGCAGATTTGCCACCACGCGAGGTGTTGATTGCACAGGTGGTTGGTACCATGGCGGCGCCACTATCTGGTTTCCTCAATGTCTTGCAAGGGCCTGTTCGCAAGCTTGGCTATGCGCTTGAGGCTATTCGCAAGCAAAAAGAAGCTTAATTTGAGCTTTTACCCGGGGATACCCGTTGGAGGAGGTGAAATCAAATGAACAAAGAGCAAATTATCGAAATGATTAAGGGCATGACAGTTCTCGAACTCGCTGAACTGGTTAAGGCTTTGGAAGAGGAATTCGGTGTTAGCGCAGCAGCTCCTATGGCTATGGCTATGCCTGCAGGCGGTGCAGCAGCTCCTGCTGCTGAAGTCGAAGAGCAAACCGAGTTTGATGTTATCCTCACCTCTGCTGGTGACAAGAAGATCAACGTCATCAAGGTTGTCCGTGAGATTACCGGACTTGGTCTCGTCGAAGCTAAGGCCCTCGTTGACGGCGCTCCGAAGCCGGTCAAGGAGAAGGTCAGCAAGGAAGAAGCTGAGAGCCTCAAGGCTAAGCTTACCGAAGCTGGTGCTTCCGTCGAAGTTAAGTAAGACCATGACTGCAAGCGCCCGTGCACACGGGCGCTTTTTCTTATTCTTTGAGAAGATGTTGT
>JAWLDB010000018.1:0-26052 GCA_041686915.1 Bacillota bacterium
ATTGGATGAGTCATCCAACCTCTGACTGATTAGGACCTTGCGGTTACGAATTACTAAAGCAGCTGTGACAGGGAGAATGGTTCCTTTCAAGCCAAGAGCCCCCTCAGGAGAGCACGGGCAGAGGATAGGTTGGTAGCCAAAGGTATGTCATGTACGTCACAGATACGCAGCAAAGCGGTGATGTCTGGTTCGTGGGGTTGAGCAGTAAGCGGATCTCTCAAGAAGATGACAGCTTGTATTTCCTTTTGCGCTATCCTTGCGCCAATCTGCAAATCTCCGCCATAGGGACCCGATTGCATACGGTCTACGTCTAAGCCCGTATGTTCTGTTATCAACCTGCCGGTCGTGCCCGTCGCAACTAGCTGATGCTTGCTAAACAGCTGCTGATGTTCGCTGACAAAAGCGAGCAGGTCGTTCTTCTTAGCGTCATGAGCAATTAAAGCAATACGCATTGAGTTCCTCCTATGGCGTGCTTTCACTTAGTGTTTTCACTTAGTGTTTTCATACACAAGTATAGCATAAGGGGGGTCGGCCCTGCGAGCCGCCCCCCCCTTCAACGCTATTCTGCTTCTTGAACTGTTACACTCCCATTCTTAGTTACCAACTTCAGATCAACTTTAACTTGCGCCCCTTCATAGCCAGCAGACTGACCAGTAACCCCATGCTTGCTTTGTTGCTCGGGCGTGAACTCACGCAAGGTCACCCGCGCTACCCCGTGTGTTGTGGCAGCGTCCACCCTATAGCTTGCCGCGCTAGGTATAGTCACGACCTGAATGGACCCATTCTTGCTCTCCATGAAGTAACGGCCACTGAACCCGGGCTGCAGACTGCACCTCACGGCTCCGTTCTTAGTCTCAGCAATCAGGTCTTCCGCTTCTGTCGCCAGGATAACTGACCCGTTCTTAGTCACTGCCCGCAATGCATCGAACTTTCCACCCTTGACCTGGAGCCGCCCGTTCTTACTTTCAATAATCCCTGAACCGCTAATGTCAGTCAGATCCACCGAGCCATTCTTGGTGAATAAGGCTAGGCCGACCATTAGCCTTGCAGGAATAGCAAGCAGGAAAGAGACCGCACCCTGCAGTTCCTGGTCTACTGAGAGCTTCAGTTTAAGCTTCGTGCCTTCTGAAGTCAGTTCTTTGATTACACATTGCTCAGCTATTTCACTTGCCTTTTCCTTGCTCTCAGCACGAATTTTCTTGAGCACTGTTAAGTGAATACTGTCGTCTTCGGCTGGAGTGAGGCGTATGTAACCGTTCTTAGTATCAACAGTCAGGTCAAGGTTTTCGGTATTGCCGGCCACCTCTAATGTCTCCTCATCCTCGAACTTGTGCTCAGGCATAGCTAGTCCAAATAGCCCAGTGAACCAATCCACTCCGGAGAAGTTTTTGGGGATTTCGTTCATTGCCTCACTAAGCTCAGATCTTACTTCTTCCATAGCTTCACCCAGTTCTCCAGATACTTCTTGCATCGCACTTCGCACATCACCAAAGGCATCCTGGAGTGAGCTGCGCAGTTCGGCCAGGCCTTCGTTCAGCCCATCTCTTACTTCGGTGCTGATGCTTGACATCGCTTTGGCGATTTCTGCTTTAGACTCGGAAGGCGGCTGCTGCTTTACACTGATATCCGGGCCCTCGTTCAGGGCCTTGAGCAGCGACAGCGCCTCTTCGTGGGTAATCTTGCCCTGTTCCAGCATCTTCAGTACTTGCATCTTCTCTTCAGACATTACAGTCCTCCCCCTTCAGTATGGATTCTAATTTTCCCCGACACAGTTCTTGCCCTTATTGACTGCTTGAAGGGCTTTCCCTCCAAGTCCTGACTCTGCGCCCTCACCGATCTCTTACCTGGTCGGTGCACATCATCACGCTCGTTTGCTCCTGGAATTGCTACTTTCACGCTACCCGCCGTACTGTCGGCATTGACTATGAAACCTATCCGGTGGTCTGCTGGGAGGGTCACGTGTATCGCCCCATTAACGGTGCTTAATTCTACTTGCGCATCACCGACTGTTCTCAGCTCTGCCTCAACCCGACCGTTAGCCCCCTTGCATTTGAGCATGGATGTGTCTGCTGAGATAATGATGCTACCATTGATGGCTCCTGCCTCAATCTGTGTCGCCGTAACGCCGTCCACAATTACCTTACCGTTGACCGTCTTCAGCAGGAACTCCTGGCCGCTCACATTGGCTACGTTTATAGTGCCATTGGTGGATGTAGACCTGATACTCGCAGGAACATCGGGTAGCTTGAGGGTGATATTTGCGGACGCATTCTGACCGAACAGCTTTTGCGCCGTGACAACTATGCTTTCGTCACCGCTGGTTACAGCAATCAGCTTCTTCGCCGCCGCCCTAGCAGCTGCCTCATTATCTGCACGTACACGCACTGCCAAAGTTAAATGCCACTGGTCGTCAGTACTTTTCACCAGATTGATGTGGCCATTGGTATTTTGGATGTTGATTGTAGCCAGTCCGCCCGAGAACTGACCCGAGTAGTCATGCTGGAAACTATACTCCCTACCGCCGAGCCCTGGACCGATGCCTCGCAACGATTGAACCAATGAGTGTTCAATACCTCGTGGAAGGTTGTTACGTATCTCGCGCAAGGCTTCTCTGACTGCAGAACGCGACCTGCGTGATTCATCCTTCACTTGCTGGCGAGCCCGGCGTTCCTCTTCCCTGACAATGCGCTTCAGGTCTCTATCCTTCTGAGGTATCACTTGGGCAAGCGCGGCCTCCTGCCACTCTGAACTGGCACCTTTCCCAACTGCAGCAATCAACTCTACCGCTTGCTCTGGCGTGATCTTGCCTTCTTCAAGCATTTTTAGGATCATCATTCTCTCATTTGGCAAATCTGACCACCTCCACTAGCACTAGTGTACACTTCTGTCTTTAAAATGTCAAACACTAGATTGAATTATATTAGGATTAGTCCTTATTAAAGTTAATATGATGGCCGAGGTGACGGTCAGACAAAAAGAAGCCCGCCTCTTTAGTAAGGCGGGCTTCTCTATGTCGGAGCGGTAAGAAGAGATTTCGGACTGTTCTATACCTACTCCTATATTGCGCTATGGGGCAGGCTTCTGTTCTTATGCCGGGTTGGGAGCACCTGTTGGGCAAACAGCTGCACAGGCACCACAGTCGATGCACTTCTCTGGGTCGATAACGTAGATATCACCTTCGCTGATTGCGTCTGTGGGGCATTCCGGCTGGCATGCGCCGCAGGCGATGCATTCCTTGTTGATTTTGTATGTCATGAATATCACCTCCTCCCAGGAAAGCTGTAGGCCGTAGTCGGCCAAAATTGGATCTCGCTTCTTCAAGGCCAAAGACACTGCCGATGAGAAAGCAATCCACCCTGTATAGCCACAGATATTATACACCGGCTCGCCAAGATGTGCCACTAATAGCCAATCACCAGAAAACTGCTCAGGCCTGAGTATAGTCGCCTGACATTTTGCAGGCTGTCTAATGTGCTGATGAAGATATTATCGACTTCTCCTTTAGAGCTAGTCTTTTCATGCGGAATCAGTAGAGTTGCATGCATGATGGAGCTAGATTCAGCGAACTTGCAGACATCCCGCCAAACATTGAAGTGTTTACCCTTTTCGACCTCCACCGCTATAGATAGACCGGCATGCAGGAAATCTACTTCAAAGTCTGACCCGTCTGTAAACAGCCCGGGGCTAATCTTGTTGGTTACCGCATGCGCGAACCCTAGCTGTTTCATTTGCTCTAACAGCAGGTTCTCGATGTCCTGACTGCGAGTAAACCTGCCATCTCTTAGTTCCTGCAATCTTTCAACTTCCGCGGCTACCAAAGATAGCAGCTGTTCTTGCAGTGGATTGGGTTGTTCTGCATGTACATATGCATATGCGGGGTATCTCATATCAGACAAAACTAAGCACTCCTAAATAACACAAGTTACGAGTAGTGTTAATGCTTCGTCACAATGCTATTCCCCGGAAGGCTACCTCATAACTCGCTGAACGACTGTAACATGCTTTGCAGGAACAAGGCCTGAAAAAACTCGTTATTGAGACATGTGTCGTACTTTTCCAGATCATACGCTGCCTGAGCGAGGGCACCGGCTACTTCCCAATCGTCACTATGCCGAAAGTAATCTGCGGCATAGCGCAACCTGTAAACCCAAATATGCTTGAGTGGATCGACCAGTTTGTCTGCAAGCTGCTCAAAACACTCTTGCAGTTTTTGGCTGAAGGCCGTTTTGTCAGCTAGATTCCGTTCGAGTTCTCTTGAGAGCTTGGTCACAAGCGGATTCTCGATAGCCCACTGCCGAACGATTGGCATCTGGATGACAGCCTCCAGGCTGTATTGATGTCGAAGACTAGTTACCTCTGGTAGGTATTCGCTAGGTTCCAATGCAAGCCTAAGCCGACGGAACCAATAGTGGCAAGCTTCTGGCATGGGTATGTCACGAGCCCGATTGATGGCTAAAGCATTCTGCAACAGGCTTAGTGCGTAGTCGTTTGCTCCGGTTATGAGTGCATGCCTTTCCTCCGCATCGGCAAGAAATTGTTGGTAGGCTTGACTGCTCAAGCTACCCACGCCATAGGCGTCTATTATCCCTTCGCTTAAATCAGTCACTATCTGCACAACAACGTGATGCTTGCCTTCAGATCCAATTAGCCAAACAGCTTGCTGCCCATCTGCCTCGGGCGGAGCTATCAAACTATCTGTCAGCATAACGGAGAAGGGTGCTGTTGACGGCTCTGGCTGCAGAGCCATAAACGTCAGACGCCGCTCTTCTCTTGCAATCAAGTTCTGAAGGCTTCCATCAGTAAGTTCTGATTGCAGTCTTTGTAGTGCCGACAAAGCTCGGCCGTTTCGCAGAACGGCCAATCCCTTAATAGCAGCAAAAGCAATCTGCTTGTTATCACTAAAGGCTAAGTGATACAGTAAGCTCAAGCATCTTGTATCCTTGGCTCTAATCAGGTCCTCTACATACTGCAGCTTGTCTGCTTCGGGCAGGTGTTGGATCTCCTCAAGTATGTAACCAACTGCATCTGGTTCACTTTCAAGCTGCTTAAGCATGGTATCAACCGAGGCCTGCAACATAAGTGTAGGGTCGTCAAAGAAATCCGCGGAAAGCTCAGACATATCATATCCATAATAGAAGAGTACCTTCAGAAACTCAGCTCTTGCAACATCCGGAAGCGAGGGTGATGCTATATACTCAGCAAGCTGGTCTGCCAGATTAACATTGTCAGCAGATATGAACAGGTGCGCTAACAATGATGAGGTCAGTTGAGTGTGTTGCGACTGTTTCACAATATCAATAAGCCAGGGAAATGGAATTCCTTGGTCCAGCAGGCCGGCTAGATGCTTGGCTATCGCCTGCCAGGCTTCAACTTCCAAAGAGTCATCTGCCAGTCTGCATAAGCCGTTTTGTAGTTGCAGCCTTCGCATGAAGGTGTCACTGATTTTGCCGTACATTCTCTTGGGCATGATTATTGCTGCCCCCTTTCTGCCGCTCACTGTTGCTACACTCAGTGAAGAAATATAGCATACCAGGCCAAACAAAACAACCTGAGCATGCCTAAACTATCAAAAGGTGGTGGGATTGATTGTTGACTGAACAGTTACTTGAGCTAGGGCTCTACGCCGGTACTCTGTTGCTGGAAAGCGGCGCAGAAGTCTATCGCATAGAGGACACCATTTACAGAATGGCAAGAGCCTGTGGCGCTGACTCGGTTGAAACTATTGTTACTCCTACCGGTCTCTATCTCACGATAACGGCAAAAGGTGTCTCGGGCACCAAAGTGCGGCGGATCAGAACACGCTCTACTAATCTGGCTCGCGTTTCAGCGATTAATACCCTTTCAAGATCTTTGTCAGGTCAGAACAACCTGCCTGACGATGTGTTAGATGGCCTGGGTGAGGTTATCGCTAATACAACAGGCTACCCCGCATGGGTACAGTTTCTGGCGGCAATCGTTGGGGGCACCGCCTTTGCCAACCTGTTCGGTGCTAGTGGTATGGATTTGCCTGCGGCCGCCTTTTGTAGTTTGCTCGTGTATTCCAGCGTAAGGGGAGCATCTCATCTGGGTCTTCCTAGGCTTTTGGCAGATTTTATTGGCGGAATTGTTGCCGGAGCCACAGCGTTGTCATTAACTGCGGTCATTACTACTATGCATTATGATAGAGTGATCATTGGCTCTATCATGAGCCTGGTGCCTGGTGTGCTGTTAACTACTGCCGTCAGAGACATGCTGTCAGGGGATCTGTTGTCCGGTACTGCGCGCATGAGTGAGGCGCTCTTCATCGCAGCCGCAATCGCTGCAGGTGTGGGTGCTGTTTTAGGATGGTGGTTGCGATGGTCTCCTTTGCCCGTATAGTCTCAGCGCTTTTGGTGTCTTCCTTTGCATCTGTCGCTTGGGGCATCATTTTTCAGGCTCCCCGCCGGAGGCTAGTGTTCATAGGCATGTGCGGGGGCGTTGGATGGTGCGCCTGGGTGATTGCCCAGGGCTTTGGGTGGTCCGATGTATCCCGCACGCTAGCAGGCGCTTTTGTGGTAGGCGTGATTGGCGAGGTTTTTGCGCGAGTACTGCGAGAACCAGCCACAGTCTTTATCACCTCAGGCATTGTTCCCCTTGTACCAGGAGCTGCCTCATTTGCTGCCATGCAGGCCTTTGTCATTGGGGATTTCATCGGCGGGGTAAGCCTGGTAACGCAAGCCCTCTTTGCTGCTGGAGCCATTGCAGCAGGGCTCTCGTTTGCTTCACCATTGGTCAGAGGGTTGTTCTCGCTAAAAAGGAGGCGATAGGTTGTTCTTCCTTAGCTTAATGCTGCCTGTCATTCTGCTGATTATCGCGGGTATAGTCTGTAAGCGCACCCTGCAGATAGAGGCTAAGCCCTTGGCCAAGCTAACGCTGTACGTGCTCAGCCCGGCATTGGTCTTTAACTCGATGGCCAGCTCCAATCTCAGTGGCAGCCAGTTGCTAAAACTTGCGGTTGGGACCGTTCTGCTCATCAGCCTGCTCGCGGCTGTTGTAGGACTGCTGTCCAAGCTACTCAACTTGCCCGTTGGCACTGCCAGTGCTATGCAGCTAGGGAGCGTTTTCATGAACGTCGGCAACTTCGGGCTGCCTGTTATCCTATCAGTTTGTGGCAGCAGGGGTCTGGAGTGTGCCGTTGTGATCGTTGTAACTCATCAGGTTTTAATGTTCACTCTGGCCGTATACTTCGCTGCGCGCAGCCAGTTCGGCGCACTTAGGGCCTTCAGCCAGGTCTTGAGCATGCCCTCTGGCTATGCCGCTATAGTCGGCCTGATAGTTCGGGTAACAGGCACAAGCATTCCAGGCTATTTGCTTAAGCCAATTACGCTGTTGGCTCAGGCCAGTATCCCAGTATTCTTGCTCTTGCTTGGCATTCAGCTGGCAGGCGTCTTTCTCGTCAAGCGACCGCGCCTGTTGCTGCTCGGCTCCATTGTCAAGCTGGCTGTAGCGCCTGCAGCAGCCTTCTTGCTAGCCTCTGCCTTGCACCTTGACCCGCTTAGCGGCAAGACTCTCGTTATTGCTGCAGCTACTCCGACAGCTATAGTCACAACTATGCTAGCCATCGAATTTGATGCGGAACCACAACTCGTGTCGTCTCTTACATTGGTCACAACCACTCTTGGCATGGGCACAGTACCACTTGTCGTCCGGATGCTTGGTCTATCTGCTCTTTACTAGCACGCATTGTGTTTTGTAGCATATTTCTGCGCAGGGGCAGTGGGTTAAAAGTAACATAGTTATAGACATACCTCCATATCTTTAGAGTGAATGGGGGTATGGTACATGCTAATAATGGTATCGAAACGCAAAATTCTGATTTGCTCACTGGTTGTCTTGTTACTTGCCTCAAGCTGGTTCGTAGCGCAATACGTTTCGCCTGGTTTCGCCGGCCGTGCGGTAAGCGCTTTGGTTAACTTCAACAGGCTTGTCCCCATTTATTGCGTGCAGACTAGCGACAAGAAGATCGCTATCAGTTTTGACGCAGCCTGGGGGGCCGACCGCACTGACGAGTTGCTGCAAATCCTGGATGAGTATCAGATTAAAACCACGTTTTTCCTGGTAGGCTTTTGGCTGGAGAATTACCCCGATGTAGCACGTCGAATTAGTGACGCTGGACATGAGCTTGGCAATCACAGCGCAACTCACCCTCACATGAGCAACCTGTCGGCTGAACAGATTCGCTTCGAATTGCAGAGTACCCATGAGCTGATTAAGGAGATAACTGGGCAGGAGGGAAGATTGTTTAGACCACCTTTTGGGGAGTACAACAACCGTTTGATTGAGACTGCTGAAGAAGTGGGCTATATGACTATCCAGTGGAGTGTGGATTCATTGGACTGGCGTCCGTTGACAGCGCAGGAGATCTCAGACCGAGTGGCAAAGCGCATTGAACCTGGCTCCATCGTGCTCTTCCACAATAACGGTGAACAGACCCCGGCGGCTCTAAGAAAAATCCTCGAGTTTTGCAAGCAAGAGGGGTATGCTATAGTGCCTATCTCTGAACTCCTGATAAAGGGTGAATACTACATAGATAAGAATAACGGCATGATGCGCCCAAGGTAGTACACTCGCAGCCCAAAGCAGGTGAATAGTAAAGGCAGTGGCCAACGAAGCCACTGCCTTGTATTATTGTAAAACCCTAGACAACAGACGGCTCATGGAAGAGCTCACCACGTGTAAATCGCCCTAAATCCATCAAATTGATGGGCAATGAGGGCTGTTTGCCCAAGACCACCTCGGCCAACAGCACACCTGTCATTGGAGCGAGCATGAAGCCGTGCCCACTAAAGCCAACTGCCATGAAGTAGCCATCTAAGCTGTCTACGCCACCCAAAATGGGGGTACGGTCCGGGGTCATATTATAGAGTCCGGCCCACTGTCTAACTACCCTGATATTCCTCAAAGGCGGTAAGAGCCAAGTGATCTTCTCTGCCATCTCCTCCATGAACTGCCATGTACCGTTAGTGTTATAGCCTGGCTTCTCAGTAGGATCACCTAGTCCCATGATGAAGCTGCCATGAGGCGTCTGCTGGCAGTAGATGTGGTGATGGAAAGACATAACCATAGGCCCTTGCATCTGCGCTACGGGCTCAGTAACCAGAATTTGATGACGTTCTGAGTATGTGGGAATATCGAGCCCAGCCATTCTAGCGATGTCTTGCGAATGTCCGCCTGCTGCGTTAACTACAATCGGGGTAGAGATAAACCCTTTGCTGGTCTCTACACCCACAATCTTGCCGCGCTCAGTACGTATCCCGGTAACTTCAGTATTTGTGTGAATCCTTACTCCCAGGCGTTTGGCAGCCTTGGCGTAGGCATCCGTTACTTTGAAGGGGTTACAATGACCGTCCGTCTCACAATATGTGGCACCAATCAGCTCTTCAATGTTCAGGTGGGGCACAATTTGCCTGGCCCTTTCCGGACTGCACAGTTCCACCTGCAAGCCAAATTTACGTTGTAGCTCTACATTGCGCTGAAACTGGTCCCAACCCGCATCCGTGTAAGCGAGTAGCAAGTAGCCGCCTTGGTTGAACTCTATGTCATCGTCATAGTCCAGTTCTTCGTTCATCCGCTCAAACATCCGCACGCTTTCTATGGCCATACGCAGGTTCATTTCTGTGCCCCACTGGGCGCGCACCCCTGCACCGCAGCGGCCGGTAGCTCCACTGGCAAGATATGACTTCTCGATGACACATACGTCGGTGCAACCTTGCTTAGCAAGGTTATAAGCAATCGATGTGCCAATGACTCCCCCGCCAATAACGACAACCTGAGCAGAACTAGTCATGGAGCTCACCCCCTAAGATAGCCCCCATCTTTACAGGCTTGCTTGGTTGCCTGTAGGTTGCTACTGGCAATTGATCAGGCCTGGTTCCAAGAAGAGCAGCGATTTCTCGCTCAATCAGAGCACGACACGTCCTTCCCTGGCATGGTCCCATTCCAGCCCGGGAAATGCGTTTAATTTCATCCATACTTGTGTAACCCTGGGCTACCAACTCACGGAGCTTGCCCAAGGTGAGATCTTCGCAGCGACAGATAATTGTACTGTCATCACGCATGGGCACTTGCTCCTTCCACTCTGATATTTCTAACGTCCCGGGCAATAGTTTTCGGCACCTGCAGGTGGATTACCGCAGTGCGGTCAAATGATGCTGGGTTTTGTGAAGCAATGACCAGGGCCTCGCCGATTTGCTCACCAGCCCTGTTCAAAGCAATAACAGTAGTCCCCTTCTCCGGGAGAGGTAGGAACTCATATGGTATCTTAACCAGTGCTGTATCGGTCCCGTAAGTCTCATCTACCACGAAGATAGCTAGACCTGGACAGTTTGCCACGCAGAGTGCGCACCCGTTACAACGCTCTACATCAATGGCTGGTTGGTCGTTGATGTCCAAGAAGACCTGAATGGCTCCCCGATGACAAGCCACCGCACATGGATTGCAGGGAATACGCTGGAAGCACTCGATGACTGCCACTGCCCCTTGGGCCACCCTCTCATCTGACGGATAAACCGTTTTCAACTCTTCCAAGCTTGGGATGCCGGTTGACCTAAGCATTTACCGTCGCTCCTCTCTCTGCCGCCGCCAGGCCAGCTCTGATTTTTTCCCCCACTGGGCCAGCTCTTAATGCAGACAGCTGTGAACGGGCGTTCTTTAGCTCGTTGTTTAGTTCAGAAGTAGACAGGCCTAGATTAGCCGCGGCCGATAGGCCTGCTATCTGGCCTTCAACCATGGCGCTGCTGGCTTCTTCTACACCAGCGACGTCGCCGGCTATGTAAATTTGCTGCCTGGAAGTCTGCAGGCTTTCTTCATCGCGAATGGCAACATATCCACCTAGCTCAGGTATGTACTTCATTTCGCATCCGGCCTGCCAGAGCAGGTCGCAGAGGGGAGATAAGCCGACCGCCAAACAGATGACATCCACACCCAAGGTTCTTTCTGTCCCCTCTATCGGCTGCCACTGATTATTCAGCTGACAGATAACAGCCCCTTCCACTGCGTTAACGCCTAGGGCCTCTTTAATGGTATGTCTGGTGTAGATAGGGACTCCTGCCCTTCTAATCTTGGAAGCATGCACGAGATAACCTCCGATAGTTGGGCTTGCCTCTACTATTGCTTCGACCTTCACCCCGGCCTGCAGTAGCTGATATGACACAATTAGGCCAATATTACCCGCACCTATCATCAACACACTATTGCCTGGTTTGATACCATGAACGTTCATCAGCGTTTGCACTGCACCTGCGCCATACACTCCTGGCAAATCATTGTTCGGAAAAGCTAACATGCGTTCGGAAGCGCCTGTGGCTACGATAATGCGCTCTGAATTGACCTTGTAAACCTTATCGTTCTGCTCTACGGTCAAGACACCATCTTCGTAAATGCCTAGAGCAGTCGCATCCAGCATCACATCCACGTTCTCGCGACTATGCAAATCCCTGACCAACTTCGCTGCGATGTCGATCCCGCGAGTTCCGGCGAACTGTTCCTGAGAGCCAAAAAACATATGGGTTTGCTTGATCAACTGACCGCCTAGATGGTCCGAGTTATCTATGAGCAGCACCTTTGCCCCCGCACGGGCGGCTGCATCTGCTGCCCTGAGACCTGCTGGTCCTCCACCAATGACAGCGATCTGTGTCCGGATCATCTGATGTCACCATTCCCTTCCTGAGTCTCCACTCGCATCCCCGCCTGGAGCTTCTCCACACATACCCTGACATTAGGAACCCCATTGACTATCATCAGGCAAGATGAACATGTGCCAATGGCGCAGAAGAACCCTCGAGGACGGTGTAGTTCTGCACTGTGTTTCAGGGTTTTGACTCCTGCTGCATGCAAAGCGGCTGCGATCGGCTCACCTTCATATCCGACAATCTCCTGACCGTCGAAGGTGAAGCTAACTCTAGGGCCTTTCTGGAAGTTTAATATGGGGTGCCTTTCAATGCGCACGCTGCTCCCTCCTTACGCATAAATCGCTTTCAAAATTCGGCATGATAGTGTCGAATCCTGCTTTTTAGTCAGTATTTTGCAGCAGTTGCTACTTATGGCTATATTCTGTGTTATTAACATCAGTTCAGTTGTATTAGACAAGCAGGGAGTTTATGAATGCTCTATAGCGATGATGATCTGCAGAGAGGTAGCGCTGCACGCAATAGCCAGAGGTAGAGGCCAGCGTGAATTATGCAGTTCTCGCTCTATGCGTTGCTTCTTCGAGAGTCGTGCGTAGTGGGTGCAAAAAAGAGGAAGAAAGGGCCGCGACGAATTGTCGCGGCCCTTTTGGAAGTCCTACTAGCAAATGTACGTTATTGAACTTATCAGACGAAGGCAGCTAACGCTGCAGCTATCACTACGGCGGGTAGCAAATTACCCACCCTGAACTTCTTGATGGCAAGGATGTTTAAGCCTATCGCGAGTATCAGAATGCCACCAACAGCCGTCATCTCAGCTCGCATCGGCATTGATAGCCAGGCAGCCACCCAACCAGCACCGAGTGTAATTACTCCTTGGTATAGAAAGACCGGAACAGCTGAGAGCATGACACCGGCGCCAAGGGTTGATGCAAATAGGACACTTGACACCCCGTCCAATATTGATTTCGCGTAGAGCGTGGAGTGATCACCAGTCAGACCGCTTTGTATGGAGCCCATGATGGCCATCGCCCCTATGCAATAGACCAGAGTAGCGGTAACGAATGCTTCACTGACATTACCGTCCATTTTACCAAACATGCGTTCGACTCTAGAGCCAAGCCGCTGCAAGACTCCTTCAATGTTCACGGCCTCTCCGACGATGCCTCCAATCACTAGCGCAGAGATCATAATCAAGGGATTATTAGTCTCCCAGGCGTTTTTTAGGCCAATGAACACAATCGCCAGACCGAGCGCATTTATCACGGTTTCCTTGTACTTAGCCGAAATCCCGGCACGCAGAAGGGTGCCAACCGTGGCACCCACAACTATCGCCAATACGTTGACAATTGTGCCTAACATTATGTTACAGCTCCTCAGCTATCTCTTTAATAGCGGCCACAACCGCTGATATATCTTCGGCCGTATTGAAGTAACTGATCCCTAACCGTACGACACCTTGCTCAAGCGTCCCAAGCTGTCTGTGGGCCATAGGCGCACAGTGCATGCCTGCTCTTGTGGCAATGCCGTAACTCTGATCCAGAATCAGTGCTACCTCTGCAGAGTCTACTCCGCTCAAGTTGAAGGCAACAACGGGGACCTGTGGACCCCCTGACCAGCCATATACTGTGACCGTATTGATGGATCTCAGACCATGAACGGCATGACTAGCCAGGGACATTTCATGCTTATAGATTGCATCTATGCCTACGCGTTGAATGAACTCTATGCCAGCCCCCAAACCGGCGATACCTGGCGTGTTTAGTGTACCACTTTCCAGAAACTCAGGATATATGGTAGGTTGGTCCAGGCTTTCCGAGTGACTACCGGTGCCCCCAAAACGCCAGGGCTTCAGCACAACGTTTGGGCTTACATAGAGCAAACCTGTTCCAGGGGGTCCGTACAGGGACTTGTGGCCCGCCGCAACCAGGATATCAATACCCTCCGAGGTCACATCCAGCGGCAGTACGCCTGCTGTCTGCGCTGCGTCCACCATTAGGGGTAAGCCATGTCGCGTGCATACAGTTGCAATCGGTTGTAACGGCTGCACCCTTCCCGTTACGTTGGATGCATGATTGACGGCCACCAACTTAGTATTTGGCCGGATGGCTGACTCAACGTCCTCTTCTGATATGGGTTGGCCAACCCGCCCTGAGAGATAGGTGATTTCTACACCTTGCTTGGCTAGATGGTTTAGAGGCCTAGCAATTGCGTTGTGCTCCCATGCACCCGCTATAACATGGTCACCCGGCTGCAATAATCCAAACAGCGCTACATTGGCTCCATCTGTTGCGGACGCAGTAAAGATCATGCGCTCTGCCCGTGCGCCTACCCCAAAGAAATCAGCAACCTTTTGCCTGACCGTCATGACCATTCTCGCAGCCATAAGCGATGGTGTGTGTCCTCCACGACCTGGATTGGCGCCATATCTAGCGAGACATTCGACCATTGCTTCGCTGACCGATGGCGGTTTAGGCCAGGTGGTAGCGGCGTTGTCTAAGTAGATCATCCTAAACCCTCACTATCGCAGCAATATCTCTAGTAACCTTTCCAAGTCGTCGTGTGAGTAATACTCAATTTCGATCTTTCCACGCTTCTTCTTGTCCACAATCTTCACGTTCGTTCCTAGCGCTGATTGTAGCCGGTGCTCTAGGTCAACATGATCCCCGTCCTTGTTACGCTTTGTTTCACGTGAAACATTGTCTTTTCCTTTGAGCTTGTTAATCAGCGTCTCAGTCTGACGCACAGTCATTCCTTCAGATATAATCTTCTCAGCGAGCTGCAGCTGCTTATGCTTGTCCAGCACAGACAGCAGCGCTCGGGCGTGTCCTGCACTCAATGTTTCACGTGAAACATGTTGCTTCAGTATATCTGGAAGTTGGAGCAATCGGATGGTATTTGCAATGTATGGTCTGCTCTTCCCCACCCGCAAAGATACTTCTTCCTGGGTGAGCGACAGTTGGCTCATCATCTGGTCATAGGCCAAAGCTTCCTCAATAGGGTTAAGGTCTTCCCGCTGCAAGTTCTCGACAATAGCCAACTCTAAAAGCTCTCTATCAGTGTATTCTCGCACAACTGCCGGAATCTCGGAGAGGTCGGCTGCCTTGGCAGCCCGACAGCGCCGCTCTCCTGCGACCAACTGGAATCGCTCCCCTAGTTTGCGCAGCACTACAGGTTGCATAACACCGTGCAGTTTAATCGACTCGGTTAGCTCGGCGAGCTTATCGGGGTCAAACTCCCTCCTGGGCTGAAAAGGGTTAGGATCGATCAGATCCAAAGAGATACGGTCGGTTATTGGACGTTCGTCAGGCGTTTCCACTACTGGGATCAACGCCTGCAAACCCCTGCCCAGTCTCGACTTAGCCACGCCGTATCACCTCCTTGGCCAACTCACAGTAAACTTCGGCACCCTTTGACTTCGGATCATAGACGGTGATCGGCTGACCGTAGCTAGGTGCCTCGCTCAAGCGTACATTCCTTGGAATGATTGTATCAAACACTTTCCCCTGAAAGTAGTTCCTGACTTCCTCGACCACCTGGGATGACAAGTTGGTTCTAGCATCATACATGGTCAACAATGCGCCAAAGACTGCCAGATTAGAGTTAAGGTGTTTTTGCACTAACGTGATGGTGTTAATCAGCTGCCCCAGGCCTTCTAAAGCATAATACTCACACTGCACAGGAACCAGTACGCCATCAGAGGCGGTCAAAGCGTTCAAAGTAAGCAGTCCTAAACTGGGTGGGCAGTCAATCAGGATATAATCATAAAAAGCCCTGACTGCATCAAGAGCATTCTTTAGCTTCACTTCCCGGGACATGGCAGGCACTAGCTCTATCTCAGCACCTGCAAGTTGGATAGTAGCGGGTACAACCTCCAGGGTTGGAATATCCGTAGGTTGAATCACCGCCTCAACCGGGATGCCATCGATGAGCACGTCATAGACACACTTCTTAAGACGGTGGCGGCTAACGCCTAGTCCGGAAGTCGTGTTTCCTTGTGGGTCTATGTCGACGACTAAGACCTTCTTGCCTGCTTGGGCCAAGCAGGCACCCAAATTAACACAGGTGGTCGTCTTTCCGACGCCACCTTTCTGATTGGTAATGGCCAGGATTATGGACAAGACTCTTCACTCCCACTTGATAATGCTATGCCAACATTCAACTATCTAAGGGTAATTCTCTCTACCAGAAGGGTTGTCCTGCCCTCTATCAAACTTAAGAAAAATCAATCATTAAGCGTGATGCGCCATCTGACATCAAATTGGTCCATAGTATTACCGGTAGATCTAAGCAATGCCTGCTCAAAGGAAGCCCCCCCAGCTAGCTCGTCAATCAAAACTGCTACTCCTTCCCTCCCATACTCCGAGTACAGTGAGTCCACCATGGCTAAAGATTGCCGATATGCGGCTATCTCTGGTTGGCAGTCATAAAAACTAACATGCAGTTTCTCTAGACTAAAGACGTTATCCGCTAGCGCAAAACCGGGTTCGGACCATACGTAACCTGTAGACCTATATTCCCAGTACTGGGCAAATCCCTCACTAAACCAAACAGGATAATTTCCATCAGCGGCGTAATCCAACAGCATGTGGGCCAACTCGTGCACAATGGGCCCTTCTTGGACATATCTCTTCCAGGCCTGTATCTCGGATAACCCAGGATGCCACACACTAGGCGAGATTAACTCTAGGCGACCTAGCATGTATGCGCCAAGTGTATGGCTCTCCCCCTCCCAGCCAATCGCCCTATTTAACGACTCGTAACTGGGGTGGACTCTAACAGGAATCTGGTTGGGCAAAGCGAACCCCCACTCAATTGATAGCTGTTCCAATCGCATATTCAACTCTGACAAAAGATTAGCAGCGAAGGCGGCGTCCCCTGCTTGGTAGTACAGCACGAAGTTGCCCTCACTTGCTTCCACCCAACCCGATTGCGCCCATATGGGAACCGACCGGCCAATCGCGCGGACAGCGCGATAGGCCTCTCTGTTGAGAGTCTGCCAACCAAGAGCCAGCAGCACTAGTACCAATATAACGACTATTGTTGATCGTCTTAGAACTCGTTTAGTCATACTGACTCGCTCCTTCCACATGTAAAATGACAAAAAATTAAGGCACGGCCGGCGCCGCGCCTACAACAATTATACTTTATGTAAACCTACTTGGCTATAGTCGCTTATCGTTTTGAAATCTTAACAGTGATCACAATATGATCATCATGGTCTTCCTCTGCAAGCTCTGTCTTGATACCTGCCTGCTGCATCACCTTATAAGATTGCTTAATAGTGTTCAGGAACAGTCGTATATCCTTAGGGACAAACTTCCTGAGCGGCTTGACAGTTGCAGCTACCTCCTTCAGGCTGCTACCAGCAAGGTGTTTTTCAATAATCTCTTCTGTTTGCTTCACATTTAGGCCCTCATCAATCGCAATTTGGGCCAAATCTACCTGGTCCTTTTCTATCTTGATCTTCAGCAATGCGCGAGCTTGACGCTCGTTGAGCTCACCGCTCCCTAGCATACCCTTTACTTCATCGCAAAGATTAAGCAGCCTAAGCTTGTTCGCTATCGTTGACTGACTTTTTCCTACCTGCAACGCCAGCTCCTCTTGCTTGGTGCCGAAATCATTAATCAAACGTTGGTATGCCATCGCCTCTTCCAAAGGATTAAGGTCTTCGCGCTGTATGTTCTCTATACGCGCCGCCTGCGCTACTTGCTTATCTGAGTAGTCAACCTTCACAATCCCTGGAATAGTCTCAAGACCAGCCAACTGCGCAGCCTGCCAACGTCTTTCACCGGCAATCAACTCATATGTTCCACCTAGTTTTCGCACTACAATTGGCTGAATGACGCCAACCTCGCGAATAGACTCGGCCAGTTCTACTAGCTTGTCCTTTTCAAAGACCTTCCGGGGTTGATAAGGATTGATCGCTATTTGCTGCAAAGGGATCTGCACAATCTGTTCTTTTTGTTCTCCAGAATTACCAAACCACCGCATAGTATCACCTCTTCCGCTTCTATCTTAAGTATTCGGCTGCCTCCAGCCCCTCTCCTTCCTCTAGTTAAATAATGGGCTTTCGACTTGGTAATCCTATGCGCCTTGGATAGCCGCCAGGTGTTGGTCTAACCTTAGGAATCACGACTAACGACCGCGTTGCCCCTCCTGGAAGGCTAATTCTATGGATTTGAGCTTCCTCTCCCCCGAGCAGGTTGATAGCTGCCTTAGCTTCTACAAGCTCTTCGTCAGCCAAGGGACCCTTCTGAGCAACAAAGCAGCCACCCACCTTAACGAACGGCATGCAGTACTCGCTCAACACATTTAGCCTGGCTACAGCTCTAGCTACAGCCAAGTCGTATACTGCACGGTGCTCCTTTAGTCCAGCCAAGGCCTCAGCTCTGCCACATATGACGCGGACCCTATCCGTCAGGCCCAGCTCCTGAGTTACCTGCAACAGGAACTTGGTCTTCTTCTCAATAGATTCAAGCAATGTAACCTGTAGAGAAGGGTAGCTAATTGCCAGTGCAAGACCAGGGAAACCTGCACCTGTGCCTACATCAATCAAGCTGCTAACACTTGCCATGTCACAAACAGTTGCAACAGTTAATGAATCCAAAAAGTGCAACTCAAAAATCGCATCAGTCTCCGTAATGCTTGTGAGGTTTAGGCGCTTGTTCCACTCCTGCAGGAGAGCACAGTATGTTGTGAACCTCTCTGCTTGCGTCTGGTCAAGCTTGATTGACAGTGCTTCTGCCTGCTGTTGCAGCCAAGTGTTCATTCATCTCACCCCCTTCTGCGTCGAGCCTCAAGACTTACCAGCAGGACGCTGATGTCGGCCGGAGATACTCCGGAAATTCTACTTGCCTGCCCTACTGATTGCGGTCTATATCTCTCCAGCTTCTCTCTAGCTTCCAATGACAACCCACCAATAGACAAATAGTCCATATCAGACGGTAGAAGCTTCTCTTCCAATCGCAGGAAGCGTTCGACATGTTCCTGCTGTTTGCTGATGTACCCCTGATACTTGACCTCCGTTTGCACCTGTTCGCGCACAAGCCCATCCCATTCCGCTAAAGCAGAGTCAATATGGACGAAAAGGTCGATATCGACCTCCGGACGTTTCAGCAGCTGCAGTGCTTTGGTGGGCTGAGCTATGGGAGTAGCGCCGCGCTCAATGAGTAAACGGTCTATCTCTGTACCTGGATGAACCGTCATCTCGGAGAGCTGTTTCTTTAATTCCTCCGCCTGCCTACTTCTGTTTAGGAAAGCCTGATAAGCAGTGTCATCAACCAAGCCAATCCTTGCACCTAAGGGCAGAAGCCTTTCTTCGGCATTGTTATGTCGCAATAAGAGCCTGTACTCTGCCCGCGAAGTCATAACCCTGTAAGGCTCATCAGTTCCCTTGGTTACAAGGTCGTCAACCAGCACGCCTATGTATGCGTCTGACCGACGAATGATTAATGGTTCCTCTTTTCTTAGTCCTAACACTGCGTTGGCACCTGCTAAGATTCCCTGCCCGGCAGCCTCCTCATAACCGGATGAACCGTTTATCTGACCGGCAGAAAATAGACCAGAAATCTCTTTGAACTCCAGGCTGAGTTTCAGTTGGGTTGGGTCAATGTAATCGTATTCAATTGCATACCCTGGGCGGATGATTTCTACCTGTTCTAACCCAGGGATAGTCTGTAGTGCCAGTAGCTGTACGTCCTCCGGCATACTGGTGGAGAATCCTTGTACATACATTTCGTCTGTGTCCACACCTTCGGGTTCAATGAAGATCTGATGTCGGGGTTTATCGCTAAATCTCGTAATCTTATCTTCAATCGAAGGACAATAGCGGGGCCCCGTTCCTTCGATAGTGCCACTGTAAAGCGGAGCGCGATGCAAATTGTTCCTCAAGATTTCATGTGTGTCATCATTTGTATAAGTAAGCCAACACGAGAGTTGCTTTTCTGTACCGACCGTCAACTCACGTCGTGAAAACCCGAGCATGCCTAAGTCGCCAGGCTGCTCTTCCATCTTGCTGAAATCCACCGTCTTACGGCTGATGCGGGGTGGTGTGCCCGTCTTAAATCTTCCTAGGTTTACGCCCAACTGCCTTAATGATTCAGTCAAAGAAATAGCCGGCTGCAAGCCATTAGGGCCGCTAGAGAAGTCAACTGACCCAATAATCACCCGACCCCTTAAATAAGTACCAGTGGTCAATATCACGGCTGGCGCTCTATAGATAGCCCCTGTATGAGTGATTACACCCGTAACTGCCCCATTATCCACCATAATCTCTTCAACTACGGCTTGTTTGAGCTGCAAGAGTTTCTGTCTTTCTAGGGCATTGCGCATGCGTACCTGATAGGCAAGCTTGTCTGCCTGGGCTCTTAAAGCCTGTACCGCGGGCCCTTTACTGGTATTGAGCATCCGCAGCTGGATAAATGTGTCGTCAATGGCACGCCCCATCTCTCCCCCCAAGGCGTCAATTTCGCGTACAATGTGTCCCTTAGCAGGTCCACCAATGGCTGGGTTGCATGGCATCAGAGCAACGCTGTCAAGATTTATGCTTAATACTAGAACCTCTGCCCCCATCCGGGCAGCAGCCAAACCAGCCTCGCATCCTGCGTGCCCTGCACCAATCACTATTACGTCGTAGCTACCAGCTTCAAATGCCATGACTAATTGCCCCCTATGATCACTTGCCTAAACAAAAGCGTGCAAAAATCTGATTAACTATATCTTCTTGAACGGTTAGGCCCAAAAGCATTCCAAGCCTCTCCCACGCATTGCGCAGATCAATCTCTGCAACGTCCAATGGGATACCCTCAAGGATTGCTTCTTTAGCATCCTGCAAAGCTTGATAAGCCAGCCTCAGCAGCTGTTCCTGTCGCTCATTGGCCACCATTAAGCTTTCGCTCTGTACCTCTCCGCCCAGCACCATTGCCTTAATCTGTGCACGAAGTTGATTGAGTCCCTGTCCAGTTTGGGCAGAGATACGGACTATGTGTTCAGCAGTCAGATCTGACTCTTCAATACTCGGTTCAAGGTCACCCTTGTTGAGCAGGACAATTCTTGGGTAGCTGGCCGTCTCAGTGAGAACATACCTGTCCTCCTCTTGCAGATCAGACGCTTGGTCCAGGACTACTAACACTAAATCTGCTTGAGCAAGAGCCTTCTTAGCCCTCAAAACGCCAATCTGCTCCACAATATCGTCCGTTTCTCTGAGTCCGGCTGTATCAGAAACCCTTACTGGAACACCATCTATGTTGAAGTACTCTTCAATAACATCTCTGGTGGTCCCAGCAACATCGGTGACAATTGCGCGTTCCTGTCCAGTAAGCGCATTCAACAGGGAAGACTTGCCCACATTTGGCCTCCCTACAATCACCAGACTTAGGCCTTCTCTCATTACTCGACCTGCGAAACTGGTCTCCAGCAACTGCACTACCCCACGCTGCACCGTATCAATACCTGCAAGCACTGATTGCTTTGTGACATCAGGAATGTCGTGTTCAGGATAGTCTACACTGGCCGCCAACTGTGCCAAGATCGGCAGCATTTTATCCCTCAGCGCAACTATTCTTTGAGACAGCTCCCCTGACAAATGACGCTCGGCTTGCCTCAAAGCAGTGACTGACTTGGCCCTGATCACATCTATCACTGCCTCTGCCTGAGTAAGGTCAAGTTTGCCGTTGAGAAATGCTCTCTTCGTGAATTCTCCCGGTTCTGCTAATCGTGTATCCGTTTGAAGTACTGTCTGCAGTATCTCCTGGACAATAAGAGTACCACCATGCGCGTGGACCTCCACAACGTCTTCTCCTGTGTAAGAGTTCGGAGCTTGCATGTATACGGCCAAAACCTGGTCAATCCTAACGCCGCCACCCACTATATACCCCAAATACATCCTGCGGGGCTCAAATTCTGCCTTCCTTCTTCCTCTGTTGTCAACGAAAACTCTACGCAGCACTTGCTTGCTCAGAGGTCCGCTTACACGTATTATGCCTATCCCCGCCTCGCCTGGAGCAGTAGCCACTGCGGCTATCGTATCTTCCATATGGATATCTCCTGCCTTCTCTGCGGTCCTACATAGTCATCAGGTAGTCCCATGTTGTTTTATTATTCCCGCGTGATCATACCACATAGCAGAAGCCCAGCAATCTGTGACGATTACTGGGCTGCCTTACTATTTTAGCGCAATTACTACCTTGCGATACGGCTCTTCTCCCTCGCTGAAAGTGACAATATGTTTGTCACCCTGCAGAGCGGTGTGAATAATGCGTCTCTCTTGGGCGTTCATGGGCTCGAGCATTACCTTACGGCCAGTTCGCTTGGCCTTCTCGGCCAACCTCTCAGCCAGACGAACTAATGTTTCTTCTCGGCGTGCTCTGTACCCACCGATATCTAATACTAATCGTTGATGTTCCTTAGTACTGCGATTAAACACAACATTGGCCAAGTACTGTAAAGCATTTAGGGTCTGACCGTGCTTCCCAATCAACAACCCAAGGTTCTGACCAGTAATATCCATCGTAACTGCATCTTCTACTTCGGCCACCTGGGCCGTCACATCAGCGCCCATGCGTTTACATACACCTTGTACGAAATGAACCACTGTCTCTAGCGGGTTTTCCAAGACAGTCACCTGTATCTTGGCCGGTTTGACACCGAGTAAGCCAAACAAACCCTTGCTCGCTTCTTCTAGAACCTCAACCTCCACCCGGTCGCGGTCAACCTGCAGTTCTTCCAAAGCCAGTTGAATCGCGTCTTCAACTGTCTTAGCTTGCTTAATTAGCATTGTCACCAGCGCCCGCCTCCTCTAGCATTGCCTTCCGTTCCATCTGCTGGGTGAAGAAGTAGTGCTGTCCGATCGCGAAAACGTTCCGTGCCACCCAGTAGATACCCAATGCGGTAGGATATCTGATGGTCAGCCAGGCTGTAAATAGCGGAAGGAAAAGTGTCATTGTGCGTGAAGTGGAATCATTAGACGTAGATATCTGCTTCTGCTGTAAAACTGTCGTCACTACTGCCAGAACAGGCAATATCAGATAGCCAGCAGATGCTAGTATCCCTTTATCCTGAATTATAGTGAACAGTGAATTGGTAGCGTCAGGCAGCGTGAGCGACAATCCCAGGAAAGTAGGATATTGGTCGAACACGTTTGGCTGTTGCAGCAAACTGAACATGGCGATAAAAATGGGCATCTGAATAAGAATGGGCAAACACCCTGCAGCAGGGTTGATACCCTTTTCCTTCCAAAGCTCCATCACTTCTTCATTAGCTTTGTTCTGATCCTTGTGCTTCTTCTTGATTGCATCAATCTTGGGTTGGATTGACTTCATCATATAAGAGAAATGCATCTGCTTAGCATTTAGCGGATAAGTAACGAGCATAATCAAGAATGCCATCAGGATAATCGCAACACCATAACTGCCGGAAAGACCGGCCAAGCTGTCCAACATAACCTTCAATATGTTGGTAAAGGCTGACAAACTTCCCCCTCCTAACACATTCAACTACGGTAAGGGGTCATGACCCCCGGGATTAAATGGATGGCAACGGACAATTCGCTTAATGCCCAGCCATAGGCCCTTAATGGGTCCATACTTTGTTAGGGCTTGGATTGTGTATTCTGAACAGGTTGGTCTAAAGCGGCAATTTGGACCGAGCAACGGGGAAATTAGCCTTTGATAACCCCTAATAAGCGTAATCATTAGCAAGGTAAAAACCTTATACATTGACCAGCAGCCCAGCCCTCCCAAGCAGCCCCAGAAAAGACCTTTGCACTTGGGCAAAGTCAATATCCTTGGCAGCCACCCGCAAAATGATAATTAGGTTATATCCGGGCTTGATGCGATGCCTGTTAAGACGCACTGCCTCTCTAACCAGCCTCTTCAACCGGTTCCTGCCTACACTACCCGCAACCTTCTTGCTGACTGAAATACCAACTCGTGAATTACTGCCAGGCCTGGATAAAGTATATAGAACCAGATAACGGTCAGCGCATGATTTCTTCGCCTCGAAGACTGCTTTAAACTCCGCAGGCTTTAGAAGACGATCTTCCTTTCGCACTGCCCGCACCCCCTAGCCTAGCCTTGGTACTTTATTTCTCCCACTGCTATAGTAAATTATACCACAGACCTGCCTTTGTCATGCCATGTGAAAAAAGGCCACGCAGTGGCGGCCTTAGGCGGAGAGAACTTTTCTTCCTTTTAAGCGTCTGGCTTTGAGTACCTTGCGGCCATTGGCTGTGCTCATTCTTTTACGAAAACCGTGAACCTTCTTGCGGACACGGCTGTTTGGCTGAAATGTCCTTTTCATACTGTACACCCCTTTCCATGGCAGTAGACATGCAATATCTAGAACATTATAGCAAACCCCTATCGGGTGGTCAATTGCCTTATATACACAGATTGTGGATAAGTGCGTCATCCTGTGTATAACCATAGCGCATCGAAGACCATTTTATCCCCAACAGTGGATAACCCTGTGGAGTCGCCTGTTAGTTCACATAATTCTAGCTATCTCAAAGGAACAAGACCAGTCTCTCCATGTATATCTGCCCTATCCACTTGCTTATTGCCTCCCTATTATGTTCCCATAGTATAACGTTATCCACAGCTTGTGGACAGAACTGTGGATAACACATCCGAACACCGAATCGCTACGAACACCCTCAAGCAGACTACCATCGGTATTCTTGGTGTTTGGCGTTGTCCACAGATTTTGTGGACAAATTGTGGACATCCTGCAATAGTTATTCACAAATTTCCTGTCGATGTGGTAGGATTCATGTTACCGCTTGTTGAAAAATGTCTATCAGCCTGTTTAGGGGGAATGGTCTATGTCGTCCAAACTCAATTTAGAAGAGATCTGGAAGAGCGCGCTTAGCTTGATGGAGAAGCAACTAGCCAAGCCGAGCTATGATACATGGATACTATCTGCTAGACCTGTAAGCCTGCAAAAAAACACCGTGATACTACAGGTGTCAAACGAGTTCAACAGAGATTGGCTACAGAACCATTATGTAACCCTCATTTCTGATAGCTTACGTAAGGCATCCGGTAATCCACTGGATGTTCGTTTCGTTTTACCAAACGAGGACCTTACCCCTCTCCCGGATGCTATCGAACTCTCGGTGGAGAAGAACCAGAACGATGAAAATCTTACTGCCAACCTAAATCCAAAGTACACTTTCAACTCCTTTGTTATAGGTGAAAGTAACCGCTTCGCCCATGCAGCATCTCTAGCTGTTGCCGAAGCACCAGCTAGAGCCTATAACCCGCTATTTATCTATGGTGGAGTGGGCCTTGGCAAGACTCACCTAATGCATGCGATTGGCCACTATGTCCTGGAAAACTACCCTCAACTACAAGTTGTTTATATCTCCTGCGAGAAGTTCACTAATGAGTTCATTAACTCCATTCAATACAAGCGGAGCGAAGAGTTCCGCAACAAATACCGCAATGTAGACCTGCTCATGGTTGATGACATTCAGTTTCTTGCGGGCAAAGAACAGACGCAGGAAGAATTTTTCCATACATTCAATGCCCTGCATGAAGCCAATAAACAGATTATCTTGTCAAGTGACCGTCCTCCTAGAGATATAGCAACCCTTGAGGACAGGTTGCGCTCCCGATTTGAGTGGGGCCTAATTACAGATATTCAGCAGCCTGACTTAGAAACTCGCGCTGCAATCCTACGCAAAAAATCGGAATCCGAAAATCTGCATGTACCCAATGACGTACTACTGTACCTGGCCAATAGAATCAACAGCAATATACGTGAACTGGAAGGTGCGCTAATTCGCATCAATGCTTACGCCTCCTTTACCGGACGTTCAATCACTGTGGAACTGATCGACGAGGTGCTGAAGGATGTAATCCCAGACAAACGTCAGAAGCAAGTCAATATTCAGGACATACAAGTAGTAGTTGCACATCACTTTGGTATTAAGGTAGAAGACCTAAAGGCCAAACGCAGAACCCGCGCAGTGGCATTTCCTCGCCAGGTTGCCATGTACCTTGCCAGAAAAATAACCGATCAGTCCCTCCCCCGGATTGGAGAAGAATTCGGCGGCAGAGACCATACCACAGTGCTGCATGCATGTGACAAGATTGAGCGAGAGATAGTAGTCAGCAACGAGCTTTCATCTACTATTCAGACGTTATCGGAGAGAATAAAAAAGGCCTAGCGGTATGTTGATAAACCTGTGTGTAACTGCCGGTGTTATCCACAGACCATAAGCCTTCTATTCCAACTGCTTACTTAGTTGTGCATACTGTGGATAGAGTGCGGCAGCTTTCCACATTTCATAAACAGCCGTAAACCCCTACGCGGTTGGAGCTAATACCACTTACCAACAAACCCACAACCTATATGACTACTACTGCGATTCTATAATCTTATTCTCGTCTTAGACCCATTATGC
>JAWLDB010000019.1:0-25132 GCA_041686915.1 Bacillota bacterium
GTAGAACAGCTTAAACGCTCCGGCGCCCATATCCTGGCAGAGGACCAGTCCAGTGCAGTTATTTATGGGATGCCACGCGCGGCAGCAGCCACTGGATGTGTGGACAGAAGCGTGGCCTTACCGCTTATGTCTCAGGCCGTGCTCGCTGGCCTGGAAGGTTGAAAGGAGAGCTGAACATGGAGTTGTCGCAATACCTGGATATCTTTGTGGAAGAGGCCAGGGAGCACCTTCTACACCTGAACGAGGGGCTGATGCGTTTGGAGCAGAAGCCTGACGACAGGAACGCGATCAGTGATCTGTTCCGGTCCGCCCATACTCTTAAGGGCATGTCTGCAACAATGGGTTTCGACAAGACAGCAAGACTCACTCATCGAATGGAGAGCACTCTTGACCTCGTTCGGCATGAACAGCTATCGATTGATAGCGGTCTAATATCAACGCTGCTTGGAGCAGTGGATTTGTTGGAGCGGTTGGTAGAAAGTGCTGCATCCGGTCAGGAAAGCGATGAACTCCAGGTGGACGAGTTGATTCTGTCGCTGCCTGACGGTACTGACGATAGACAGGTTCAGCTGGAGAAACCAGCGGCTGCAGGTCTAAATGAACACGAGCTCGTTGTGCTGCAGGAAGCGAGAAGCCGAGGCTGGCGCGGGCAGCAGATAGAAGTACAATTGGCGCCTGGCGCGCTGCTCAAGGCAGCGAGGGCGTTTATGGTCTTTCAGCGGTTGGAGCAGCACGGGGAAGTGATCAAAGCCGAGCCTAACGTGACAGATATTGAGGCAGAACGATTTGATGATCGCTTTACTGTCTGGATTGTTACCCCATCTGAGGAAGCTGTAGTTCTAGATGCAATCGTCAACATCGCAGATGTTGCGGCAGTGCAGATAACTCAGCTACTGAAGGATGAGGTAGCTGCAGCGGTAACGACCCAGGAGCAGGATGCGGCTTTTGGTTCGCGGCTTAAGACCGGTAAGACGGTGAGAGTTGATATCACTCGCTTGGATAGGCTGATGAACCTGGTCAGCGAGCTCGTGATTACCCGCACCAGATTGACCCAGCTCAGCAAAGAGTTGGCTAGCAACAGTCTGGCAGATGCCACCGGCCAACTCAGCCGCATACTGCTCGAACTGCAGGACGAGGTCATGAAAGTGCGTATGGTAGCGGTCGACCAGGTCTTCAACCGCTTTCCACGCATGGTGCGTGACCTGAGCCAACAGCTCAACAAACAGGTGGAGTTTACGATTGTTGGACAAGAGACCGAACTGGATCGAACCATTATTGATGAGATTGGAGACCCGCTGGTGCACTTGCTGCGTAACGCGCTCGACCACGGGCTCGAGACGGCTGAACAACGGCAGCAGGCTGGAAAAAGCAAAACGGCACACATTAGATTGTCAGCCTATCACCGCGGCGATTCTGTATTCATCGAGGTGAATGATGATGGACGCGGTATAGATCCGGAGAGGGTCAAGCAGAAAGCTGTGCAAAGAGGAACTCTAACTCGTCAGGAAGCTGCGCAACTCGATGATGAGGCAGCCTACAGACTGCTATTCCAGCCTGGTTTCAGCACATCAGACCGAATTACTGATGTTTCGGGTCGTGGCGTTGGACTTGACGTCGTTGCAACCAAGATTACCGCTCTCGGTGGCCGGACTTTGGTCCATAGTGTACCTGGTGAGGGTAGTACTTTCACTATCGTCCTGCCGTTAACCTTGGCCATTCTAGCCACTCTGCAGGTGAAGGTAGGGCAGGAGCGATATGCTATCCCGTTGAGTGTGGTAGATCAGACTGCTTTAATCAAGCGGCAAGCCTTACAGGATGTTCAAGGTCACCTGTCTATGCATTACCGCGGCAGTACCATTCCAGTGCTCAATCTGCAAGAACTGCTCGCATCGAAGGAAGCTTCTGCGCCAAGTGAGGATGCTTTCGTAGTGGTAGTTTATCGTGGTAAGAGGTTGGTTGGTCTGCTGGTTGACGAGCTGATTGGTCAGGAGGAAATCGTCATCAAGCCGATGGGGCGATTTGTGGACAACTGCCCTGGCATCAGCGGCGCCACCATCCTTGGGGACGGTGGGATTGCCCTTATTCTTGATGTTATGTCGCTAGTTTAGGAGGGGTGTAAGTGAGCGTTCCAAATCAGGTAGTGTCGGACAACAGGCTGGTTGTGTTCAAACTCGCTGGCGAGGACTATGGGGTAAACATTGAGCAGGTTCACACTGTAGAGAAAGTGATGCCTATAACCAGAGTTCCGAGGGCCCCACATTTTGTAGATGGCGTAATCAACCTGCGGGGAGAGGTTGTTCCCGTGGTTAACTTGCGCAAGCGACTGGGGCTGCCGGAAAAAGGCATAGATGAAAACACGCACATAGTGGTAGTTGTGGTCGATGGACAGATGACTGGCCTATTGGTGGACGAAATCAGTCAGGTACTTACCCTGCCCGAAGCAGCCATTCAGCCGGCCGAGCAGGTCATTGGAGGAACTCGTACTGGTTACTTGCAGGGAGTGGGTAAATGGGACGATAAGCTGATCGTCCTAATGGACCTAAAACGTGTACTCGACACCGGTAAATGAGGTGACAATGGTGAACGACTACAGTCCGCTACAACTGGACGTAATCAGGGAGGTCACCAATATCGGCTGCGGCAACGCCGCCACGGCTTTGTCCAAGGTGCTGAACAAGCGCGTTGATATGGAAGTTCCCAGCGTTCAGCTGCTGCAGCTCGCTGATGTACCGGACACATTGGGCGGTGCTGAACAACCAATGGTAGCCATTATGTTTCAGATTACCGGTGATATTCCTTGCAGTATTTTGTTCATGCTTGATCAGAGCTCCGTGAACAGGATGCTTAGCATACTGTTCGGAGTAAACAAGGCTATGGGTGAGCAGCTTACGCCGATTGAGCAGTCGGCTTTAATGGAAGTGGGCAACATTCTCAGCAGCGCTTATCTCGGCTCGCTTTCGGAATTCACCCGTCTCGCCTTCCAATTATCTGTTCCCGCGTTTGCTATGGACATGGCAGGCGCCATCATTGATATCGCCCTCTTGCAGATGGGCGGGTTCAGCGATACTGTTCTGATTATCGAGAACACATTCCGCGACGGAGAAGACTTGGTAAAGGCCAATTTCCTGATGTTGCCGGACCCTGCACTCATGGACAGGATCTTTACTGCCTTGGGGGTTGGCAACGCATGATGCAGTCTCCCCAAGTCACACAGGTGGGGATGGCACAGCTGGCCACTGCCCTGGCTCCTCACGTCCTAAAGACATTAGGTTTGGGGTCCTGTGTGGGTGTTTGCCTCTATGATGCTCGCCTGAGGATAGGCGGGATGGTCCATATCATGCTCCCTGAGATGGCTCTCTATCAGGACAAAAACAATGCCAGCAAATATGCAGATACTGGCATCCCTCTGCTAGTAAGGGAAATGGGACGTTTGGGTTGTGTCTCTTCCAGGCTGACAGCTAAGTTGGCAGGTGGTGCCCAAATGTTTGCATTTGCCGGCCAAAGCGATCTGATGCGTATCGGGACGCGCAATGTCGATGCCGCTCGCTTAGCTCTGCACCAGTTAGCCATTCCAGTAGTGGCAGAGCACGTTGGAGGTAACTTCGGCCGGACTATTGAGTTAAGCTGCGAAACAGGGGCCCTTGGCGTGCGCACTATTGGCCATGGTAGCTTCACAATCTAAGGGGTGAGATAATGGCCTTGGCACAGGAAGCAGGCGATACAGTCTGGCAAGCTTATTGGGCTGGTAATCTTGAAGCTAAAAAGACGTTAATAGAGCGTTACTTGCCGCTTGTCAAGCGGGTTTGTGGCCGACTGGCTATCAGCTTGCCTCCCTGGATAGACCACGGCGATCTGGAAGGTGCGGGAGTAATCGGGTTGATGGAGGCCCTGTCAGTATTTCGAGCAGATAAAGGTGTGAAGTTTGAGACGTTTGCTGTAGCCCGCGTACGCGGTGCCGTCATCGATAGCCTGCGCAAGCTGGATTTTGTTCCCCGTACAGTACGGCAGAAGGCAAAAAGAATACAAACGGCGCTGGAAGGCTGGTATATAAGCCAGGGTAGATACCCTGACACCGATGAGTTGGCCGCGGCACTCGGGATAACTGCCAACGAACTGGGCAATTGGTGGATGGAGGTGCAGAGCACCGCTGTCATATCACTGAATATGCCACTTGACGATGGTGCTGACAGCGGGGAAATGCTTGACATGGTACATGGCGATACAGACCCGCTGGAAGGGCTGTTGGAGGGAGAGCACCTTCGGGACATAACCCAAGCAATCGATGAGTTAAACGAGCGTGAACGCCTGTTGCTCAGCCTTTACTATGCCGAAGGCTTGACCTTGAAAGAATTGGGGAGAGTCATGAACATCAGCGAATCGCGGGCATCACAGCTCCACTCTGCCATCATGCTGAAGCTGCGGGCGCGACTAAACATTATGGAGGGAAAGCCGCGTGGAAAGCGATAAACTCAGCCCGACTACCACTGGTGGGTTCACCGTAGACATTGGAAATAACCAGGTACTGCTGACTGTGCATCCCCGCGCTGAGGAGGATGCTCCGGTTAGCGTCACTTCCATATACGGCTTTTTTGCTGCCAGGCAGTTGCCGTGGACTAATGTGCGGGTAATCGAGCAGGCACTTGATCAGGCAACGGGTCTTCCCGTGGTGGTTATCCCCGATTTACTCGCGGCAGGTAAGTCAGCACAACTCAATCTCAAAGTTTCTGCGGACAGGATGCAGGCGGTGGCATCAGTAACGCCTGCTGTTTGGGGTCCTGAGCTCGCTGTTGAAGATATCAACCGGGAGCTCAGGATGTCGGGCATTCGGTTTGGAATAGTGCCGGGCGTGATGGAGCAAATTGTGGCGCAGCAATCTGCTGGTCGCGAATGGATTGTGGCCCAAGGCCAAGCTCCAGTTAACGGTGAAGATGCCTATCTTGTTTACCGTGTGAATCTGGATAAGAGTACGCTTAGTCCTGCTTTTCTGCCTGATGGGCGAGTGGATTTCCGTGAGTTGGACAATATTGTGAATGTAGAAGCCGGGCAACTGTTGGCTGAACGGGTGGCTCCAACAGCAGGGAAGCCCGGCTACACCATATTCCACGAGGAGATTGCACCAAAGCCAGGCCGTGAGTTGGTGTGGCCTGTGGGCAAGGGAGTAGAGGTGATCAATAACCAGCTACTCTCAATAGTGGCGGGGCAGGTTGTCCACAAGCGCAAGAAGATCAGTGTATTACCTGTGTTTGAAGTCTTTGGCGATGTGGATTATTCAATCGGTAACATCAAGTTTGTGGGCAACGTTGTTGTTAGAGGCTCAGTAAAGAGCGGCTTTAACATTGACGCAGAAGGGGATGTCAAGGTGGCAGGCTGGGTCGATGCCGCCAACATCAAGTGCACCGGTTCAGTTATTGTCAGTGGTGGCATCCAGGGACAGGGCAGAGGCGTGATTGAGGCTGATGGTGACGTCTATTGCCGTTTTATTGAGAACTGTAACGTCTCTGCCAGTGAGTCGATTATAGTCGGCGAGGACATCATGCACAGCCAGGTTGTAGCAGGGCGCAGGATCGAGGTAGGTGGTCGTAAAGGACTGATAGTTGGGGGTGTTGTGCGGGCGACAGACAGCATTACCTGCAAAGTTCTGGGGGCTGCCCTTGGTACTCCTACCGAAGTAGAGGTGGGCATTAACCCAATGCTCTTCGCCCAGTACGGACAGTTACAGGGTTCTCTGGTTAAGATGGAAGATGAGCTTGCTAAGCTCAGGCAAGGCTTGCAGGGGTTGCAGCGCCTACAACAACTGCAAGGGACACTACCCGCAGAAAAACGCCAGCTCTATGATCTGACCAGAGCTGCCTATGAGCAACGGTCCAGGGAGATTGCAGACGGGCGCAGCCAATTAATGGCTCTTGAGGAAGCCATTCAGTCCATTCGAGATGCCTATATTCAAGTTAGCGATTTTGTTCACCCTGGGGTGCGAGTAAGTATTGGCAAGAGCGTTTTCTTTGCCCGCGACTTGTTGCCCGGCGGCATATTCAGGTTAAACGGGCCGGACATCCAGTATACCCGGGCTTAAGGGGGTGGCTGCAATGACCATTCGTCCTGTAGATACCCAACTCGTCTACCAGCAGGCTCAAAGGCTACAGCGGGCAGATACAGAAACGCAGCAGGGTCAGACAGGCCAGCAACAGTTTGCCAGCGAAATGCAGAAGGCGGTAACCCACCGGCAGCAGATTGTACAAGGCAGTGAAGATACAGAGCAGGGGAAACTGCGCAATGAGGGTGACGGTAGCCGGCAAGGTGAAAGGCGGCAAGCAAAATCAAAGCGCAAGAATGCCACTCCTCCGAAAGCCGAAGATGCATCACGCGGGCATCACCTGGACATCAAGGTATAAGGTAGGGGTGAAACTATAATGGAATGGTTCTGGGCATTGCTTGCCCTGATACTTGGGGTTTTGTCTGTGGTACAGTTCTTGCTCTACCGGCAGGCCCGTATGGCGCTGGCCGAACGTTCTGAGCAGGACGTGTTACCGCCGGTGGAAGAAGTAGCTGCATTATTGCATGAACTACAGGATGCAGGTGAAACCATCATCGGCCGATTAGAGGCAAAGCAGGAAGAGGCCGAAGGCTTGCTGCGGCTCTTGGACGCCAAGTTAAACGCCGTACAGATGGCCATGGAAGCTCATGCTACCTGGCAGGATACCGCTTCGGCCAATAAACACAAGGTGGCGGAGCCACAGCTACCAGATAAGTCACAGGCACAAACCATAAACCCACCGTCAGACAAGCACCTGATGGTTAAATCTCTGCATGAGAGTGGACTTGACCCTGTCGAAATTGCCCGGCAAACAGGGCTCAGGCCAGACGAGGTTCGGCTGATTATCAGTTTGTATATGCGGAACAAGCACTGCAACATGGAGTAAGCACGCAGGCGGGTATATTATGAGTGCACATGCTTTCATTGTGGCCTGTGGAATAGCATGGGAAGAGGTGAACTTAGTGAGGGCGATTCATTTTGGGAGTTACTGGATGGGAGAGAACGACATAGTCGCCCTGATGGCCAACGACCTGCGCCAAGTGGCAGAATCAATGATCGTAGACACCGAGTTATATTCGGGACGTCCATCGGCTTGGATCGACAGTAGTTATGACCACAGGCCGGAGGCCAAGGCGGTCAATTGGCTTGCAGATGACAAGGTTAAACAGGTGGTGCATGATTTTCGCCCAGACCTGATTATCTGCAATGCGGGCGGTATGAGCCCGACCCCGGAAATGCACCGCTGGCTACGCAGTCAAGGTATCAAGACAGTCGGGATAGCGCTTTCAGACCCGGATGTTTTTCCGACTCAGGGAAGGTTCTTTGCTGGCTTGTTTGACCTGATTTACACCAATGCGCAAGTATCACTGGACCAATATACCGAAATTGGTGTCTGCGCCAAGCTCTTACCTTTCGCTGCCAGCCCTGACTACCATAAGCCTATGCCAGAACTGAACAAGCGCTATGATGTCATCATAGTTGGTCATGCCAGGCCAGATCGTGAGGAAATTGTAGCCG
This sequence comes from Bacillota bacterium, assembly GCA_041686915.1. GTDB lineage: Bacteria > Bacillota > UBA994 > UBA5500 > UBA5500 > JAWLDB01. The sequence continues at coordinate 7,550 of JAWLDB010000019.1, forward strand.
AACTGGACAAACACTTCAGCGTTGGTCTGTACGGCAAGGGTTGGAAGAAGTGGGGTATCATTCCTCGCGGTCATCAGGTAAATGGTAAGCAACAAGTGCGCGCGCTAAATAGCGGGCGAACGTATATCTCATTCTCCAAGACAGTCGCTGGGTACATCAATGTGAAGGTCGGGCTGTTTGAGGCCATAGCTTGCGGGACCCCTGTCTTCACCGAGTACTTTCCGGAGATGGAAAACTATTTCGCCTATGACGATGAGATTGTAGGATATAAGTCGCTTGATGAACTGGTTTCCAAGCTAAGCCATTATCTTGCATGCCCAGAGCAACTGGCGGAGTTAGCAGAGCGTGGTCGCATCAGATTACTCAAAGACCATACTTGGACCAGGCGATGGGAACAAGTGCTATCAGACGTAAATACACTGTCGCGCGGCTGAACAGCCGCGTTTTTTATGCCTGGTACGCGTGCAGTTTTTGGGCCGGAAGTTTGCCAGGATGAGAAAAGGATACAATCGAAGAGAGCAATAACTATACGTTGGTTTAGGGCTATGCGATAATATCAAGGTGTGTAGAAGAAGACCAATGGCGATAGTTTTCGCCTCTTGGGGGAAGCGAGGAATACGGGTGGGCGAGCAACGTAAACATTCAGTCTTGAGGGTAACGATAGGACTGAGCATCGTATCTTTTGTCGCCAAGATGCTAGGCTTTGTCAGAGAGCAAGTCATCGCTTGGCGCTTTGGAGCTACAGCAGGTGTGGATAGCTACGTAGCCGCGCTTTCTGTTCCTCAGATACTGGCCACAATAGTCGGGGGTGCGATTGCCTCGGCCTTCCTGCCAGTATACACTGCAGAGCGTAGCAAGAATGAGAAATCTGCGGCCCAGGTGGCTGGTACTGCTCTGTATCTCACTGTCTTTTTCTCACTACTGGGAGCTATGCTGTCCTTTGTTCTCGCTCCTGGCGCCATCAGGGTGATCGCAGGGCAGTTTCCAGCAGATCAGCAGGCATTGGCTGTTTTGTTGTTGCGCATCATGTCAGTAGGTACTGTTCTGCTTGGGCTCTCCACGTTTCTAACCATGTTGCTTAATGCACACCGGCAATTTCTCTGGCCTGCTCTTACCCCTCTGGTCTCCAATGGGGTGATTGTCGTGGGTCTGATCCTTGCAGGGGCCTATGGCGTCGGGGGATTAGCCTGGCTGACAACAGCCAGTATGGCTTTGCCAATCACGCTCCTGCTAGCAGTGGCGTGGGTAAGCAAAGTACGGGTATTTGTGCTCCCTGATTTCCGGCACCCTGCTATTGTAAAGATTGGTAAGTTATCTGCCCCTATCCTGGCTAGTAGCCTGTTTGGGCAGGTATATATAATGATTGACAGGTTTCTGGCTTCCGGGTTGGACGAGGGAAGCATGGCTGCGCTCAATTATGCTCTCAAGCTGGTTCAGCTACCCGTCGGGGTCTTTGTTACTGCGCTGGCTACTGCAGTCTACCCGGCCTTGGCGGATTGCGCTGCTGCAGGCGACCGGCGAAGCTTCAGTGCCACCGTAGCATCTAGTTTAAGGGGGCTTTTAATGTTGCTCATTCCTGCTACGGTGGGGATGTTTGTGCTGCGCTACCCAATTGTACAGCTAGCCTTTGAGCGCGGTTCATTCGATAGTGCAGCTACGGCGAAAACCGCGACTGCCCTTGGCTTCTTCTCTTTCGGCATCCTGGGCATGGCGGCGGGGCAGATCCTTGCGCGTGCATTTTATTCTTTACAGGAGACACTCACGCCGGTATTAATCGGCATAGCCACCGCTATAGTCAACATCGTCCTGGACCTGCTGCTGGTGAAGCCCATGGGACAGGGTGGCCTTGCCCTGGCCAGCGCTTTGGGTTTCATCTTCCATGCCACTTTCATGCTTTGGTTCCTCTCCCGGCGGCTTGAACCGGGATCGCTCAACCTTTGGGGTACGCTGCTTAAAGTGGGACTTGCTTCTAGTGTAGTCGGGGTGAGTAGCCATGCCACTTTCAGCGCCTTGGCCGGGCATGGCAGCATAACGGCTTTGCTTGCAGCAGTAACCGTGGGAGTAGCGCTCTATGCAGTCTGCCTGGTAGTGCTACGCGTGGAAGGAGTGCCGCTGCTGCGTTCTGCTCGATAGTTTGTTGGCTAGCCTGTCTTTTGCTTGTCTAGCCCAAACTGCTGTGATATACTAGCTAATGGTGTTCAGTACACACGCTTTCTGACAGGTGCAGTGGTGCCATTACTATAAGTGGTGCTGCATCTGAATGACGGAGGCGGAGGATTAAAAACCTTTGGGAGGAGGTGACACAGCCATGGCAATCGTTTCTATGAAACAACTTTTGGAGGCTGGTGTCCATTTCGGTCATCAAACCCGTCGTTGGAACCCCAAGATGGCACCTTACATCTTTACTGAGCGTAACGGTATCTACATTATCGACCTGCAGAAGACTGTCCGCAAGATTGACGAGGCATATAACTTTGTCAAAGACGTGGTAGCTTCTGGCAAGACGATTATGTTCGTCGGTACCAAAAAGCAGGCTCAGGAAGCAGTAGCTGAAGAGGCAGAACGCTGCGGAATGTACTACGTAAATCAGCGTTGGCTCGGAGGTACTCTGACCAACTTCCAGACGATTCAGAAGCGCATCAACCGTTTGCACGAACTGGAGCGTATGGAAGCTGAAGGCACATTCGACCTGCTGCCTAAGAAAGAGGTCATCGTGCTCAAGCACGAAATGGAAAAGCTTGAGAAGTTCCTCGGTGGCATCAAGAACATGAAGGACATTCCTGGAGCAATGTTCATCATTGACCCGCGCAAGGAGCGCATCGCAGTCGCAGAGGCTCACAAACTTGGTATTCCGATCGTAGCTATCGTCGATACCAACTGCGATCCAGACGAGATTGACTATGTAATCCCGGGTAACGATGATGCAATTCGCGCCGTAAAGCTGCTCTCAGCTACAATGGCAGATGCAGTGCTCGAGGCCAATCAGGGCGAACAGCTCGCAGAGTAGTATGTTTACGGGTAAGGGTGGAAGGGTGCTAGCCCTTACATCTTTACCCGTTTTTCAGCAGCTACCCTAACGGTATGTGTTCCATGGTAATTGCAGATATTCTAAGTAGAGTGCGCGTGTTGGTTGGAGCTGGCACGCGACTATGAGGAGGGAATTTTTGTGGCAGAGATTAGTGCAGCTTTGGTTAAAGAGTTGCGTGAACGTACAGGCGCAGGCATGATGGACTGCAAGAAGGCATTGACGCTCAAGAATGGTGATATGGAAGCCGCTATTGAGTATCTGCGCGAGAAGGGGCTAGCCGCAGCAGCCAAGAAGGCAGGCCGCATTGCCAGTGAAGGCTTGGTAGATGCATATATCCATGCTGGCGGTAAGATCGGTGTATTAATTGAGGTCAACTGTGAAACAGACTTTGTCGCCAAGAACGATGAGTTCAAGCGCTTGGTCAAGGACCTCTGCATGCACATTGCAGCTAACAATCCTACATACATCAACCCTGAGGATGTCCCGGCCGATGTAGTAGAGAAGGAAAAAGAGATTCTTCGTGCCCAATCACTTAACGAAGGCAAACCAGAAAAGATCGTTGAGAAGATGGTGGAAGGCCGCATCCAGAAGTTCTTTGCCGAGAACTGTCTGTTGGAACAGCCCTTCGTGCGCGATACCGACGTTACCGTCAAAGAACTGATCCAGCAAAAGATTGCTTCCATCGGCGAACAGATCAGTGTCCGCCGCTTTGAGCGTTTTGTTTTGGGTGAGGGACTTGAAAAGAAGGTTCATGACATTGCAGCAGATGTAGCAGCACTTACCAAAAAGGAATAGCATGTAAGAGGAACACCCTGGTGTTCCTCTTTTCACGAAAAAGCAAGCCCGGATGTTTTAAATAGCACAAAAAACAGGAATTGTTATAGATATGGGCGAATTATCGCTAAACGGAGGTATCGCCGTGGAAAAGCCAAAGTACAAACGAGTTATTCTCAAGCTTAGCGGAGAGGCAATGGCCGGAGCTCAGGGTTATGGTATCGATACGTCTGTCGTACAGGACATAGCTGAGCAAGTCAAGGAGATAGTTGCATGTGACGTGCAGGTGGCCGTTGTTGTTGGTGGAGGGAACATTTGGCGGGGCGCTGTCGGTAGTTCCAAAGGCATAGATCGGGCTACCGCCGATTACATGGGCATGTTGGCGACCGTCTTGAATGCTCTAGCCATGCAGGATGCCCTGGAGAAGATTGGCGTTGAGACCCGGGTGCAGACTGCCATTGAGATGCGGGAGGTAGCCGAGCCCTATATCCGGCGCAAAGCCACCAGTCACCTTGACCATGGAAGGGTGGTCATATTTGCTGCAGGCACCGGTAACCCGTACTTTACCACCGATACGACTGCAGCTTTACGAGCTGCGGAAATTGACGCCGAGGTCATTCTATTGGCCAAGGGGACAGTCGATGGCGTTTACGAAGCAGACCCGAAGACGCACCCAGGCGCGAAAATGTTCAAGCGGTTGACATATCTGGAAGTGCTGCAGAGGGGTCTTGGGGTTATGGACGCTACCGCGACTTCCTTATGCATGGACAACGGAATCCCGCTAATAGTCTTTGGATTGGCCACCCGCGGTAACATCAAACGCGCACTGTTTGGTGAAGATATCGGAACATATGTCGGAGGTGAAAGTAATGATTAATGATGTTCTACATGATGCTGAAGATAAGATGCAAAAGAGTATAGCTACATTCAAGCACGACCTGTCTGGTCTGAGAGCAGGTCGGGCGACCCCAGCTCTGCTGGAAAGGGTGCAGGCTGAGTACTATGGAGTTGATACTCCCATTGCTCAAATGGCATCAATTTCTGTGCCCGAGGCGCGCATGCTGGTAATCCAACCTTGGGACAAAGGCACTCTTAAGGCTATTGAAAAGGCAATCTTAAAATCTGATCTCGGCCTTACACCAATCAGTGACGGCTCAGTAATCCGACTGACGATACCTGCTATGACGGAGGAGCGTCGTCGCGACCTAGTTAAAACTGTACACAAGAAGGCTGAAGAGGGCCGTGTTGCCATCCGCAACGTCCGGCGCGACGCAAACAACCTGTTGAAAGATTTGCAGAAGGGCCATGAGATTTCTGAGGACGACCAGAAGCGTGCTCAGGATGAGGTTCAGAAGCTAACTGACAAATACGTCAAGCAGGTGGATGAGATAATGGCAGCAAAAGAAGCGGAGATTATGGAAGTTTAATGCAGCTTAATGACCTGCTTGGTTTCCAACTGGCTGAAGCTGAGCAGAGACTCAGGCAAGATGGTCTCAGCTTCCGGGTTGAGGTTAGTAAGGCGCCCAGAGCTGCTGATAATCTGCATGACAGCAGTCAACTGCGTGTTGCCCGCGCCCGTCGGGAGGGGGAACTGGTAATTCTGACTGTTGTTCGCCCACCTGCCCTGGAACTGCCGGAGTGAACTGCTGCCCCCTGTGTATGCCAGGGGGCGTTTCTACAGGAAGGTCGTCTTTGTAGACAAGACAGACGGGTCCGATAGGCGACTTGCCGTGGCAGTGAACATCTTATTGGAGGAGATTTTGTTGGAGAACAAGGAGGCTCGTGTCCCAAAGCACATCGCTATGTTTATGGACGGGAATGGCAGATGGGCTACTTCCCGCGGTTTACCTCGTATGATTGGACACCGGCAAGGCTCAGAGAACATGCGCACGATTATCAAAGAATGCCTTGCCTTAGGCATACGCTATCTGACTCTTTACGCCTTCTCAACGGAGAATTGGCGTCGTCCCAAAGAGGAAGTTGACTATCTGATGAGCTTGCCTGGGCATTTTTTTGAGCGCGAAAAGCATCTTTTGCAGGAAGAACAGGTGAAAGTAGTAGCGATCGGTGATTTGGATGGCGTACCGGACAAGACCCGTAACGTCGTTAAGAAAATCCAGGACATGACAGCAGGTTACGATCGGCTGACTGTCCTGTTGGCGTTCAACTATGGGAGCAGGAATGAGCTCGTCGCTGCAGCATCCAGATTGGCCCAGCGAGCTTTGGAGCAGAACCAGGTTGACTTCACTGAGGCTGATATGGCCAACGAGCTTTATACCGCGGGTTATCCCGACCCCGATTTGGTTATACGCTGTGGTGGCGAAATGCGCATGAGCAATTTCTTGCTCTGGCAAGCGGCCTACGCTGAGCTCTATTTCACCAAGACGCTTTGGCCCGACTTCAAAGGACAGGAACTGCGTCTGGCGATAGCTGATTATCAGAGTAGAGACCGCAGGTTCGGTGGACTGTCCGCAACCAAAAACAGTAAAGAGGGAAAGTAATGTTACGGCAAAGGGTACTGAGTGCACTGCTCGGGGTTCCAATAGTGCTAGGGGCCATCTACTACGGAAGTTGGCCCTTCTTTGCCATGGCCATTCTGATTGGCCTTTGGGGGTGGAGCGAGCTGTCCGGGATGATTACGCACAGTGGAGGCAAGCTTCATAAGCTGCTCGGCGCAGTGTCTTTAACCGCTCTGCTGGCAGTAGCATGGCTGTTGCCGGAGGCCTGGGTAGCTGGAGTGACACTGATATTCATGGTGATCGTTGGCTCGCAACTCTGGTCATACGACGTAGAGACCAGTTGGTCGATGGCAGCGAATACCGCAATGGCGCTTTTTTACATGGTCATACCCTTCACTCACTTCCTTTGGTTGCGCGCCTTGGAGAACGGCTGGCAGTGGATGCTGCTGGTGTTGTTATGCACCTGGGCATACGATAGCTTCGCTTACTTTTCCGGGTTAGGCTTTGGACACACGCGCCCCTGGCCTTCAGTTTCGCCTAAGAAGTCTTTGGAAGGGGTTGCCGGCGGAGCCCTAGGGAGTGTGTTGCTAGCGTTGCTGCTGTTCCGTTACCTGCCGGCCCTCAGGGTAGTCGGTGACGCGTGGATGCTTCATGGCGTAGTATTTGGGTTTTGCGCAGCTTTGGCTGCCCAAACAGGTGATTTGGCCGAGTCAGCTATCAAACGCCACTTTCAAGTGAAAGATTCCGGGCACTTCTTGCCTGGCCATGGCGGACTGCTGGACCGGGTCGATTCTATCATCTTCGTTACCCCCTTCGTATACTACTACCTCACCGTGTTCATACTATAGTCTATCCTTGGAGGAGCAGGATGAAATTGGCTGAAAAAAGTGTAGCGATTTTGGGCAGTACAGGTTCCATAGGCAGGCAGACTCTGGAAGTCATTGAGAGCATGCCTGATACTAAGGTAGTAGGCTTGATGGCAGGACGCAACTGTGACCTGCTGCTTGAGCAAGTGGAGAAATTCCAGCCTGAATGGGCTGTTCTTGCTGAAGGCGAACTAAACAGCACCAAACTTGGCCGCACTGAACTGGCGTTTGGGCAGGAGGCTGTGGAATATTATTCACGTCATCACAGGGCTAATATTGTAGTCGCTGCTGTCTCTGGCGTCGCAGGTTTGGTTCCTGCATTTAATGCTGTGCAGAGTGGCGCTACCGTTGCATTGGCCAACAAGGAGGCCTTAGTTACGGCAGGCCATTTGATTATGCCACTGTCAAAAGCTTCCGGATCAAGGATATTGCCGGTTGACAGTGAGCATTCCGCAGTTTGGCAATGCTTGCAAGGCCTAGGGGCCAAGGACGTTGCCCGTTTGATTATCACTGCGTCAGGTGGGCCATTTCGCAGCTTCACCACCGAGCAGTTGTCTGCTGTCACCGTTGATGCTGCTTTGTCACATCCGAACTGGCAAATGGGCAGTAAGATTACCATCGACTCTGCAACTCTGATGAACAAGGGCCTCGAGGTTATCGAAGCGCGCTGGCTCTTTGACATTGAGTACGATAACATCGACGTGGTTGTTCACCCGCAAAGCATAGTACATTCAATGGTTGAGACGGTAGACGGGTCGGTGCTTGCACAAATGTCACCTCCAGACATGCGCCTGCCAATCCAGTTGGCATTGACATGGCCCGAGCGTAGATACTCGTCATGGCCACGTCTAGATCTGACGGCTGTTGGCCAGCTCACGTTTGAAAAGCCACGCTATGAGGCATTTCCCTGCCTGAGATTGGCTTTGCAGGCTGGCAGGATGGCAAGCAGTTTTCCTATCGTCCTGAATGCAGCCAATGAGGTGGCTGTGAATGCATTTCTAGCTGGACGAATATCTTTTACCGATATCCCTGTTTTACTGGAGCGCGCTTTAAGTGAGCACACTCCAGTCGACACGGATAGTATCGCACGAGTGCTGGAAGTCGACAGGCAAACCAGGGAACGGATTCAGACGCTGTTTCCAGGTTCTAACCGCTAGTCAACTGCAGATCGGTACTTGTATCAACATAGGCAGGTGAGTTCATTAGATGACCATATTGATCGCTATATTGATGATTGGAGTGCTCGTATTTGCTCACGAGCTCGGGCACTTCCTGACAGCTAAAGCAAGTGGCATCCTCGTCCAGGAGTTTGCCCTGGGAATGGGGCCAGTGCTCTTCTCCCGCCAAGTGGGTGAGACACGGTACTCCATCAGGGCCTTGCCAATTGGCGGGTTCGCCCGCATGGCCGGGGAGGAGTTCAACGAGGAGGATCAAAAGGTTCCCGAGCACCGCAGGTTTGACAAGAAGCCTACTTATATCCGGGGAATAGTCTTGGCAGCCGGTTCGTTGATGAACTTTGTCCTGGCCATGTTGATTTTCATGCTCGTATTCGTTTTCATGGGCGTGCCCTCATCTTCATCTGTGATTGGAGACGTTGCACCTGATAATCCAGCAGCACAAGTTGGTTTGCAACCGGGAGACCAGGTGGTTGCAATTGATGGTGAGCCAGTAGAGTCATGGCAAGATATACAGCGGTTGGTCGGTCAACGCGCTGGACAGGTGTTGCAGTTGGAGGTGGTTAGGGATGGAGAAAGACTGCAGTTCAGCGTCACTCCTCAGCCTGACCAGACGGGCAAAGGTTTGATAGGCATTGCACCCAGCGTGGAGAAGTTCAGCATTCTGGCCTCCATCAAGATGGGTTGGGAAGAGACAATCTGGTTCACACGCCAGATCATCTCTCTGGTCGGCAGTATGATTACCGGACGCATACCTGCAGAAGGAGCCGGACCAATCGGCATGATTGTGATGGTTGGCCAGGTGGCGCGTACTGGCTTGGTCAACTTGATGACGTTTGCAGCTATCATTAGCATTCAGCTGGGGTTATTCAATTTGCTGCCAATACCTGCGTTGGATGGGGGCAAGTTACTGTTCATCGGCGTAGAAGTCTTGCGAGGCAGGCCTATTGATCCAGAAAAAGAGAGTTTTGTGCACTTCATAGGTTTCGTCCTGCTGATGGCTTTTCTCGTCCTTGTCACGTATCGCGACATCCAACGCCTAAATTTGTTCTAGAGGATAAAGAAAGTGATATTAAAACAACGAGAAACTCACGCAGTACGTATCGGCCACCTGGTTTGCGGAGGTGGTGCACCTGTATTGCTGCAATCTATGACTAATACTAAGACAGTGGATATCTCAGCTACCCTCGCTCAAATCAGGCAACTGGTTGATGCAGGCTGTGACGTCGTGCGCGTATCCGTACCTGACCAAGCGTCGGCAGCTGCCTTTGCCTTGTTGGTTAAGGATGCTCCATGTCCCCTGGTGGCGGATATCCACTTCGACTACAGACTAGCTTTGGCCGCCATCAGAGCGGGGGCTAGCAAAATCCGCATTAACCCAGGAAACATTGGCGAATGGGCGAGGGTAAAGCTGGTTATCGACGCTGCTAAAGAGCACAATACTGCCATCAGGATTGGCGTGAATAGCGGTTCACTGCCTAGAGATCTATTGAGCAAGCATGGTAAGCCCACTGCGGCGGCGCTGGTAGAAGCCGGTGTGCGCTACTTGGATGACTTTCGGGAAGCTGGGTTTGACCAACTAGTCTTCTCTTTTAAGTCCAGCAGTGTGCTGACAACTATTGAGGCCTACCGTCTGGCGGCAACCAAAATCAGTTGGCCCTTGCATATTGGCGTGACTGAAGCGGGAACCGCCTGGAGAGGCACGATTCATTCGGCAGTTGGAATAGGCACTTTGCTGGCGGAAGGCATCGGAGAGACACTGCGGGTTTCGCTGACGGCTGACCCGGTTAAGGAAGCCCACGTGGGTATGGAGATTTTAAAGGCTTTAGGACTGCGCCGTAGTGGTATCAGTGTCACGGCTTGTCCGACATGCGCACGGACCCCGGAGAACCTGATTGAGCTCGCCGAAGCGTTTGAACAGCGGGTGGCGGGAATGCCCGGGGAAGCAAGAGTAGCAATCATGGGTTGCGCAGTCAACGGTCCCGGAGAGGCTAGAGAGGCTGACCTCGGCATAGCCCTTGGGCCTGGTAAAGCGCTCCTCTTTGTAGGTGGAGAGATCGTCGATACGATATCCTATGATCAAGCATTGGACCGGCTGTATGAGGAAGTTGCCCGGTTTATCAAGCGACAGGAGACAGTAGATGGGGGGCTGAGTGATGCGTACAGTGGCCATCATCCCAGCATACAATGAAGAAAGAACTATTGGGTCAGTAGTAAAGGTAGCCAGGGAGACGCCGGGCATTCAGGAAGTAGTGGTAATCAACGATGGTTCAGTAGATGACACTAGCACCGTAGCAATCACCGCCGGGGCGACAGTGATTGAAATGCCACAGAACCGAGGCAAAGGAGCCGCCATGCAGATAGGTCTACAGTCCACAGACAGTGATCTGGTTGTTTTCCTGGATGCAGACCTGGTTGGCCTAAAACCGGAGCATATTGATGCATTGCTGCAGCCTGTGCTGCGAGGGGAAGTCGCTATGACACTAGGGGTCTTTGGGAAAGGTAGGGCTGCGACCGATCTAGCCCAGAAGATCACACCTTTCCTGTCCGGTCAACGTGCCATCAGGCGTCAGGTCCTGCGAGATTTGCCAAGTATGGATGAGCTAGGATTCGGCGTAGAGGTTGCTCTTACCAAATACATTAAGACTAACGACATTCCTTATTGCGAAGTCATCATGCCAGAAGTCTCGCAGGTGATGAAGGAAGAGAAGTTTGGCTTCTTTGACGGGTTTACCCGCAGGCTGCGCATGTATTGGGATATCGTCCGTACACTGGCTCAATAGGAATCTACAACAAGGGGGTGGGGGAGATGATAGCAGCGCCCACCATATTGTTAAGACTAGCTTTGGCTGCATTGCTTGGAGGGATTATCGGCCTGGAGCGTGAGAGTATAAACCGCCCGGCTGGTTTTCGTACGCATGTACTCGTATCCGTCGGTGCTACCCTGATTATGCTCGTGTCCACTTACGGATTTGCACCGCAACTGGCGGAGGGACGCTTTTCGGATCCGGCCCGGATAGCCGCACAGGTAATCAGCGGCATAGGTTTCCTGGGGGCAGGAACTATACTAAAGGATGGTAACACCATCCGCGGCCTGACCACTGCAGCCTCTCTGTGGGTAGTTGCCGGTATAGGCCTGGCGGTTGGATCCGGCTTCTATATAGGTGCAGTAGGCGGAACTATACTGGTTTATATCACCTTAACTCTGTTTGGCAAGCTGGATGAGCGTTTCTTTCACAGATCTCAGTACCAAGTCATTGACATTGTAGCAACAGACCGTCCAGGGCAGCTTGGTGCCATTGGCTCGCTATTAGGACAACGTAACATATCCATCCGTAACGTTCGTCTGGAACGGCAGCAGGATGACCTGAACGTGCATATTCGGATGTTTATCAAGCTACCGGCGGACGTAGACTGCAGCGCTTTGACAGCTGCTTTGGCGTCAATTGAAGGAGTGTGTGCTGTCTCCGTGCCTGAGTAGCCGGCACGCTTGCAGTCAGCTCCCCTATATGATATAATTCCGCTGGCAGAGAGTGGGGGTTTCCCACTCTTTCGGCTTATTGTGCTAAGATAACGGCGATTAAATTACATAGCTACAATCCATGTGAAAGGATATGATGGCATGTCCAAGACAGCATCTTTGGAAGAACTGGCGCAAGTAATCGAACCGATCGTTGGTGAGTTCGGTTACAGCTTGGTTGAAGTAGCTTGGGGAACAGCTTTTAGACGGCGCAGTCTCACCGTGTTCATAGATCGGCCAGAAGGCGTGGATCTCGACGATTGCAGTAAACTATCGTCTCAGATTAGTCAGCACTTGGACGAGCAGGAGTTGGTAGCTGGTAGCTACGTGTTGGAAGTGTCATCGCCTGGAGCTGAACGGCCATTGAAAACCGAGGCTGACTATGCCCGCTTCCGAGGTAAGTATGCGAAGGTGCAAGTCAGAGAACCCTTACCTGGAGCGAAGGGGACAGAGTATTACGGCACACTCTTGGGGTTGACAGATGGCGCCTTGGAACTGCAGGTAACTGATGACCAGATACTGCGTATCCCTGTTGAGCAAATTCTCAAAGCCAGGCTAGCCATCAAGTTTTAGGAGGGAAGGGCATGAATGCAGAATTTATCCAAGCTATCAACGACTTGGCTCGGGAGCGGGGTATCGAGCAATCGTATTTGTTTGAAGCAATTCAGATAGCATTGATAACTGCCTATAAGAAGAACTTCGGCGGGTCCCAGAATGTGAGGGTAGACATAGACCGCTCTACCGGTGAGATCCACGTATACGCTGAGCTCAGCATTGTGGAAGAAGTAGATGACCCTCAGCTGCAGATTAACTTGGCTGATGCCAAGGCTTTGGACCCACGTTATGAGTTAGGGGATATCGTGCATCGCGAAGTAACTCCCAGGGACTTCGGGCGCATTGCAGCACAGACAGCTAAACAGGTTGTGGTGCAGCGCATTCGGGAAGCCGAGCGGGGGCAGATCTACGATGAATTCACCAACCGCGAATCCGACATAGTTACTGGCCTGATTACTCATATTGAAGGCAAAAATCTGTTCATAGACCTAGGCAAAACCGAGGCGGTGCTGGTTCCTACCGAGCAGGTAGCGACTGAGCACTATCGTCAGAATGACCGGATCAAAGCTTATGTGCTGGAAGTGAAGCGCACACCAAAGGGTCCACAGATTATTGTTTCTCGCAGTCATCCTGGATTGCTTAAACGGTTGTTAGAGCTGGAAGTTCCTGAGATACATGATGGCGTAGTGGAGCTAAAGGGGTTAGCCAGAGAGGCTGGAGCCCGTTCCAAAATTGCCGTTTACTCGAAAGATCCGAACGTTGACGCAGTGGGTGCCTGCGTGGGCCCGCGAGGCATGCGCATCCAGACGATAGTGAACGAGCTGCGGGGAGAAAAAATCGATGTAGTATCTTTCAGCCCAGACCCTGCGGATTTCGTCGCCAACGCCCTTAGTCCAGCGAAGGTAACTTCTGTAGACATCGATGAGGCCAACAAGATTGCCCGGGTAGTTGTGCCTGATTACCAATTATCCCTGGCCATCGGCAAGGAAGGCCAGAATGCCCGGTTAGCAGCTAAACTGACCGGCTGGAAGATAGATATCAAGAGCGAGACCCAGGCTGCTGAGCAGTCGCGAGGGTGATAGCATGAAGCAGAGAAAGATTCCTCAGCGGATGTGTGTTGGCTGCAAAACTATGAAGGCCAAGCGTGAGCTTGTAAGGGTGGTTCGCACACCCGAAGGCGAGGTACTGGTCGACCTCACCGGCAAGAAATCCGGTCGGGGAGCCTATGTCTGTGCTGATGAGAGCTGTCTGGACCAGGCCCTGAAGGGTGACCGTCTGGGCAGGGCTTTGGAAGTGAAGATTGAGCAGCCTGTTGCGGACAGACTACGTGAAGAGATAAAGCGAGTGAACACGAGTGCAAGATAAATTCCTGCAGTTCTTGGGTCTTACCAGGCGCGCAGGAGCCATGCTGGCCGGAGAATATCCCTGTTTGCAGGGGTTGCGGTCTGGCAAGGGCTACCTGTTAGTCGTTGCAGAGGATGCATCCGCCAATACAGCCGACAGGCTGTTGCAGGCGGCAGGGTCCCATCAATGTCCGTGGATTCGTCGTTACAGCAAAGGTGAACTTGGAATGGCAGTAGGCAATAGCCAACGAGCGGCTCTCCTGATCACTGATGAAGGGATGGCGGGAAGGCTTTTGGAGTTGGTTGGGAGAGTTTAGTGGAGGTGGGTCGATGAGTAAGATTAGAATTTATGAACTGGCTAAAGAGTTGAACGTCCCTAGCAAGAAGCTGGTTGACGCGCTGGCTGACTTGAACTTAGATGTGCAAAATCACATGAGTACTATAGACGACAAAGTGGCAGATATTATCCGCGATGTGCTAAAACCACGCGCCAAAAAGAGCAAACGCCCGGACGCAGCTGATGCTCCCCCAGAGAAGGCGGACCCAGCTAAGATTACCGCGCAGCCAGAATTACCGCAGGAAAACCAGACCAAAACCAGCCCGAGCCCTAGCGCACCCAAGGCCGAGCCGAAGAAGGAGACTGACACACACCACATGGCTGACAAAAGCACAGGTAGACCAAACAATACAGAAAGCCAAGCATCCCCTGCTCAACCCGAAAAGCTTCCTACCTATGTAGAGGAGTACTTGGAGGTAGACGAGAAGGTCGCTCCGGCTAATAAGACTCAGCGTCCTAAACGCCCGGTGGCCGGGAAGGCCGAAAACGATAAAGGCAGGCCGCGTCAACAGGATAACAGGCGCAATAACAACAATCAGCACAATAACCGGCGCCGCGAAGAACCCGTACGCAAAGTTGAGGCGAGCGTGGTCAAGCTTCCTGCTGAAGATATTACCGTTGGCGACTTGGCTCAGTTGATGAAACGGCCCGCTGCCGAGGTAATCAAGAAACTGATTGAGTACGGCATAATGGCCGCCATCAACCAATCGATAGATATCGATACAGCCACTTTGGTGGCAACTGACCTGGGCTACAAGGTAGAACAGGCAGCACCACCTGCACCTGAGTACGACAATCCCTTTGAGATACCAGTTGAACCAGACCGTCCTGATGATCTGAAGCTAAGACCACCGGTTGTTACTGTCATGGGCCATGTTGACCATGGCAAGACCAGCTTGCTCGACGCCATCCGCCGCACCAATGTAACAGCATCAGAAGCGGGCGGGATCACGCAGCACATCGGTGCTTACCAGGTTGAGGTTATGGACCGGCAGGTCACTTTCCTCGATACTCCTGGGCATGAAGCATTCACTGCCATGCGCGCAAGGGGTGCCAAGGCAACTGATATTGCCGTATTGGTGGTTGCCGCTGATGACGGGATTATGCCACAGACAGTGGAAGCTATCAATCACGCCAAGGCAGCCGGCGTACCGATCATTGTGGCTGTCAACAAGGTAGACAGGCCTAATGCCAACCCGGATCGCGTGAAGCAGCAGCTGCCTGAGCACGGCTTAGTGCCGGAAGAATGGGGTGGCGATACTATTTGCGTGCATGTATCCGCCTTGAAGCGCGAAGGCATTGATGACCTGCTTGCCGCAATTTTGACTGTGGCAGAGATAGCTGAACTGAAAGCCAACCCTAACAAGCTGGCTCGAGGCGTAGTCATCGAGGCCAAAGTGGACAAAGGACGCGGTCCTGTCGCCACCGTTCTAGTTCATGAAGGAACTCTCAATGTCGGTGATGCTATACTCGCCGGAATGGCTGTCGGTCGCATCAGGGCCATGGTCAGTGACAAGGGTCGTAGGCTGAAGAGCGCCGGTCCCTCTGCGCCTGTTGAGATTGTAGGCCTTTCAGACGTAGCCGGAGCTGGCGATCCATTCATGGCGTTTGAAGATGAGAAGATCGCACGTAACTACGCTGATAAAATGCGGGAGAGCAAACGCAGGGAAGAGATGAAGAAAACCTCCCGCGTTTCGTTGGATGATCTCTTTAACCAGATTCAGCAGGGCGAAGTTAAGGAACTGCGCGTGATTGTGAAAGCTGACGTACAAGGCTCGATAGAGGCTCTACGGGGCTCCTTTGAGAAGCTTAGCAATCAGCAGGTTGAAGTCAAGGTTATCCACGAAGGCGTAGGCCCGGTTAATGAGAGTGACATTCTATTGGCTGATGCGTCTCAGGCCATCATTGTTGGCTTTAACGTGCGGCCTGATTCCACCACGCGAAAGTTGGCCGAGCAAAAGGATATTGATATCAGGCTTTACCGCGTCATTTATGACGCAATTGAGGATCTGCAGAAAGCCATGAAGGGCATGTTGGCGCCTGTCTTTAAGGAAGTTGTGCTTGGCCAGGCTCAGGTTCGACAGGTGTTCAAGGTAACCAAGGTCGGTACTATCGCTGGTAGCTATATCACCGACGGCAAAATCACCCGTTCAGCACTGGTGCGTTTAATTCGTGGTGGTGTTGTTGTCTATGAAGGCCGCATAGACTCACTCAAACGCTTTAAGGATGACGTGAAAGAAGTTGCCACAGGTTATGAGTGCGGCATTGGTCTTGAAAACTTCAATGACTTGAAGGAAGGCGACGTGATCGAAGCCTTCATCAACGAAAAGGTTGAGCAGGCATAAAGCTCTAGCCCAAAGATACAGCCAGGTATCACTTTGGCCATACTAAAAGTGCTACAGAGCACTACGCTTGCTGGCACAAACCAATATCGGAGGGATACCTATGACCCAGTTTAGGCCTGAACGGTTGCGGGGTCTGCTACAGGCCGAGATTAGCGATATCATCCGCAACGAGCTGAAGGATCCACGGATTGGCTTTGCATCCATCACTTCTGTCGAAGTATCTAATGACCTGAGACACGTTAAGGCATTCGTTAGTGTCTTGGGCAGCGACAGTGAGCGGGAAGATACCCTGGCAGCGTTGACCAAGGCTGCGGGTTTCATCCGCACGGAGGTGGGGCGCCGAATCTCTCTGCGGCATACTCCGGAGATTATCTTCCGGCCCGATGACTCCATTGAGCATGGCACCCATATTAACGCGCTGCTGCGCAAACTGGAGCAGGAAGAAAGGCAAAAACCTAATGGCTAGCATAGCAGCACTGAAACAGGTGGCGGCCGCCTTGGCACAGGCGCGCCGCCTGCTTCTCGTTGGTCATATTTCTCCAGACGGCGATAGCTTGGGATCACTCTTCGCTCTGCAACTGGCTCTGCAGCGTATAGGTAAGCAGGCGATAGTCTACGTGCAGCAAGGGGTTCCAGACCAGTACAAGTTCTTACCAGGGGCAGAAGGTGCGATTAAGGATCAGGCCGGTCTGGCAGTCGCCTTCGACCTGCTTGTAGCACTCGACTGCGGTGATTGGGAGCGGCTTGGTTTAGGTGACCAGTTTGCACACCTGCCAATCGTCAACATCGACCATCACCGCACTACTATTGGCATGGGTCAGGTGAACTACGTGGACGGAGAAGCTGCTGCCACCGGCCAGTTGATCTACTATCTGCTGCTCGGGATGGAAGTATCAATTGATGCGGAGATTGCGACTTGCCTCTATTCGGCGCTTGCTAGTGACACCGGCTTTTTCCGGCATGCAAACACAACGGCTGAGGTTCACCGTATAGCCGCCGAACTCCTTTCAACCGGAGCAGACCACAGGGCTGTTGCTGAAAGCCTGATGACCCGCAGCCGAGAGTTCCTCAAGGCCTTAGCTTTGCTGCTAGGCAGGTTGGAGCTCTTGGCCGGGGGAGAAGCCGTATATACCTGGCTAGATCGGCATGACTTGCAGACCATTGGGGCAACGGCTAGTGAG
>JAWLDB010000020.1:0-24551 GCA_041686915.1 Bacillota bacterium
ACGATAGTTAGTGCGGAATTCGTGCCACGACGGTACGGCAGCCCCTCTACCAGGCTGCCACCTCACCTTACGCTGTAGCCCAGATTCCCAACAGACTGGGTGGTAGAAGCATCCCTGACAGCGCATAGTCAGTTCAGCCAGCTTGACATGTCCCTTACAGGTATAGTAGACCAGGCGAAAACGGATTGACCAATCCAAAACACAGAATGGAACCAGTACTCCCAGGATGATAGCAGCTGTCAACAGTATGTCAGGGAACGGAGTACCGAGTACCTGCAAGATTACCTGAGCACCAAGGGGTAGGATACCAAACACCAAAGCGACCCCCGCCGCGATCAGTAGGTGCCTGGCCTTACCTTGCAATGGCTCTCTCGGCACTTCTTCCCAATCAATGCGTTTCAGATAGGGCATCATTGCCAGTTCCATGTTCCGCCGCTCCAACTCGTCTCTGACCGGCCATCCTTCCACCGGCTCACCACTTAGGCCAACCAACACGATTCCATCCGTATCCGGGCGAACCGAGTAGCCGGACAGCCCCTTCCAGGCTACTACTAGCCTAGGGTTGGGGTACAGCCCAACTACACCAAGCGGCGTAAAGATTATTTCCTGCCGCCGCATTACTCGCCATCCCGCATAGGCACCCACTCCTACTCCCATGGCAAGGCGCAACAGCAGAATCTCCTCTGGAACTTCCGCTACCATACTTACAGCAAATAGCAGGGTCATCAAAAATCCGCTGATCAGCGTGAGCAAATAAAACGGCCGTTTGATGGGGAACTCAGCCTGCCAGCGCTCGAATACACGATGCACCGAAGAGTGACGGATTGGGTGGAAGTAACGAGGGACAAAATGCGTGGGGTTGTTGACCACCACCAGCAGTAAGCCGACCAGAACCCCCAATAAACCAAGCATAAAGCTCATCTCTACACCTCTTCATATAGGCACAAACAATAGCTCGATGTCGTCTTGCACAACAACCCGAAGCTAATAACCTTATTTTGTGTATCCAAGAATTCGCCTCGTAAGTGATGTTTTCCTGCGTGCTTGTATCTCCAACTCATGCCACTCCAGTAGAACTGCTAACCTGCATTTAGCTCATTAGAAGGATTATCCAAAGTTCCATAGAAACCTTAATAATGCATGTTTCGACACATTTCTCCATGAAAGAGGGATTCTATTGAGCTGGTTCAACAAGCAAAAACGAGAGCTGGAGCGGAAGGAGAAACCGACTAGTGAGCCGACGGGAGAGCTGCGTGGAGCGCAACAGCTGACCAAGCGAGCGGCCAGAGTGGACATCTCTGTACAGAAGGTTACTTATGGAACTGACCAGGTAGAGGCTGCGACTAACCAACTGCTGGACGTAATCAAAGACATAAGTGACCAGATGTCGGGACAACAGGAGGCAGTGGCACAAGCATCATCCATTATTACGGAACTTGGTGCATTTGCACAGGAAGTCACAGCCTCTGTCAATGAAGTGGGAAGCAGCAGCAGCCAGACTGCAGCGACCATCGGAAATGGTAAAGAGGCTGTGCGCAAATCGACAGAGTTTATCGGACAGATCAAACAAACGGTGACCGAAAACGCCGACACTGTGCGCAAGCTAGTCGACCGCACAATGGAGATTGATCGGTTTGTTGCATCCATCAAAGACATCGCCACGCAGACGAACCTACTCGCACTAAATGCGGCGATTGAGGCTGCCAGAGCTGGGGCTGAAGGACGGGGATTTGCAGTCGTAGCTAACGAGGTTAAAAAGTTAGCCGAGAACAGTGCCGCGTCAGCTGTTCAGATTAGTAAGCTATTGGACGGGATCAAAGCTGATGCTGCTTCCGCTGTGGCCGCTCTGCAAGAGAATGTGCAGGCGGTTGCCGAAGGACACCGTTTGGTTACAGAGACAGGAACATCCCTGGACGAGATTATGGATTCGGTCTCTGAGACTATGGCTCTGGTGCAAGAAATCAGTACGGCAGTCGCGCAGCAAGCGAGCAACAACGAGCAGTTGATGTCGGTCACAGATAGCATGAAAGATGCGCTGACCAAAGCAGCACTGTATATTGAAACGGCCAGTTTTGACGCTGAACAGCAGAGAGCTTCTGTGCAGACCCTGCTCAAAGTCACACGCGACCTACGTGAACTGGGACAAGACTTGCAGCAAAGCATCCCTCAGTCAACTAACGAGAATGCTGCAAAACAAGCGTATCAATATGGATTGCCCCAGGATCCGGTCACTTTAGACCCGGCCCTTTCTCGCGACACCAACTCCAATAATGTACTACGTGAGATGTTCTTAGGGCTATTGCAGGTAGGCCAAGACGGTAAACCAATTCCCGCCATCGCTGCTACGTGGCATTTGGAGGAAGACGGACGTACCTATACTTTTCTGCTCCGCCAGGATGTACATTTCCATCATGGCCGCCAAGTAGAGGCACAAGACGTGAAGTTTAGCTTAGAGAGGCTATTGCGCCCCGATACCAAGTCTCCCCATGGAGGTTTGGTGCAGAGCATCGCAGGCGCCGAGGAGCTGGCGCAGGGTAGAGCAGGTGATGCCCACGGCATCCGGGTTTTAGGCAAACACAAGCTGTCTATCACACTAAGAAGCCCTAACCTGGTATTTCTGAACAACCTTGCTAACTTGGCCACATCGATTGTGCCGAGAGAAGTCGTTGAGAAACTCGGTGCCGAATTTGCCAAAAACCCTGTTGGCGCTGGTCCCTTCAGTTTTGTGCACTGGCAGCCCGGGCAAGAGATCCTGCTGAGAGCAAACAAGCGATTTCACGAGGGCCCGCCCTATGTAGATCAGGTGAACATCCGCATTTTCCAAGGAGCAGATGCGCTTTTACAAGGTTTTGTAGCAGGACAAGTTGCTCATATCAGAGTAGATGCCGCCAGCGTCGAAACTCTAGCATCACACCCTACCTATGCGTCACAGTTGAACAAGATGGAGCCGGTAGACATTCAGTATTGCGCCTTGATGTGCAACAAGCATCCCTTTGATAACAAGCTGGTGCGGCAAGCTGCCAACTACGCGTTTGACCGGGGAAGCTATCTGAGCACTGTGCTTAAAGGTCATGCGATACTAGCAAATGGAGTCTTACCGCCTTCACTTTTGGGCCGCCAAGCCGGTGGCTATGAATATAACCTGAGCAAGGCGAAATCTCTGATGTCGCAAGCCTATCCTCATGGCGTTAATAATGAGGTAATCTTGCATGTTAGAGCTAACAACCACGAACAGGCAGCGCGCGCGCAGGCTATAGCAGATGCTCTGCTGCAAATTGGCATCAAAGTACGCATCGTAACACTGCCCTGGACAGAGTTGGTCAAGCCGGAGAATATGGCCAAGTGTCACATGTTCCTGATGGCTGCCAGCGGCGGGCATGCTGAAGCCACACCTTATCTAGAACCGTACTTCCATTCACGTGGTATAGGTAAAGGTAACCGCGTGAGTTACAGCAATCCGCAAGTAGATCGCTTGCTCGACCAGGCTGAGACGATCGCCAACCCAGAGCGCCGCAAGCAAGCCTACATCAAGGCTCATCAGCTGATTGTTGAGGATGCTCCATGGATGTTCTTGTTCCATCCCATTAACTATATGGCTCGCCAGCCTTACGTTAAAGGGTTCCACGCAGGCGTAGGTGGCGACGTACATGTCAAGCACCTCTGGCTTGACCAAGAGGCATAGTAAAGGATGCAAATAAAGCGCCGGTCGCATCTTGCGACCGGCGCTTTATTACCAATCATCTATATGACATTCATAAGTAGACCTGTAAGCCGAGTTCTGTCTCCTCCAGTGGAGGCGGCAATCATCTATCTAGGATGCCAGTTACCTGGCACCTCAAGCGACCAACCCGAGGGAGCGGACGAGCAGCCCTTAATTCCCTCCTATTAGGTCTTGCTCCAAGTGGGGTTTACCGAGCCAACCAGTCACCTGGTTGCTGGTGAGCTCTTACCTCACCTTTCCACCCTTACCGGCCTAAGCCGGCGGTATCTCTCTGTGGCACTTTCCTTCAGGTCACCCTGACTGGACGTTATCCAGCACCCTGCTCTACGGAGCTCGGACTTTCCTCGGACGCGCTAAGCGCTGCCCGCGATTGCCCGGTCTACTTATGAAGTTTTAGCGTGGTTACAGAAAACAATTATACCAACAGTCAGCCATTATGTCAACAAGATTATCTAGATGACGTTCCAGATGTCTCGATTTCGTTGGCTAATCAAGATTTCTGCACCATTTTTCTGCATCTCGCCTAGCAGCCGCTTAGCCAAAGCCTGCAAAATAGGCCACTCTGTATAATAGTGGCCAGCGTCGACCACAGCCAAGCCAAAAGCAGTTGCGTCAACAGCCTGATGGTAAGCGACATCACCTGTAAGCAAGACATCGGCACGGCCATTGGTGTTATAGACCAGGCTTCCGCCTGAGCCTCCTGCAACTGCTACTTTTCTGACGATTGTACTCGGATCCCCCGCGATGCGTACTGCTGAGACACCTAGCCGTTGCTTAACCAGTTCCGCGAAATCCCGCAGTGAGACTTCTGCGCGCAAGCTGCCGATCAAGCCGAGAGCCCTAACCTTGTCCTGATTATGCAGCGGAATTACATCGTAGGCGACTTCTTCATACGGATGAGCTTTTAGCATAGCACGCAAGCTTTGGTTCAGCAAGCTCTCCGGTACCACTGTTTCCAGCCGTTCTTCTCGAACCTGTTCAAGTTTTCCCACTGAGCCAATGAAAGGCACTGCACCAGACTCTGGTAAGAATGTACCATTGCCCGCAACGGAAAAGGTGCAGTTGCTGTAGTTGCCGATGTGACCAGCACCTGCTCTGCCTAGAGCGAAACGCACCTGCTCCACATGGTCAATTGGCACATAGACTACGAGTTTGAAAAGCTGATCGTGGCCAACTATCTTCAGAGGCAAGAGATCAGTCAGTTCAAGCAATTCCGCTAAAACCTGGTTCACACCTTCAGGCGAAACATCGAGGTTTGTATGCGCCGCGTAGACAGCAATGTCGCTTTTGATCAATGTCTCTATTACTTTACCCTGCTCTAGGTCAGTACGAACCGCCTTTAATGGCTTGAAGATAATGGGATGATGCGCAATGATCAACTGACAATCGAGTTCGACTGCCTCGTTTACCACTTCTTCTGTAACGTCAAGCGTAAGCATCACCCGACTGACATGTTTTTGCAGGGACCCGACCAACAGTCCAACATTGTCCCAATCTTCCGCAAAGCGTTTGGGCGCGATTTTCTCAAGCCAGCCAATCAGCGTCTGCGCATGAATAGACATGGGCGTTTCGCCTCCTTGGTTTATTCGAGTAGCGCTTTTATCGCTACCAACTCTTCGCGTATTCGCAAACTTTTCTCACGAGCACTGTCGGAAGAACTAAGTGTCACCTGCTCCAAGATCCGTTGGCGTTCTTTAATCGCATCCGCCAAACGCCTTGCGAATAGATCAGGTTTCCGATGTAAGATCACCGGCCCGAATTCCAGCTGCAAAACGTCCAGCGTCTTGCTTTCGCCGGGTTCAACAGCAATTACTTCATAAACTATGTCATTCTCCAAAGCCAGATCTTCATCTACAATTTTCCACCCATGGCCAATCAGCCACTTGCGCAGCTCTTTGCCAGCCACATTGGGTTGCAGTATCAAGCGTGTGAGATTGGCCAAGACCTCAGGTCTAGCCTCCAGAATATCAATCATCGTGGTCGCGCCCATGCCAGCGATAGTCACTGTGTCTACCTCACCTGGCCTAAGCACCGACAAACCTGACCCCAACCTGACCTGCATTGTCTCAAGCAGATCATATGCCACAGCTGTTTCTCTGGCTCGCCGAGCTGGATCCTCATTTAGCTCACCGGCAATAGCAAAACTGATACGCTTGTTCAAGAGCAGCCAGGCGGGAAGATAACCATGGTCACTGCCAATGTCCGCCAATCGACTGTCTTGAGGGACAAGACTGGCAATTAGCTCTAGACGAGGACCAATATTGAGGTTCATTATAAACACACCTCCAACAGTCTGTCACTCAATGATACCATGCCAGTAATGCTAAATGCCAACTCGCATTAACTCATCGCTCCATTTGACGAGCTTAGAATAGGGTATTATACTAGCGCAGTGGGTAATAACCTGCACGCTCGGACACGTTGCTGAGCAATTCGACCAAAATGGACTGGAGTCGTGAACTTAATGAGGCATAAATATATGTCGACTGACTTACTCCTTGACCTGTGCAATACAGCAATCTTCACAGCCATCCTCTTTGTCAAATTGACGGGAGTTAAACATGAATTATGGCCTAATTACCCGGCTAGCGACGGTTTCATTGTGGGGTCTTTGGGCGGTGCGTTGTTGATAGTTACGACATTGCTGCTCTTTAGGCGGGATAGGCGCTACCTAGCCTTCATTCTAGTGAACTTTGTGGTCAGCTTTATATTGCTCGCTGATTTGGTCTATAATCGCTACTATTCGGACGTAACCTCTGTTATCCTGCTGCGGCAAGCCCGCTTGGCAGGTGAGGTTAAGTCGAGTGTCATTGCCCTGCTGCGCCCAAGCGACATAGCCTTTTTTATAGATATCATCCTGATGGTACCCATTTTGTTTGTCTCAAAAGCACGCGGCAGGCGCTCGATGCAGCACATGAGTTCATGGCGCTACAGACTAGCTGCCATGCTAGTACTATCAACCGTTGGGTACCAGCTCTGTGCCAGCAGCATACAGTCTCTTGAGGCGGTAACCCCTGGGATGCTTAAGACCTTCTATGATAAGAAGTACATTATGGGGAAAATTGGCGGCGTTAGCTACCATGCCGTTGACGCATATCGCTTTGCATACAAGCGACTCACTACTGGCGATATCTCCGCAGATGATCGAACATTAGTGAAACAGTGGTTTTCGGAGCGGATGACCGGTCAAGTCAGCAGTGGTCGCTATCAAGCCACACCACGTTATACTGCTGTAATGCAAGGAAAAAACCTGATTATGGTTCAACTGGAAGCATTCCAGTCATTCGTACTTAATCGGACAATCAATGGCCAGGAGATTACTCCCAACCTAAACAGGCTGGCCAAATCAAGTCTGGTCTTTGATAACCTTTACTATCAGACTGCTCTGGGCAATACCTCAGACGCCGAGTTCCTAGCTAATACGTCAATGCTCCCGGCTCAAGAGGGGGCCGCCTATTACGAATATGCGGCCAACACATTCCAATCGCTGCCCCAGGCTCTGAAAGAAGCTGGGTATCAGACAGCGGTCATGCATGCCAATCGGCCGGGTTTCTGGAACAGGCTAAGCATGTATCGATCAATGGGGTTTGACACCTATGAAAGCAATCAGAACTTCACCATCGATGAAACATATATACTGGGGCTTACCGACCATTCATTCTACAGGCAAGCAGTGGAAAAACTTAAACAGTATAGACAGCCGTTCTATAGCTTCCTGGTTTCCCTATCCAGCCACTTCCCCTTCAACGACCCGAACATTCCGCTGGATGATTTGCTAGACTTGGGAGAATTTGAAGGCACGTTCATGGGAGACTACCTGGAGAGCATCCACTATGCAGATCAGGCGATCGGCATCCTGATAAGTGAGCTGAAGACTGCAGGGCTATGGGACAATTCGGCAGTTGTCTTCTACGGCGACCATGGCGCAATCCCATATGAGAAGCGTGACGAACTGGCGAGACTTATCCTAGGCAGAGATGAGATGAGCCAGTTGGAGTGGTTCCAGGCTCAGAGAGTTGTGGGCATGATGCACTTCCCGGGAGAGCGGATTAAGGGAATCAGAGCTCAGGCAGCTGGCCAGATTGACCTTTACCCAACCTTGGCAAACCTGTTTGGATTGACGCCTAAGTATGCTTTAGGTAGTGACCTGTTAAACAGCAGCAGGGGATTTGTCGTCTTCCGTAATGGTATGTGGGCCTCAGATAACGCTATGTACTTCAACCACACACACAAGATATTGGAGCTGAGCACAGGGGGCGAGCTTAGCGCCGAGTTGTTCGCCTGGGAAATCGAAAAGGCTCAAGACAGTATTCGAGTATCCGATCTGACCCTCGACCATAATCTAATCAAGTACTTCGAGAGCAGGACAGGCGATTAGCCTGTCCTGCTGCATTATGCACACATGTTGTTTGACCTCCATTTTCGATGTATGATTTACTAATCCAACTATTTACACGGAGGGGATGGAATAATGGTTCAGTGGGAAGCTGCCGAGACAGTATTGGCCGCCGCCAAGCAATGCCCGGAAGTGAAGGCGGTGTTCGTAAAGGGCTCGCTTGCAGCTGGTAACGCGGATGAGTACTCGGATGTAGATTTCTACTGTCTGGTGGAAAAGGATGACCTGATCAACTTTTTGCCCAAGCGGGAAGCACTGCTACTCGCGTATCGCACATTAGTCTATACGAGTGAGGCAGACTTTGTGGGACCTCAGATAGTGGCCGTATTTGACAATGGACTGCACTTTGACCTATACACTGTGACCATGGAGCATTTCCCTTTAGTCGGGGACTTCAAACCGCTATGGGATCCAGATGGGAACCTCACACAGTTTAAGGATCAGGTAAGAGATCATGGGGTGACGTTACAGACTGTAGCCAACAATTTCCGTTCATTCAGTTTCACGCTACTGGAGTTTGTCACGGCCTGGCAGCGCCGTGATTTAACTTGGGCAACCAGGTTAGCTAGCCATCTCTCTGGAGAGCTGGGCCTGGTGCTACGGTATCGATATGATCCCAAGCAGGCACAGTTGGGAATGAAACGCCTGGAACAGGTAGTGCCCGAGAGCGTCAAGCATGAACTGCGCGCAGCACTGAGGAGTTGCAGTGGTGACCAGCTACCCTTAGGGGTACAGCAATTGAGTAACCTGATGCAGAACACCGTGCAGGAGTTGGAACAGAGGGACGGAATGCGGGTAGACTGGCAGATGTTTGACTTGATGCAACATAGAATCAACGCTCTAATCCCCTAATTCAGGCTATATGAAAACTCCAAGCAAGCGCCCCGCCTTGCCAGAATACAATTAACTGGTGCGATTTGAATGTAAAGGGGTGAAGTCAGTTGGATGTATGGGGAAAGGCAAAGCAACGTGCAGCTACCGATAGAGAAACCGGAAGACAGTTGCAGGAACGCAAGATTAAAGAACTTATGGCCCAAGGCAAAACCCGAGCTCAGGCTCTGACAATTGTGCAGAAGGGAAGCACTGGCAAGAAGAGTTAACCCAGCTGATTCAGCAAGAGGCATTGCCGATCGGCAATGCCTCTTAATCCCTGTAAAAACAATGAGAATAGTCAAGCCAGCCTCGTCAATAGAGTCTAGCATCGCTACTTATGCTTTGGAAGTCGCTCCTGCAGCATTTCACCAAGGCCCTGCTCAAGGTGCGGAGCGGCCTGCCAAAAGTCCTTCAGTCGCAAGTAATCCTCTACTGCCCGCTTCGGCGTCTGGCCCGCATAGATAGCCCGGATCATTAGGTTCTTTGGGGTATGCTCTGTATCGATGAACTCGATGATCTGTGTATTGTAGCCCATGATTTCAAGAATGTTGGCCCGCATGCTGTCAGTAACCAAGGCGGCCAACCTGTCTTTGACTATGCCGTGTTTCTCCAAGGGCTGCATAATAGGATTGTGCATCTGCTGGAACAGCTCATGCTGACAGCACGGCACTGCCATGATCACCTTTGCCCCCCAGCGTACCGCTTGAGCCAAGGCCGCATCTGTAGCGGTGTCGCAAGCATGCAGGCTGACAACCATGTCTACGACGTCTTCAGTCTGATAGTCGGCGATGTCGCCGAGTTCAAACTGCAGGCCATCGTAGCAAAGCTCCTTGGCCAGGCCACTGCAATGAGCTATCACGTCGCGCTTCAGGTCAAGCCCTTTGATCTCTGCCTTAATCCCTAGCTGCTCAACGAGGTAGTGGTAAAGTGCGAAGGTCAGATACGATTTGCCACAGCCAAAATCAACTATTCTGAGGGGGCGGTCCACCTTAGGGAGCGAAGGCAGGACGTCCGCTACCAGTTCAAGGTAGCGATTGAGCTGCCTGAACTTATCATACTTGCTGGCCAATACCTTCCCCTGCTGGCTCATCACCCCCAGGCGCATCAGGAATGGGCTGGGCTCATGTTCAGGGATGATATATTCCTTGCGCCGGTTATGAGACAAATCCTGGGCCTGTTTACTGGCCTGACGCTTCAGGATGCGAGGGTTGCCGCGTTTGCTGATTAGCACTTGATAGTCAGCCTGGGTTGTGAAAACTTGCGCCTGCTTGAACTGGTCGGTTAGCAGTTGCGTAAGGCGTTCGCTTACCTGCAGTGCGGGCAAGTTATCATGCAGCACCTTCTTTTCTACATAGAAGGAAAACTGATATAACATTTCATCCTTTAGCAGCACAGGACGTACTGTTACCTTATGAGGAGTATCCGGATCCTTCTGGCGTACGTTGCTTAGCACTAGATCTATTAAATCTCCACTGTTGACTACCTGCTCAATAAGACCACGAACCTCATCCAAATCCAATCACCTTCCGCCAGATTACTACTGTCAGTGACCTAATTCTAACTATATCTTTCCCTGCCTGCGGCTGCAGGAAACAGGCAAGCTGCAGGAACCTTGTAGCGCCTGCCACGCTGTAACATTTACTTGACCCAGTCCTGCCTGAGTATTGCATACTGCTTGAGATCATGGTAGCTTCCTTTGACAAACATCTTCTGCCTTGCCACCCCTTCAAACTGCATGCCAACCTTCTGCATTACCCGCTCAGAGCCAAGGTTCTCCAGCTTGCACCAAGCCTCAATGCGGTTTAGTTGCATCTCAGTGAAGCCAAAATCAATTACCTTACGGGTTGCCTCGGTTACTAGTCCCCTTCCCCAGTAGTCACTGCCGAGAGCATATCCGATCTCACCCACGTGATGGTTCTTGTTCCATTTGACGTAGCCACAAGTACCCACCAACCGGCCAGTTGCCTTCAGGACCAGGCCCCAATCATAAGCGTCGCCTGCTGCATAACGCTGCTCAATGAACCGCAGAAAGCCGGTTGAATCGTCGACGCTTTGATGCGCCGGCCAGGTGACATATCTGGCTACGTTGGGATCAGAGGCATAGACAAACATATCCTCAGCGTCATTCAGCGACATCGCCCTTAGAACAAGCCTTTCCGTTTCTAACGTTGGTG
The DNA here is from genome assembly GCA_041686915.1 of Bacillota bacterium. Taxonomy (GTDB): domain Bacteria; phylum Bacillota; class UBA994; order UBA5500; family UBA5500; genus JAWLDB01. The sequence continues at coordinate 11,165 of JAWLDB010000020.1, forward strand.
GTATCCACCCGTCCATGTTTTCACTCCCCCGTTCCAACCAATCTTTTCCTTGTAGTTTTTCTGATATTACACCCACTACCAGAGACTAGTCAATAAAAAAAGCCCACCGTCTGGCGGGCCTCAAGCGTTCTAACAGAAGAGCATGGGCATGACGCATAGCATAACCCTGCAGCCCTACAACCAGAACAAACACGACGTAGGATGCAATCAGGTTATGGACCATCTCATTCACTCCGCTTCCGGCGGATTGCTTTCTCCAACTCAGACAAACGCTCGTCTTCTACCTGTCCGATCTTACGTGCAAAGTGGGACACCGTTTGATCACCGAAATTGCCCATAAGCGCATCGAGCACTTCTTCTACAACTTGTTGAGCAAAACCGTCGCGGCTGATGGCCGGACGATACGCATAAGCGTTACCAACCTGCTCGCGCGTTAGCAGTTCCTTTTCTGCCAGGCGCGACATGACTGTCATCACTGTAGTATAGGCCAACTCACGTTCACTGTGTAGGTGGTCGTGTACGGCCCTGACAGTAGAGGTGCCATGTTCCCAAATATATTCCATTATATCGGCCTCCAGTTCTCCAAGAACTTGCTTGAAGCCGTCTTTATGTGGTCTGAAATCCGGGACTGAGATCTTGCGTACCATAATCTTCTCCCCAACCTTTCTGTCTTCCAACCTAGTACTATAATACATAGTAGATATCTTTAATTCTACTCGGTGTCCAGCGTTCTGTAAATGCCGCGATTTGGGCTGTTCACTGCAAAAAAGCCCGATGCGTCGTAACAATAGCTGATACAACTGTCTGGTAATACTTTTTTGTGACTCTATTTGAGGAGCAGAATGTGTACCGCTAAAAGTGGTAATGTAGCAATAAGACAAGCAGCAAAAGGAGAGTTAATGAATGCTAGACCTATGGCAGACGCTTGAAACCGGGCGTACAGCACTCAGGAAGATCACTAATCGGGACCTTGACTTTGTCTTCAGGCATTTCAGCGACGAGGATGTCTGCCGGTTCCTGGTGGATGCAGAGCCGGTCAGCAGCGCAGCAGAAGCCCAGGACATTATCGACTGGTGCAACAATTACGGAAACCCTAGCTCCAGGCAAAACCGCTGGATGATAGAGTGGAAAGATACTGGCAACCCGATTGGGACTATCGGCTTCCATAACTGGGACAAAGCAAACCACATCGTTGAGCTTGGCTACGACCTTTCCAAAGAATACTGGGGCAAAGGCATCATGACCGAGGTGATGCACAGAGTCCTGACATTTGTTTTTAGGGAAATGCAAGTCAACCGCGTTCAGGCCTTCGTACATCTGGAAAACGCTCCGTCCTACCATGTGCTTAAAAAGCAAGGCTTCGTCGCCGAGGGCATCATCAGAGACAGGCACTTCTTTCGAGGAAGGTACTATGACCATCATCTTCTCAGTCTGCTAAAACATGACTTTCACTAAACAGCGACGTCTTCATACACAAAAAAACCTCCCTGAGCGGGGAGGTTTTTGCTCTATGGCAGTAGACTCATTGGGTTAAGTGCCGCACCATTCTTCCTTATCTCAAAGTGCAGGTGTGGCCCGGTAGAGTTGCCGGTGCTACCGCTATACGCGATGGCTTGTCCCTGCTCAACCTGCTGCCCAACACTAACCAGCAGCTTGGAGTTGTGCGCATACCTCGTCTCATATCCACTACTGTGACTGATTTTTACTAGATAACCATAACCTGATGCCCATCCGCTAAACGTGACTTTGCCCGACCTGGCAGCCCGAACGGTGGTACCTGTCGGTATTCCTATGTCGATGGCCTCATGGAAGCCACCGGAGCGTAGGCCAAACCCGGAAGTAATGCGGCCTTTCACTGGCCAGACGTAACTGCTACCGACAGCCTCGGAACTTGAACCAGATCTGCTCGTGTTGCCACGGGAAACAGAGCTTACTCGTGGCGTTTTGCCGCCAGGAATAATCAGTTCGTAACCCAGCTTCAGAGCAGCCGGAACCATCTCTGGATTAGCTTTCTGAATTGTCTCAGAGTCCACTTTATATGTCATAGATATGTCCCAGAGGGTATCGCCTTTAGCTATCTTGTGGACTACACCTTTTACGGTAAGCACTTTAATAGTCTTCCCCACCTGCAAGTGATTGTCGCTGCTCAAGCTGTTCAGGCCCATGAGAGTAGTCACGTCGGTCCCGTACTTAGCCGCGATGGAGCTGAGGCTATCACCAGCGACAACGGTATAGCTCAGTAGCTGAGGCGCCGGGTCCAGCTCTTCGTCCCCTGTAGGGTCTACTACTACTTCTTCTGGCACCAGGCGTTCCTCCAGCATGTCAATAGACTCACCTATGTCAGCAGCTATTCGCGCTGCCATCAAGCGATTGCCCCAGAGAGATAACCCGATACACAAAATTAGCCCTAGTATGATCATAACCCTTTTTCGGCTCAACAGCAGTCACCTCACAATGCACTCATTTAATGCGTTAGGTGCAGTCTACCCTTTCAGCCTGACATAGGTCAACGGAAAAACTGTATAAAAATGCGAACGGTAGAGGATGTGCAACCCGACCTGCCGAATGTCCTATGAAACTACAAACCAAGGCGGTGACAAACATGAGCATTATGCTCAGAAAGGCTGACTACTCAGATAAGGCCGCAATAGTCGCTGTGGAGAAGAAGGCCACGCCCAATCTCAGCTATCTAGCTGAGGTTTTTAGTAACTGGGTGACGGACAAACATGGTGAGTTTATCGTGGCTGAGGTTGATGACAACGTGGTAGCTTGCGGCAAGCTCTCAGTGTTACCAGATGGTTCAGCCTGGCTTGAAGCCCTGCGCGTGATGCCTGCATACCAAGGCATCGGCATCGGCAAGCGGTTCTATCAGCGTTTCTTCGAGATAGCTCGGGAACAGGGCATTCCTGCTATGCGAATGTATACTGGAGTGGGTAATGCCGTAAGCAAGGGACTGGCTGAGCGCTTTGGCTTCCACCTAGCTGCCACCTACCGGGGTGCCTGGATATCAACAAATAGATTGAATACTGCTTCAGAAGGACGGTTTACACCGGTGGAAGATGCAGACCAGGCCGTTAAACTACTAATGCCGTACAGCAGCGAATGGACAGGTTTCCTGATCATGAACCGCACTTTCTATGCACTAACCCCCGCTCTCTGTCGAGCGTGGGCAAAAGCAGGCATGGTTTACGAGGATGGTATGGGTAATGTAATCGCCGTTGGAGCGCGTTTCATGGAGAAACAAGCACTACACATTGCCTGCATGGGGTCAGATCTCGGTGCTTGTCTATCGTTTGCCCAGCTACAGGCCAGGACATTGGCGGTCCCTAGAATCCAGTGCATGTTTCCGCCCTCGGCAACTCATCTGCAGCAAGCTCTGATCCAATATGGTTTCGAGCTGGAAACATCCGACTTCATCGTGATGGAAGCCAAACTCTAAGGATGTGATATCGTGTTCATACGACTAGGCATAGTCAATAGCCTGCGACAGATTGGGCGCAGCCTGCTGGTACTGATGGCCATGGTGCTCGCGGCGATGAGCCTGACATCGGGGCTCTCTTTTGGCCAGGGGGAGATGAACAACAGCTATCAATTCTACCGCGGGTTAATCGGCGGAGAAATCTTGGTAGCCCCGGTAAGATGGGCAGGGCAACAGGTTGATGACGCTACTGGCAATACTGCCCTTGAGTATCAGAGGTTACAGAAGACTGGCCTGAGCTGGTTGGAAGCGTATTACCCTGAGCTTTATGACCAGGGTTTTCTGTCTAATCCAGCTTTCACCCAGACGCAGCATTTCCAACGTAAGGATCTGGAGGCGTTGGCGAAGCAACCAGGAATTAACGGGGCGTCAGTGCATCCATGGTTCATCGCCGAGGCGCGCAACCAGAGCCTCAACTCAGATAAGCTTGTCAGCCTGACGGTGATGCCTCTGCCCGAACTATCGAGGATCACCGACGACTCCAACCAGGTCGTACAGCAATATCTGAGGGAATCAGGCGCGCCAGTGATATTGATCAATTCGCACATGAACGTGCCGGACAACCTACTAGAACAAGTTGCTCAAACCATCAGAGACGACGAAGTGTCCAGCCCATTTGAAGAGGTGCAACCTACCCCGGACGAGATATACCAGCGCAAGCTGACAGCAGCACGACGTAGAATACTGGAAGAGCTTTATCTACCTAAGGACAAAGATATTGCCGAAGTGACTGTTCCACGCTACCAGTTCAGCGATACGATTGGCTACGTCCCCGATTTCAGCGCAGCTAAAGTTTATGAGTTGCAAATGAAGTCCGGTATGCGGATACCAACCAGAACACTGATGTGGATGGGCCCGATGGGGCCGCTCAGTGAAACGCTCTTCCTGCACGGGGCTTACGCCTGGGTGCCACAAGACATGTGGAACCGCATGTGGGAAGATGCTTCGGGCGGAAGCGAGCATCCGATGTACAACGTTAGCCTGCAAGTTGAAGATATGAGCCAGCTTGAGATTACCACCATGCAGTTGCGTAAGCAATTTCCCCAGTTCACTTTCGTCAGCGTTGCCGACCTTGCGGGCAGACTGGAAGGAGCCGGACTGCTAGAGAAAGCGTATAGGGCGCCTAGCTATGTGTTCAACCCCGACAGCAGTGGAGGCTTGGCGCTTCCGGTCAGCCTTGGACCAGTCATGGGCATGCTCTTTTACCTGATTGCAGGCATGCTGATTGCCAGCCGCATGTTGACGGGAGCTGCTGCTAGAAGGCTAGAAGTAGGGGTCTTGAAGGCCCTGGGTGCCAGAAAGCGGGATGTTGTGGTCATGGCTCTCACAGAGACAATGTTGGTAACCATAATTGGCACAAGCATTGGGTTCGTGTTAGTGCGGATGGGCGGAGTGGCGATGGAGATAAGCAACGGCAGTCCCTGGTCAGCTATTCTGGCGGGAACGGTCGCAGAATATCTTTTGGTACTAGGTGTTGCCAGTCTGACGTCTCTATTCTTCGCACTGATGCCGGCCGTACGAATGGCCAATTTGACGGTAATGGGGGTGTTGCGCGGTGAGTAACATTCTGAGGTTGGCCGCCAAGCGCTGGCGAACTTCTTTCCGGTCACAGGTCGCCGCGATCATTATCACCGTTGCTGTCACCAGTGCCTGGATGCTGTTCTGGGGCTATACAGAGGCTACTGGACAAGCAATGAGTGGCCGCGTTCGCACCCCAGACTTCCCTGCCGACCTGATACTGGAGTTCCCGGCCAACTACTATTACAGTGTTCCAAACCACTCCCGGGAACTGTGCTCCTACAAGAGTGTAGATGCTGGTACGCCCTACGGGCCGCTGCCACTTGCTGCAATGACCGGAGCACAAGCGGACAGCCCGCTACCTATGCCCCGTCCAGGAGAAGTATGGTTGCCGGAGCAAATGCAGCAGCATTGGCAGATAGCTGTAGGTGATGACTTCCCCATCCGGTTTAGCTTGGATTACAAACGCGCGGCAGTAATAGCTAAGGTGGCAGGCTTCTACCAGGCATTCGCTTATGATCCTGTTATCGTAGTGAGCGACAATTGGCTATCCGCACAGGATATCAATCTGACAGCACCACTGCGTGCCATGATCCAAAAGACTCGAGCCGATCAATTCGACCGTTGGCTGCGCAACATCAATTCAAACGTCAAGGTAATCAATGCAGGTTCGGTGTTGCAACAGGCGCGCGAGATTGTTAGCAGCACTCTCTCCAGTGGAGAACAGGCCGTGTTCATCCTGTTCATGTTCCTGACCTTGGGGGTTGGCACTTTCAGTCTGCTGACCTACATGGATAGCCGTCGGGAGCTATCCATCCTGAAGAGCATGGGGCTAAGGCCAGCAGAAGTCGGGAGGTTGTTCGTTTTGGAGGCTGCCTTTACCGCCTCTATTGGCTATCTGCTCTCACTGTTCATTACCTCCTTTGCCGTAAGCAGTTTCAATGTGCCAGTTGTGATCACCACCCAGGTAGCGCTACGGGCACTGATTTACCTGATCTTAGCCTACGCTCTTGCTTCAGGCCTACCATATGTTCTGGCTAAACGTGGCACCGTTAACGAGCTGATGCTCAATCGTCCTGTGCCGCTCCTGAGCAGCGAGGTTACTACCTTGGCTCGTCGCTATCCAGCATTGGAGGAAAGACTGCAGGCAGGATACCAATGTGTGAAGCTGCCCACTGTGGACGGGGAGTTTAGGGGTATTTGCTTCCGGGCCACCGGTCAACCCGTGAAGAAAGGTGAGACAGTGGCTTGGGAAGGCATTGCCTGGGGTTTGGCAGAGAAACACTATATCTCCCCTTGTGATGGTGAGGTAGTCGAGTGCAACCTAAAGAGCGGCATTCTTTTGATTAAACCATGCAAAGTGTAGTAAATCGTCAGGGCCCCGCTTCTTCTAGCGAGGCCCTTCCGTTTATGAACAACAGATACTATTTCGTCTGAATCAGCTCCAAATTCGGGTTTTCGCAGGCCTGGCGCCCCACCTTGGACAGGCGATGCCAGGCACCACTTATCTGCACCCGTACTATATCCGCTGTGTAGTCATTGCTGGTATTCGTCTGGCTGCTATTCTCGAGCAATGACGAACCTACCCCGTAAATATCAACCGGTACTGCCAAATCCTCAAACTCTTTAATTCGGTTAGCGTTGAAACCGCCTGTTGCTACAATCTTCACCTGCTCACACCAGCGGCGAGCCAACTCCTGCGCTTCTTGAGGAATGTCCCAGGCCTTCCAAGCATTATCGATGGCTTCACGCATAATCCAAACCAGCCGGGGATTAACGCCGCAATCCAAGTCCTTGCGTCCGAGCGGCGGAACAGACCGGTCGCGCATGTTCCCCGATGTATCAGGTCTTACGGCGTAGAGCTGGTACTGCTTCGCCTCTTCGTCCCTGCCAGCTTGCTGGTGTATAAGGTACTGCTCGAACATGCGCCACATCACCCTCAGCGTATCGGCGACGCAGTCGTTATGAAAATCAACCAGGGCAATGCGGGGAATAGTTGTAGGCATTATGCGGCTGAACTGCATCATCGTCTCGGCGGTATCTCCCAGGAAACAGGCGATTGACGCATGAGCCACCGTGCCTCCACCTCGACCACCCCACCAACCGGCTTGGTCGTTGGTGGATACAAACACGCGTGAACTGGTCCCATGCCCGGCATTATATGCCTGTACAGCGAGTGAATAGGCATAGCCGTGCAGGGCCTGTAGCTTATAGTGTGCGAAACGGGCAGGAAAGAACAGTACGTCCTTGCCCCTCGCTGCACTGAGCACGTTGTAGACGTTGGTTGCGACCCTGGTCGCTTCTGTAAGCACGCCCAAAATGGGAGTTTCCAACTGCGCAAAGTCGCGATAGCGACCGCGCACGCGGATGACTGGCTGTACATCCAGCGGGTTGCCGGCGTAGTGGGCGAACGTTCCATCTTGCACAGCCTCTACTTCCAGCTGATTGTAAGTATTGACGAAAGTCCCGTCAGGCGCAAAATGCCCGGTGCAACATTGCAGTATGGCCAACGCCTCATCTACGCCTGCCACTAAGGCGAACGGCTTGCGTCGGGTGAAGAACTGCATCTCCACGACGATGTCTCCGTTCTGCAGCTGGGAGACGTCAACACCATCCAGATCGCTCTGACCGTGGAAGGTATAGCCTTCCCTCGCCAGAGTCTGCAAGATTGTGACCGTGTTACTGAAATACGCATCGGAATACCAGCCTTGACGCATACGCTCCACGTCGACTTGGAACACGGCAGGATCCAGCCTATTACCAGAAAAAATACTCATTACGCTGCCTCCCCTACCTTACTGAACCTGCAATCTCCACTCCGTTGAGCAGCATATTGTACAGCGCCATCAAATGCATCAGGTCTCCCTGATGTGCCCCGAGATCGTACGTGTCAGTCGCATCTGCCGGCACGATCACCCTCACTTGCTTGTTCTGCTCATTGGCCATAGCTTTTAGCCACAAGGCCAGCTGCAAAATGCAGATGTCCGTGCAGTCGCCCACCAGCACAAACGTTTCAATGTCCTTGTGTTGGGTCCACCACGCCTGAAAGCCCGAATTTAGCGCCCCATTGGTCGAGTTCTTCTTGATCAGGGTATAAGCGGCGGCATCCCGTAACTCCTGTACAATCTCGCTTTCACTGGTACCCTCCAGGCAGTGCTGGGGGTACGACGTAAACTCGGGAGAGTGTTCTGGGTGGTTATCCGCAAAGGCCACAAGCTGCATATTCCTCTTGGATGCGGCTTGCATCATCTCTCTGATCTTAGGGATAAGTCTCTCGACTCGCGGACTCTGTAAAGCACCCTCTCTGACAAACCCGTTAATCATGTCAACGACGAACAAAGCAGCTGGACCTTCTATCTCGGTCCAGGTCAGCACCGGTGCATCGGAGATGGCATCATAGATACCTGACAATCCTTGTCGCGAGTTCTGCAAGAATTCATCTCTGTCAACCAACACAACATTACCTCCATCCTCAAACGGGTGTTCCCGGCTTACCTTATCATTTACCTCACCCGATACTTCATGCTGATATTACCATATACCTGCTGCAAACAGTGAATAGTGAGCCCTCACTAATCAGCTTTGCACATTCTCCTGAAAAGTGACAAAATGGGAGTGGGGACCGGCTACGAGCACACCAACGTTCATAAGGAATGTGGGGGAACGAGATGCAGATTAGAATTAACAAGAAGAACGGCGACCAACTATCTGTTTTGGGTTTTGGATGCATGCGTCTGCCAGGCGACGAACAACGCTCTATTAAGATGATTCGTACTGCTATTGAACGGGGCGTCAACTACTTCGACACCGCATATGTATATGGAGCTGGCAAGAGTGAAACTGTACTCGGCAATGCTCTGGCCGGAGGCTACCGTGAGCAGGTAAAAATCGCCACCAAACTACCACCGTTCATAGTCAGCAGGTTGGACGGTGCCAAGAAAATCTTCGCTACTGAGCTTAACCGGCTGCAGACCGATTATATCGACTACTATCTGTTACACATGCTCACCGGCAAGGCCATGCTGGACCGCCTGGTGCATATGGGAGTATTGGATTGGATGGAGCAACTGAAAGCCGCAGGGAAGATCAAGAATATCGGCTTCTCGTTCCATGGGCCAGCCCCAAATTTCGCAGAGCTGATTCAGGCTTACCCGTGGGACTTCTGCCAAATACAGTATAACTACATGGATGAAAATAATCAGGCCGGAAAGTCGGGCCTCCAGCTTGCAGCTTCATTGGGCATCCCGGTGATTGTGATGGAGCCCCTCCGCGGGGGCAAGTTAGTCACCCACCTGCCGGAAGCGGTGAGGCGGGCCTTCGCCAGCTTCGACACCAAGCGCTCCCCGGCCGAGTGGGCTCTGCGCTGGGTGTGGAACCACCCCGAAGTAACAGTGGTGCTTTCCGGCATGAGTACAGAAGAGCAGGTAGCAGAGAATATCCACATCGCCAGCGAGGTCAACCCTGTTTCGCTTTCTGAAGCTGAGCTCGAAGTGTTTGATCAAGTGAAAGCCGTCATGCTAGCTAAAACCAAGATCCCTTGCACCGCCTGCGGCTACTGCCTGCCTTGTCCAGCGGGCGTGGACATCCCTGGATGCTTTACTTATTACAACGAGAAGTATCTAATGAACGACCGTTCCGCCCGATTGCGCTATATTCAAAACATGGGCAGCCTCTCAGCCAGGCCAGCTAATGCCTCCCAGTGCATGCAGTGTGGCAAATGTGAAGCCCATTGCCCACAAGAGATCCCGATCCGCCAGCAACTGAAGACGGTCAGCCGGGAGATGGAGGGCATTCTCTATAAACCTCTAGTCAGTATCGCCCGCCGTTTCATGAAAGTAAGATAGGACCAGGCGTGTCGCAAAACGTTTATTTGCTAAACGTGGCGCGGCACGCCCTTTTCTTAGCTCTTTCTAAATTATACTAAGGTGCCCCTTTAATTATTGGGATTTTCACCTTGACTAATTGCAGAATACTTGATATTATTCACTCACACCCTTAAATTTATTGAACAAATACTGAAGAATGAGGTGGGTGAGTGTGAAGACTAAGCTCTTCAGCAGGAACTATGCACTGCTTTGGCTCGGTATGGCAGTATCACAGCTTGGAGACGGCGCCGGCACAATTGGGCTAATGTGGTGGGTGCAGGTTAACACAGGCTCTGCCATGTTACTTGGTACACTAGCCATGGTAAGAACGGTCATCAGTGTGTTGCTCGGCCCCTTGGGTGGCGCCGTGGCAGACAGGATAAACAAGAAGGCGATTATCGTGATTACGGATACTATACGCGGCCTAATCTATGCGACGCTGGCCTATCTGGTCTATCATGGACAGTTGACACCAGCCATAATGCTAACACTGGTCGCCGCAAACTCTGTCTGTAGCGCATTCTTTGGGCCGGCAATCAGCTCAACTGTTCCTCTGTTAGTCAGCAAGGCGAATCTGCCAAAGGCCAACTCGTGGCAGCAGATCACATCCAACCTGGTTTCCATTGTTGGTTATAGTGCCGGTGGAGTACTGGTTGCCTTCCTGGGGATACCACTCTTGTTAGCCATCGATGCAGCATCGTTCTTGCTCTCGGCAAGCTCCGAAATGTTCATCCAAATACCACGGCTAGTTAACAAGGGCAAAGCAGACGCTGGCCGTTTCCTGCAGGACATCAAAGAGGGCTTGCGCTACGTGCGCCAAAACCGTGTCCTGATCGATATCATGAAAGTGGCGGCCGTGCTGAATTTTGTCTGGGCGCCAACATTCATCCTTCTGCCCAAGTACGTTCAAGAACACCTTGGGGGGACGCCAGCGCTTTACGGCTACATGCTGGCGGCGTCAATGGCTGGAACGTTATGTGCCAGCCTGTTGATTGCCTTCACCAAGCTGGTGGAGCGAAATCTGTGGAGCATAATCTATGGCGTTACCATCCAATCCGCATTACTGGTCACTATGGTGCTGCTGCCAGGCCAAATACCAGCCCTCCAGGTTGCAATTTTTTGGATTATAGGCCTGTTTAACGGTATCGTTAACATATACTTCGGCGCGATTGTGCAGCGCACAACTGCGCCAGAGCAAATGGGGCGGGTATGGGGGTTGATTAATACCATGTCCGGCGGGCTGCAGCCCGTTGCCCAAGGATTGACCGGTTTCCTCGGCGACCGTATCAGTATCCCGGTTATCTACTTGTTCAGCGGATCACTACAAGGCTTGAGCGGACTACGCTTCAGTGCAATACCCAATCTACGCAGCTTTCTGACCGGCGATGCAGAACAGACTGATGACACTGCGGTTACCGGGATGACTGCTGACTAAACCAGGGGGCGCACTTGATGTGTTGACCCATGCAACGACATCCGCACATGCAAAAGCAACAGACAGGAAGCCACGCTCCTGTCTGTTGCTTCTTCTAAGGCAAGAAAGCTTTGATCGAGTTAATCGGTACAGCCAACGTAACCTTCTGCCCATTGACCTCGGCTCCGGCTGAAGTGATGCCGATTACCTGACCGTCATAGTTAAGCAATGCTCCTCCACTGCTACCGTGGTCGGTCGCAACACTGGATACGATATACAGCTGTCCCTCATGCTTCAGCCTGCGCAGCAGGATTTCTCCCTCAGTTGCCTGGTTACGCGCATCCCCTGGGTTACCAATGGCTACCACGCGCTGCCGCTTGGCTACATGGTCGGAGTTGCCCATGTTTACGACCGGCAACCCTACACAGCTAATCCTAAGTACCGCAATATCCATTGGAGCATCGCTGCTAAGAACGCTGGCAACGAAGCTCCGCCCGTCGCTAAGCTCCACATTTATCTCAGATCCATCAGCTATCACATGCTGGTTTGTCACGATAATCCCGTCTTCCTCGACGATAACCCCACTGCCCTTAGCGTATGTCCGCCCGTTGGTGTGCGGCACCTCGATGTAGACTACGGCTGGCTGCGCAATAGCAACCACTTGCTCCATGGTCAAACTGTCTTGGTTAAGGAATAGCGGGCGTGTGGCAAAGAAGTACCCGAGCCCAACAAATAACGTCAACATCAATGCGACGACCGCCAGAGAGCGTGGCCAAGACCTACGAGCAGCCCTAGGCTTTACTTCAAGCCACTCTGGCGGAGATTGCTCAACAGAGAGTGCAGCAGACCTTGCCCTTTGCTCGGATGGTTCAACCTCGCTGCCAGGAGGCGCATTCTCTTGCTCTAACCATGCTCCTGCCACGCTTGCAGCCTCCTTTACACCGGCCTACACAATAAGCTATTCAACAGAAAGCAGAACCATCCCTACCTGTTGCAGGGAAACGCTTGCCTCCAAACCGGCAACACACAAACCGCACCCTTGATGCGATGTCCTTATTGCTCTATGACGCTCTTTACCCGCCCAACTTTTCCGTCTGTCAGGCGAACCTTAATACCATGCGGGTGGGTGCCACTCTTAGTAAGGATGTCCTGCACTACGCCACGCGTCAACTTGCCGGTACGCTGGTCTTCCTTGAGGACAATATCCACGGTTAGGCCTGCCCGCAGGTTGGACCTCTGTTTGCCATCCAACTTGATCACCTCTCTTGATGTAAGTCTACCACACTCTACAGTCTGTTATGGTTTATGCACGCAGTCAACCGCTCCATGTGCTTGCCGCTCCAGTGATATAAGCATTACACCCGCCAGGTGGCGGGTGTTTTCTCTAGGCAATGGGGCCTACAGCTCCTATAGCACATTCTGTGAAGAGTTATCCCAGGAGATCTTTAGGCCAAAGTGTTTCCTTGAGTTCGAGCAATGTCGTGGGCTTATCAGAAAGCTTGCCAATCACATGCATCACTATACCGGCTCCATAACGGTGCAAGAAGGTCATGGCCAGCATCTTGTCTCGCCATGCTTCGTCAAGCTTCTCTCCGGGATCGTAGACCTGCATGAAACTACGAAAAGCCCCGACGTTTTGGTCCAGCAGCCCAAACCAGAGCGCTATCCATTCATACTCGATGGGAGCAACTTCGGCATCCGCGAAATCAATCAAGGCAGATATGGCGAAGCCCTCACTACCTTCGGCCAACAACAGGTGGTCTTCAGTTAGGTCGGCATGCACGAAGGAGAGGTTGGGCTTGATAAAGTGGGGTCGTGACTGCTCCAGCGACTTCCGGATAGAAGACACCAGTTCAGGGCCGAACACTTCCTTCTGCCGCAGTGCAGCGATTGCCTTGTCAATCTGCTGCTCGAGGTAATTGTCCCAGGTTAGAGGTACCCAACCTTCTAGACCTTCATCCGGTCGCAGCTTATGCATCCTGCGGATCATCTCTCCTAGATGGCTGGCAATTTCGGTTAAGTTTCTTTCACTAACTTGGTTTCGCACCTCGCGTATCGCTTCTCCTGGGCAAAACGTGCTGATCAGGTAGGGCCAAGAGTTGCCGTCATCGT
>JAWLDB010000021.1:0-23970 GCA_041686915.1 Bacillota bacterium
CAGTTCTAAAGATACCCCACCAAAGCACGAAACCCTTCTAGTGGTCTCACTTAAGGTGTCCACTAAAAGGGTCTCGGTTCACTGTCCCTTCGTCTCAGTCGACAAGAAAGGGCAGATTGCAATCTGCTCTTTCTGTGTTCCTGGTGCGGCGCTAAGGTCCTGTGTAAGCCACCAGGCAGGACTTAGCCAGCTTGCTGGCATCAAAGCGGAAGTGGCCACTAATCGGTGTAGCGCTGCGGGTGAGGGCGTCTTCTTCCCGAATAGGCTGGCCCCCGTTATGGATGAGATAGGGAATACCTTCTGCGTTCCGCCGATCGGAGACAATACCTATATGCTTCGTCCCAAATGTGACGATGTCCCCTGGTTGCCATTCAGCTATCTGGTGCGGGTCGATAGTAAGGGAAACGGCATATCGCTCAAAGAATATCTTCAGATTGGGCACGCGCCTGAAGTCAATGTTGGGTTCTGGAGTAGATGCCCGCGGGTAAAGATGAGTATTCTCAGCGATATCTTGATCTACCATATCTTTCAGACTAAACCCGGCATGCTTGAAAGCGCGCCAGACGACGTCGGTGCATACGCCGATATGATCAGGTGGGTAACCACCTGGCTGGTAAGCGCCATCATATCGCGGCTTTTGGAGGGCATCTTTGCGCGCCCCGAGTAGAATGTCGGTGTAATCGTCTACGCCATTGTTGTTGAAGTCCACCGGACTGCGCGCTGTTTCGATGCTAAAGTGCTCAGCAGTATAGTATCGCTCGGGGATCAGGTTCCAGTAGTCTGCAACATAGATGCCGACCGTGACAGCGAATAGCAACAGCAGCACCAGAATATAGCGCATTACTCTCTTAATGGGTGAGACTGGGGCTCTCTGAACTCTCATTGGGAAGCCTCCTTGCATGGTGATGCTAATGATCAGTGCAATTGGATTATATAAGAGCCCTGGCCAGAGTTTATAAACTGCCGCTTAGCGATTTCTTAAGGATTCCTGAGGATTGATGGACACGGGGACCTAAGTCAGTCAGCACAGTTTGCCGCTCGTACGTTGACTTTGTATTGTAAGCTACATATATACAAAGGCCCGGGGCAGCCCGGGCCTTGCTTTCCGTTTAGTCTCTGTGGTGTCGCCTGCGTCTTGAGAATGACAATCCCCCAAAGCCACCAGCAATCGCGATATAGAAACCAAAGTCGTACCACCAGCCAGTGTTCATAACTTCATATACCCGAATGCTGCGGTTGAACATTGAGATAATTAGGGAGATGGGGGCTATCCAGCCATGCCATACCCCCCAGAAGAAACCAGCTGGCTTCTGCGCTGTATGAGCCCCGTCGCCCGGTACACAGCCGGTTAGCAGTACAGACATAACTAGTATCAAAGCCATAAGCATTGTTAGGTTGGTAACAATAACCACCTTATTTACCTTCACACTAACCCTCCTCCAAATACTCTTCTTTCCATCACTTGGTCATATGTTCCTGTCATATATGAGATAAGCGCTGTATTTAATGCGCTAGGCTGAGGGGTTGGACGACAATGAAACAGACATCTTGTTGCGATCTTATCATGTAGACAACGAAACATGCAGGAAAAAACGGCTAATTAGATATATTCAAGGGAAACAGGCTCCTAGTATGCTATAGATAGTTTCTCTGGTAACAATTACTCGTGTATAATTTCACATGGCATGACTACATATTTTTAAGGGGGAAAAATTCATGAAGAAGCTTCTAAGTGTAGTAGCTCTCAGCCTAATCCTAGTCTTTGCTCTAGCCGCTTGTTCCGCTCCGAAGGTTGAGCCGGTAAAAATGGGCCGCGTTGAGTTTGCTGCCCATGGCGACAAGTGCTTCACTGTTACTGTCGTTGCTATGCAGGGCGACAAGATTGTTGGCGTCTCTATTGATGAGTATCAGTTTATGGCCAACGACGGCGTAGTCGGCGTTCCTAACTCTGATGGCAATTTTGGTACCAACTACCCAGACGGTAAGGTGCTGGTCTCCAAAGTGACCAACAATGACGTGTACAGCGCTAACATGGCCAAGGCAGGCTCAACCGTCAAGATTGCCGATAACTTTGCTGCTATCGAGACCTACGCAGTAGGAAAAACTATTGCTGAACTGGAGACCTTCGTGAGCAAGCCTGCTGATGAAGTGATTGACGGAGTCACCGGTGCTACTCTGGTGGACATCCCTGGCTACCTGCAGTCCGTTATCGCTGCTGCCAAGGTTGCGAAGTAATAGCTCTATGATTGCCACATGGGCGAAGGGTTAGCCTTTCCCATGCACAGAAGACCCCGTCCCTTTCATTGGGATGGGGTCTTGTGATATCTGCGAAATAGATGTGAAGCTCTGGTCGTTGGTAAGCTATACTTAGTCTAGAAGGAGTTGATATGCAATGCCCAAACAATACATACGCTTCTTGTATGAGCACCATATCCAATACGGCCTGCTTGAGGGGAATACGATCACTGTCATCGACGGCGACATCTTTGGCAAGCACCAGTTGACCGATATAACCTGCGAATTGAGTGAAGTGCAACTGTTTACCCCGTGCCAGCCTAACACCATCGTCTGCGTCGGACTGAACTACCGCCAGCACGCAGCAGAACTGGGCATGAAGCTGCCGGAGGACCCGGTGCTGTTCCTGAAGCCGACCACCACATTGCTGCCACACCAGGGTGACATTGTCTACTGGCCGATGGTTGGCCAGCTGGATTACGAGGGTGAGCTGACAGTCGTTATCGGCAAAGAGTGTCATATGGTATCGGAAGAGGATGCACTAGACTACGTTTTCGGATACACCATCGCCAATGACGTAACAGCGCGTGACCTACAGCGCAAGGATGGTCAATGGACTAGAGCCAAGTCGTTTGATACCTTCCTTCCGCTAGGTCCTTCGATCGTCACAGGGATCGATGCCAGCAACCTTGCGCTGAAGACCCTGGTAAATGGCGAGATCAAACAGGACAGCATAACTTCTGATCTAATCTTCGGCATCCCTTGTCTTATCAGTTTTATTTCCCAGGTAATAACGCTGAGGCCTGGCGACGTCATCCTAACCGGAACTCCATCCGGCATCGGTCCCGTACATGTGGTCGACGAGATTGAGGTGCAGATTGAGGGGTTAGGTTCGCTAACCAACCGAGTGGTGAAGGCATAGTAGGGGAGGAACATGCTCATCCCGGACACCATTAACTATGTAGGGGCCGAGTTTCATTCTGCCCAAGGCTTGAACGGGATTCAGACCTACAATAGGTTGACATCAAAGGGCTACCCCAGACTAATCTGGTGTAACCCTTTTTATTTTCCCATGTACCTTATTACCATTCCCTAAATAACTTCAATCTTTTAGACTCTTGTGATAAGATGCAGATATAAGCATAAGATTTCAGAGTAGTCTTACCAGGTTCTAAACGAAAGGAGCTAAGCAAATGTACGATTTCATCCTAAAAGGCGGCACTATCGTCGATGGTACCGGTAATCCTGCCTACGAGGCGGACGTGGCAATCAAAGACGGAAAAATAGCTAAGATAGCTAAAGAGATTGCCTGCGAAAGCGCACAAGTGATCGACGTGACTGGCTTGGTAGTAGCCCCCGGCTTCATAGACATCCATTCCCATTCGGATACTTCCTTCCTGATTGACGATCGTTGCGAGAGCAAAATCTATCAAGGTGTTACTACCGAGATGGCTGGTCAGTGCGGTTCTTCCATCTATCCCTGCCCAGCAGATCGCATGGAGAACATCAAGAACTTCGCTGGCAAATACTTTGTAGACTACGCATCCGGGTCATTCCAGGAGTTCATGGACAAGGTAAAAGCTGACGGCAAGCAGATGGGTACCAACCTGATTTCTCTGATTGGTCACGGCGCTGTTCGCTGCGGCGTCATGGGCTATGAGAACCGTAAGGCAACCTCTGAAGAGCTCAAGGAGATGCAGGAGCTGCTAGACAGCGACATGCAGGCTGGTGCGTGGGGCCTCTCCCTCGGCCTCGGCTATACCCCGGGTGTCTCTTCTGACCAGGAAGAACTAAACGCGCTAGGCGAAGTGGTCGCCAAGTATGATGGTATTGTTACCTCTCACATGCGAGACCAGGGTACTAACACCCCGACTTCCTTGGAAGAGATGTACGAGATCAACCGTCAGACCGGTGCGCACGTGCATATCGTTCACTTCAAGGCTAGCGGCAAGAAGAACTGGGGCCGTGCACCTGAGTTTGTGCAGAACGTGGCTGACGCCCGTGCAGCCGGGGTAAACGTTACGGTCGACGTCTATCCCTACACAGCTGCCTCTTCCGGAATTACCAACTCCTTCCCCAAATGGGCTATCCAGGGCGGTAAGGAAATGGCTATCGCCCGTCTACAGGGCGAGGAGCGAGAGAAGCTGATGGCAGAGCTCGAGAACTCCTTCCAGACTCAGGCGGATGGCGACGCACTGTACATGGTCACCACCCATGGCCGTTATCCCATCGCTGACGGCAAGACTATCTGGGAGCTCAGCCAGGAGCTTGGCCTAAGCATGGCTGAGACTATAGCTAAAGTAACAATTGAGACCAATGCGAACACCACCTGCATCGCCTTTGCCATGAGCGAAGAGGATGTGGATTACATGCTGTCGCAGAACGACTACGCTATCGGCAGCGACGGCCGTGCACTGCCGCTTTCAGCAGAAGAGAACCTTGGCAAGCCGCATCCGCGCAACTTCGGCACTTTCCCGCGTTTCTTGCGTTTGGCACGAGAGAAAGGTCTTTGCTCCCTGGAAATGGCTATTCGCCGCTGCACCGGCCTCTCAGCAGACATTCTTGGAATTACTGACCGCGGCATGCTTAAGGAAGGCTTGATTGCTGACATCACAGTGTTTGACCCGGTCAACGTGACCGATAAAGCTACCTACGCCGATCCTTTCCAGAAGGGTGTAGGCATCGAGCACGTGTTCATGAAGGGTCAGCCGGCACTGCTCAACGGTCAGCAGACTGAGCTTCGCCTAGGAGAGTTCATTCTGAAGAAATAGCGGCTAAAAACAACATCAGGAAAGCACACAGCCCACTGCGGAGTTCGCGGTGGGCTTATTTTTGACCTTGACGGAGATAGAGGGTTCGTTGGACAATGGGGGAGAACACGGGGGTGACAGTATGGCGAATACAAGTAGGCCACACGGAAGTGGTTGCTGAGGACCGGAGCAAGGTGTAAGTTTGCACCAGGAGCAGCATAACGAGCACTGCATGGTCTGTGGAGAACAGCTCGAGTATCTGAATAGGGGCCTTCAAGTTAGCTGCAACTACTGCGGCAGCCAAGAACAAGCTAACATCATCTGTCCCAAAGGACACTATGTCTGCGATAACTGCCACGGCCGCGAGGCATATGATCAACTGGTGGCCGAACTGTGTAAGACTGACCACCCGAACCCGCTAGGCATTGCCCTGCAGCTATTCGATAACCCGCAGCTGCCCATGCTAGGCTGTGAGCATGCCGTGATTGCGGCGGGGGCCTTGCTGGTAGGCTTGCGTAACTCAAGACAGTTGACCGTCTCTGATCAGATGCTTGATGAGGCGCTACAGCGCACTAGAAGACAAAGCTTAGGTGGTTATTGCGGTTTGACCGGTGTCTGCGGCGTAACCGTCGGCATCGGGGCGGCTTTCTCGGTATTGCTGGGCGCTGCCTGTCCCAAAGATCAAGAGACGAGGCAGACCATGCAAGTAGTCGGTCGGGTGGTACAGGCCATTGCCGAGCTGACTGGTCCGTGCTGCTGTAAAGCCTTTGTGAGGGTAGCACTGCAGGTAGCGGCCGATGCTTGTCAGGAGTTCTGGGGGATCAGTTTCCTGAAGACGGAAGGACCTGCTTGCCCATATGGTAAGGCGCATCCACATGGCTGCAGAGGTGAGCAATGCCCCTATAAGGGACACGGGGACGTATAATATGTCCCACATATCTGAATAGAAAGGACCGCAGTCGGATTGACTGCGGTCCTTTGCTTATCACTCAGAGGGCTCCACCTTAGCCAAAGTATGCTCTGACATTCTTGTCTGCAAATGGGGTAGTGCCAGCTCAAAACTGTTCTTATGCCTGGAGAAAGTCTCGTGGCGCAAGAGCTCAAATCCGGCGTACAAGTAAACCCCGATAGCTTTGTAGCTCCAGGTCTGTGTATGTAGATAAACGTCTATATCGCCCTCAATTTCCAAGGTTTCCTGCATCAGTCGGCAGACCATTGCCTTACCGATTGCCTTGCCCTGGTACTCAGGCTTCACTCCTATCCAGTGCAGAGACGGAACCCGCCGCTTACCCGTATACTCCCACCAGATCGAGGCCGTACCTATTTTCTTGCCATTAGGCGCCTGCACGAAAAACACTCGGCGCTGTGCATCGTCGCCGTAACAGAGATAGTGCTTGGCGAAGTAGTCTTGCGCTTCCGGTACGCTATCAAACTCAAGCACTGACGTCTCAACCTCTGCCCAAGCTCGTTCGTCTCCGGGTTGGAAGTTGACGAAGGTGTAACCGGGTGGCAACGGAACATCAGGGATAGGAGTGCCTGTCTTTCTGCGCATTATCAGATCGAAGTAAGGTAACGATTTATCTAGCATATTGCTACCTCCCTAAAACAGACTACCTGTTCTCTGTTTCCACTCTAGCAAGCCAGGAATGCCTCTAACAAGGGGATATATGTTTGGATGCGTTTTTTGCCTGGAGCCTCTCCTTGTCTCGGCTTTTTCCCGGCTAACTCTTCAGTCTACCCTCGCTTCTTCTGACATGGTAGTCGCCAAATTGCACAATAGTCCCTTCTGGCAGAGGTTCGTATCCGGCTGTACTCAAAGCCCTTACCCGTTCCCTAGCTTCTGGAATGGCTTTGGTTATAACGGATTGGGTCCCAAAGGTTTGATGAAACTTTTCCTCCACCATCTGCAGGATCTCCGTAATATAGCCTTCCTTCTCATAGGGAGAGGCCAGGTCCAGTCGCAGCACTCCCACAACACCGAAGTCCTCGAACGCTTCATCTTTGGCGAAGTATTCGACGGTGCCTATGGCTTGCTTACTCCGCTTGTCCACTATCGCGAACCTGATGTAGTATCGCTGCTCGTACTCTCTAACCCAGAAACCAATGCACCGCTGCATTTCTTCCGCGGTACGATAGTAAAAGTCACTGGTACAGTTATCACTGTTAAAGAGAGGCACAGCCTTTTCATCTGCGTAGCAGGCAAGCAGGTCCTGGGCATCATCATCCTGCACCAACCTAAAAGAAAAGTTCTCGCTCTCCAGCACCGGGCAATCCACATAGGGATCGTTGGCTTTTATCAGCACCTTAACCACTCCATTCCATAATAACAATATCGTACGTATGTTCGCCGAGAAATCCACTAACTCCTGCATACCCCGAACAATAATTCTCTAGCGAACTTGCAACTTAGTTAACCAGGTTAAATTATTTCCCCGGATCTATTGACACGGACAAGCACTCAGACGTAATATATAACTAATCTAGTAAGTAATTAAGAGGAGGAACTATTATGGCAGTGCGAGAGGTAGCCCCTAACATCTATTGGGTAGGAGTAGTAGATTGGGATATACGCTATTTCCATGGACCAGCCTATTCCACACATCGCGGCACCACCTACAATGCCTATCTGATTGTGGACGAGAAGATTGCGCTGGTGGACACCGTCTATACCCCGTTTGCCGATGAGCTTTTGAAGAATATTAGCGAGATTGTAGACCCGGCCAAGATCGACGTAATCATCTCCAACCACAGCGAGATCGACCACTCAGGCGCTCTACCCAAGGTGATTGAGGCCGCGCCGAACGCCAAACTGTACTGCTCTGCCAAGGGCGCTGAGTTTTTGGAACAGCAGTTTCACGGCGGCTGGGACTACAACATCTTGCACAACTTTGACGAAATCAGCCTTGGCCAGCGGACCCTGACATTCCTGGAGGCACCGATGCTGCACTGGCCGGACAGTATGTTTACCTATGTTAAAGAAGATGCGATCTTGATGCCAAACGACGCTTTTGGCCAGCATTATGCCAGCTCCGGCCGCTTTGACGATGAGGTGGACATGGTGGAAGTAATGCAAGAGGCCACCAAGTACTACGCCAACATCTTGACGCCATTCTCCAAGCTCGTAGCCAAGAAGCTGCAGGAAGTGACGGAGCTGGGCATCCCAATCAAGATGATCTGCCCGAGCCACGGCGTCATCTTCCGGCAGGACCCGGGTCGCATCGTTCAGGCCTACCTGGATTGGTCGACCAACAGCGGGGCAGAGAAAGTGGTCATCGCCTATGACACCATGTGGGAAAGCACGCGGGTGATGGCAGACGCAATTGCCCGAGGGGTCGCTTCTGAGGGTGTGGATTACCAGCTACTCCGCGTCTCCCAAAATGATCGCAACGATATCATCACGCAAGTCAAGGCTGCCAGGGCTGTTGCTATCGGGTCACCCACGGTCAATCGGGGCATCCTACCGACAGTAACTCCACTGCTCGATGACCTGGCCGGGCTCAAACCGTTTGGCAAACTGGCTATTGCCTTTGGCTCAGATGGTTGGGGTGGTGGTGCGATACCCGAGATCAATCAGTATCTGCGCAAGGCAGGCTTCAGCCTCTTCTCAGAGGGCGTGTCAATGAAATGGCGGCCGGATGCTGCCAAACAGCGCGAACTGGAGGAAGTCGGTGCCCAGCTGGCGAGAGCCGTGAAAGAGGGGGCGGCACATGGAACTAACCCGTAAAGCCGAGTATGCAATTGCAATTCTCACTGAGCTGGCGTCTCAGGACAGTAACCAGCCAATTCAGTCCCGTGAGGTAGCCCAACGTCGGTCCATCCCAGAGAACCTGATTCCGCAAATTGTAGCTACCTTGAGTAAGCGGGGATGGGTGGAAGGAACGCGCGGCGTTGGTGGCGGCATTCGCCTGGTGACTGATCCTCAGTCAATCTCCATTTTAGACGTGATCGAGCTGATTGAAGGCCCAATCTACATTAACCGGTGCCTAAAGGGCGGTGTATGCCAGAACGAGCGTAGTTGTTCGCTGCGACGCGTCTGGAGTAAGGCCCAGGATGCGTTGCTGTCGGTGTTCAGAGAGACGAGCATAGCCGACCTGCTGGACTAAGCAGCCGGATGTATAGGTAAGTAGGTTAAACCATTAGGTTAGAACGGAGGAGATGTAAGTTGAGTATCCACGATAAGGCTGCCCAGTTGGCGGAAGTATTGAAGCGGCTGAACTCAGGTGAGGACCCGGCCAAGGTGCGTCTGGAAGCAAAGGAGTTAATCGAACAACTGACTCCGGCAGAGCTTTCTCTAGCCGAACAGCAGTTAGTCAATGGAGGAGTACCTGAGGAACATCTGCGTGGGTTGTGCTCTGTGCATATGGAGATGCTGGAAGGCGAATTACAGCGTTTCAAGAACCAGTTGCCAGGAGGGCATGTTATCACTGTGATGATCGCCGAGCATGACTCAATCCTTGGCTTCCTGGATGAGTTGGACGATGTAAACCAGCACGTGCAGCAGGCACAGGACTATGAGCCTGCAGATCTGACGACGGTAGTAGAGCTGGCTGAACTCTTGCTTGGGGCCGAGAACCACCACCAGCGCGAGGAGCAAGTGCTCTTCCCGGCGATGGAGCAGCGTGGAGTATCGGGGCCGCCTCGCATCATGCGCATGGAGCATGAGGACCTGCGGGAGATGAAGCATAAAGTGCATAGCCTCGGTCTGGCGGGCCAAAAGGGTGAGCTGCCATTTACGGAGTTCCAGCAGGAGCTTGGTGCAGTGGCTCCCAAACTGGTCTTCACCTTGCGCGACCACATCTTCAAGGAGAATAATATCCTGTATCCGACGGCGATGGATGTACTGCAGGACGCCGAACTCTGGGAGGACATGCAGCGCCGTTGTGACGCAGTAGGCTACTGCAGTTTTACGCCTGGGCGCTAGACCAGCGCTAGCGAGCTAGTTTGGGGCAGTGACCAAGCTGTCTGTAAGACAAGGGGACATTCACTGTATCATACATGCCTGAAACGAGAAGGACCGCAGTCAAATGTGATGTGACCGCGGTCCGTGTTCATTACTTCATCCGAGTAGCAGGCTAACAGGTCCTTTTCATCCATATGTTTGCCATGATAAAGGATGGCAGTGTCTGGTCCATGGGATCCAACACGCTTGGGCAACTAGGCGCGGGTGGCGTGATCGAAAGCAGCAATGTGCCCATTAAAACAATGGTTGAACTAGGCCTCAGCCCGACCGGCCAATGCGATCAATCTACTGACGAGCTATGCTTACTCTGTGCCAGGAGCTAAGTTGAGCGTGTTAAGCAGCAATCTAAGCAAAACAGCCAAGCTATCCACCTCAGAGATCTACCTAAACGATCAACTGGTCACACTGACTGCTTATAATATCAGCGGATACACCTACTTTAAGTTGCGCGATGTGGGTGCCGTTCTAAACTTCGAAGTTGAATGGAACGGAGCCGCGAACACAATAGAGATTACTACTGACTAGGCTAGATTACCGGGGGCACGTTTGCGTACCCGGAAGCAGGAGAGTCTCAGAGGCCCGGACCAACGATGGTCCGGGTTTTTGTGTTGGCTACGGCAAAAGAGGATGCGCGGCCTTTTTATCGAAATGTGTAGATAAATCGAAGAAGACAGCTAGAGGAGGTAGCATGCATTGAACGAGCAATCTCCGCATCTTGCACTGGCAGAGTCGCTGAGGCTACAGCATCAGAAAATGGAACAACTGTCCGCCATGCTAGATGCGGTGTTTAATGGAACCCATGATGCCATGTTCTTAGTCAGGGTAGATGACGATGGTGAGTTCCGATTAGCTAGGGTGAATGAGTCCTACTTGCGACTGATGGGCTATCACCCGGCCGAAATTGTAGGACATACACCGGTTGAGGCGATGGGTAAGCATGTCGGAGAAGCCATGCGGGCTAACTTTCAGAGATGCGTGGAGGCCAAGGCCAGAATTACTTATGAAGAGACGCGGAACTCACCCGGAGGTGAGCGGGTTTGGCTAACCACCCTAACTCCAATGCTGGAAGAGGGAAGGGTACAGTTCCTGTTAGGCTCGCGCAAGGATATTACCAAGCAAAAGCAGGCCGAAGCCGAGCGGGCAGGCCTGCATAGGCGGCAGCAGGCAATGTTCCTGGGACACACAGCCGTGATGATGCTGGTGGAACCTCTCTCGGGCAGGATTGTAGACGCCAACCCTGCGGCATCCGCTTTCTACGGCTATACCCGCGACGAGCTCCTTAATATGCGTATCCAGCAGATTAACATGCTACCTGAAGCAGAAGCAGAGCAACGCCGGAAGGATGCTCTCGATGGCGGCAAGCACTACTTCCTGCTCCCACACAGGTTAAAGAGCGGAGAAATCAGGCTGGTCGATATCTACTCCTGCCCTTGTGCGGGTGACGATGGCGACCTGCTTTTCTCAATCATCTTTAATGCCACCCAGCGCGAGCACTACCGGGCATCATTGCAGCAGGAGAAAGAGATGCTGCGCACTACCCTGAACTCGATTGGCGACGGCGTTGTCGCCACCGATGCCCAAGGTAGGATTACCGGTATGAACAGAGTTGCTGAGGAGATCACGGGTTGGACAGAGCAGGATGCGAGTGGTAAACCCTTTGGAGAAGTGTTCAAGCTGGTGAATGAGGCAACGGGGGAACCAATCCCTAACCCAGTGACAGAGGTTCTGCAAACCGGAACGATAGTTGGTTTTGAACATGATGCAGCGTTGATCACCAAGGCTGGAACGCGGGTTTCACTGGCCGACCGTGCTACCCCAATCAAGGATGAACAAGGGCATGTATTCGGGGTAGTTATGGTCTTCCGTGACGTCACAGCAGAAAGAGCCCAACAGGCGCGTATCCTTTATCTGAGTTACTACGACCAGTTGACTGGGTTGCATAACCGCCGGTTCATGGAAGAAGAGTTGCTGCATTTGGATGGTCAGGAGATGCTGCCACTTAGCGTGATTATGGGCGACCTTAATGGGCTGAAACTAACCAACGATATCTTCGGGCATGAGGCTGGAGATGACTTGCTTAAGCGGGCTGCGGCTGTGCTGAAGGCAGGTTCCCGAAAGGGCGATATCGTTGTCCGCTGGGCAGGCGATGAGTTTGTTGTCCTGTTGCCCAGGACTGATGCTGAGACGGCTATAGCGGTTCTACAAGACATCAAACAGAGATGCAGATTGCAGCAGGATACAAACGGATTTCAACTCAGCATCTCCCTGGGTTGCGCTACGAAGATTTCTCCAGAAGAGAGCATCTGGCTCAAGCTGAAGGAAGCAGAGGAGTTGATGTATGGGCAGAAGTTGCTCGAGAGCAGAAACTACCGCCGTTCCATCATCAATACCATGCAAGACACTATGTATGCCAAATCGAGCGAGACGGAAGCGCATGCCATCCGCACCAAGCAACAAAGCCTCGAGATCGGTAGGGCGCTAGGCTTGTCCGCCAAGCAGTTGGATGACTTGGCCTTGTTGGCTGTGCTGCACGATATCGGCAAGGTGGGCATCAAGGAAGACATCCTTCAGCGGGAAGGTGACCTGACGGAAGCCGAATGGGCCGAGATCAGGCGTCATCCGGAGATCGGCTATCGCATAGCGCAAAACACCCCGGAGCTATCTGTCGTCAGCGAGCATATCCTCTCGCACCACGAGCGGTGGGATGGGCAGGGCTATCCTAGAGGCTTGCAGGGCAAGGACATACCACTACTCGCCCGAATTATCGCAGTGGTTGATGCGTTTGACGTGATGGTCAGTGGCAGTGCATATCAGCCAGCTATGAGCCTGGAGCAGGCCATTGCCGAGATCAGACAGAATGCCGGCACTCAGTTTGATCCTGCTGTAGTCGAAGCGTTCTTGGCCAAGGTGTTAGCAACCGACTGAGACGAAGGGACAGTCCCTTTGTCTCACAAGACAATCCCGCAGTCGTATTTGACTGCGGGAGTTTACCTTTATGGATGCTTTGAGTCTGGTAATAGCGGAGCCGAGTCGCCCTGGCCTCCGGTAGGCTTAAGCTCATACTGCTCCAGCCGCTTTCGAACTCGCGCTCTCTGTAAGGTGTCCTTGGTCTGGCCGGTGCTCCCAGCGCTCATGTACTTCTGTTCATACAGGTACTGTTCCAGCTCGGCCCGCAGGGTATCGTCCTGCGTCTGCTCGTAGACCTTGAGTGCTGCATTCACTCCGGCTGGACCCGAACGATAGAGGATTGCTGCATCGAAGTCTGCCAGAGTCCCCGAGAGGTGGCGATTGGCGTTGTAGTTGGCTACCAGGCTATCTGGATCCAGCAGGAAGAGAGCGCAGAGCATAACTGACCCCACACCGGCAGCCAGCCGCATAATCGAGAACTGTTTCTTCTGCAGGACTATGACGCCGCTGTAGATTACTGCCAGGAACACCATGAACAAGCAGGGCAGCAAGCGCTTGACCGAAAGTCCATAGACGTTGATATAAAGAGCCATTTTGCTGAAGGCAGTAGCAATCAGCAGCAGAGTAAGTGATGCCAACAGAACGTTTAGTACTCGCAGTGCAGCACTTTCCCGCCGTGTGTTCTGGCCGCCTAAGTTGGCTACAGCCAGGACGGAGAGGTTGATCATAGCAATGCCGACCAGCTCAAAGAAACCGTTGCGCGCGTACTCCGAATACACCTGCCAGCCCTCCGGCCGCTCGCCGACAAAAGCAGAGAAGAAGTAGGGCAACTGGCTGAAGATGAAGACCAGATACAGTCCAGAGACCAGTCCCAGAACGGTGACGATCGTAGCCATAGGCAAAATTCTTAGCGCATCCATGGACTTCTGCGCAGAGTCCTGCTGATAGTTTGGACTGCCCCTCCTATGGGCGGAACCAGCTATCAGACCAAAGAGATATGCCGCCGTAGGAATAGCCAGGAAAGCTTGCAGGAACAGATCGATGTTTCCGACCCGGATCCAGCTGATCTGCTCCCAAACTCCCTGAACTATGTCAGCGAAGCCTCCATTATCGGCACTGAAAAGCAGCGGCATCACCGCGGAGATGACCATCAGACCAAGCAACAGGCCGAGCAGCACAGACCAAATCTGTTTTCTGGAAGTCAGGCGCTGCTTGCGTAGCACTGCCAAGCTGCGATACTGCGAACCAAAGTTGCCAAAGGGAATAGTGAACATTCCGTGCAAGCCGTCGAGCGGCAACCAGTCACTGGTTTTGCCGAGCAGTGTCATGCCGGTGGCAGAGAGCACCCAGTAAATAGCCGTTAACAGCAGAAACAGGTTGCGCCAGGGCTCGAGTCCGTTTCCTTGCCACAGTGAGTAGCTGAGGCCCGTTAGCAGTAGTACCGCTAGCCAGAACCAACCAGCTCGCGGCATGCGCAATCCCTTTTGTCGCAGATAGAAGGTCACTGCACCGCAGTAGATTGCTGTGTAAAGGGCGACCCCCCAGCCTTGCCACTCAAAGAATACCCAGCGAAGGAACAAGAAGCCAAGCGCATAGGCGACGAGGGCAAACAAACCGTCTGTTCTATCAGGCATGAAGGGTTTCCAGGGTGTACCTGGACGAACAGTAGCCGTTACGCCAGTAGGAGCTGTTGCAGGTTCTGGTAGGTTGTTAGTCATGCTTGACGCCTCCTATGCTGTCATCGTCGCTGTACTCCAAGATGTCTCCGGGTTGGCAGTCGAGCGCCTTACAGATTGCCTCAAGGGTCGAGAACCGTACAGCTTTAGCCTTGCCGGTCTTGAGAATGGAGAGATTGGCCTGGCTGATGCCTATCTTCTCAGCGAGCTCGCCAGAGGACACTTTGCGCTTTGCCATCATCACGTCGAGGTTAACCACGATTGGCATGCCACTCCCCCCTATATGGTGTGGTCCACTTCATCTTGAAGGGACACTGCCTGCGCAACCACGTTCTTTACCACCCGCACTATTAAGCCCATGAAGGCGGCTGCAACTGCTACGAGGACCCACGGGATGTAATAGAGCATCGAGATCAGGCTGATCGCAGCCCCGGCAAAACTGCTCCAGGAGATACGGCGAAGATGCTCCACATTCTCCGGCAGAAATACTTGTCCCGCTGAAATTCGCTGCAACAGGCGGTACAGGCTGTAGAGCAGTACAGCCGCTGGGACAATCCCGGTGTAAATCGTCGTTAAGAAGTAAACCTCAGTGCCTTGCAGGTCAGCTCTGGAGAAGTCTATTAGCCAGCGTACCAGCCACGGCGCAGATAAGGCGACACCCACCAGTGCCACCATGAAGAACAGAATGCTTAACTTGCTCAGTACGACTGACCTATCGTCATTCCACATGCAATACTCCCCCTTGACCAGGTGTAAGGTCTTCTCCTGGTTGCATTATAGCATCCAGGATTATCGTAACGCAATAATGATTTATCGATAAACGATAAATAATTATTGACAGTCATGAGTTACACTTTGGTGGGGCCTCGTTGGACAAAGTGGCGTCCCCATGCTTTTGGGCATACAATGAGTCATACCATTTCTCTACACTTTCACACGGTGTGTGCAGGCGTATACTATAATCGGTGTACAATGATTCTCGCTTAAGGAGGTTGATGCGTAATGCTACGTGTGCTTGATTTGGTGATTGCCCACTAACTGTATATTGGCCGAGGACAGTCGGTACAGCGGCATCGCTGTGCTGGTCTTTCTGTTACCTCGACCAAATCAACAAGAGTAAAACCCTGTTTGCCAGTCAAACCGCAGGGCATGCTCCTGTGGTTTTTTGTTGCCTGGTTTTCGGGGGAACACCAACCTAATAAAGGGAGGAACCAACCATAAAAGAGTTTGGATGGAATGAAGACTGGAACAACCAGTTTGAAGCTTACGCCGCCCAGGGATTAATCCCAGCGCGGGTGACGGCCGTATTTTCCTGGAAGTATGAAGTAGCAACCGCGCAAGGTACGGGCCTGGCCGAGATAACCGGCAAGCTGCGGCACGACGCTCTCTATGCAGCCAAGCGTCCCGCCATTGGCGACTTTGTAGCAGTGAGACCGATTGATACACATAACAACTACCTGATCTACACTGTACTCCAGCGCAAGAGTTGTCTGCAGCGCCAGAAGGTGGATGGAGACCCGGAAGCTCAGGTAGTGGCCACTAACGTAGATGTCTGCTTCATCGTGCAGTCCCTTCACGGAGACTTTAACATCCGCCGGCTGGACCGGTACATCGCCTTTGCCGGCAGTGGAGGAGCAGCCCCGGTGATTGTCCTGACTAAGGCTGACGAAGTGCCGGAAGCTGCTGAGTTGACACAGCAGGTCCGGAGCACCTACCCCGACACCCCGGTGTACATGGTATCGTCCATCACCGGCGTCGGCATAGAGGAACTACGGAAGTGTTTTCAACCGGGTAAGACCTATATTGCAGTAGGCAGCTCGGGAGTAGGGAAATCTACTCTGTTGAATGTGTTATCCGGAAGCGAGATCATGAAGACGTCAGCAGTACGCGAAGACGACCAAAGGGGTCGCCACACCACTACTCACCGCCAGATGTTCTGTCTGCCAGACGGGGCGTTGTTTATCGATACGCCCGGGATTCGTGAGCTTTCGCTGTTTGATTACGATGGCCTAAGTGGATCCTTCCAGGACATCGAGGAGCTAGCCACACAGTGTAAGTTCACTGATTGCTTGCATCAGAACGAGCCTGGATGCGCCGTGCGCCAGGCAATCGAGGAAGGACGCTTGGACGAGGACCGCCTTTACAGCTACGAGAAGATGAAGCGCGAAGAGAGCACGTATAAGGAAAAACAGATACTCCTGGCGAAGAAGGTTTCCAAGGCGAAAATCAAGCGCAGTAACGTTCACTACAAGGACTACACGCGCGGTGGAGATAAGAGGGACTGGAAGCAGTCAGCTTGGGAATAGTGACCGTAGGCGTGAGACAGATGGGACAGTCCCATCTGTCTCACTTTTTTCATCGCTGTTCGCCCGCTAGTTATATCTCTTCTGGGTCTCCGGGCTGTCTTTGAACAGCACTGGAGCAAGTTCGCGCATGTTCATCCTATCCCAGTAGTTCAGACGCTCGTGGTCGACCAGATACTTGGTGGGGATGGGGTGGGTACCAACTACCACCGGAACCTTGTAGTGCGTCTCGATGAACGCCTTGAACTCAGCGATACTCGGGCAGGGTGGGTAGCCTACCACAAACCCTGTAGCCAGATGGATTACTTCCGCTCCGTTCTTGATCATCTCTTCCGGTACATACTCAATGTTGCCCCCTGGGCAGCCGCCGCAGGTGGAGTAGCCGACGACTTCGACTTCCTCATCCTTTGGGTAGACAGAGAAGCCTCCGGCCCGCTCCTTCACACTCCGGAAGCACTTACCGCCACCGCAGGTCTGATAGCGGTCGCAGATGATAATACCTACCTTTTTCACCAGTTTTCCCTCCCATATTTAGCCTATCTCCCTGTAGCTAGTATAGCATTTTCGGGCATATGTTCACATCATAAAGATAGTAGTAGATGCATCTAAATATGCATAGCCAATAGTGTCATGGGTAACTTCTTGAGCAGGATGCATGGTCGCCAAAGGCGAACAACTCTTTTGTAGAATAGGAGGGGTAGGATGCGTTTCGAAGGCTTTCGATCAACCGGTGATCTCCTGAAGGATACTCAGTCGTTCTTAGCAAGCTTTGGTAAGACTGAAACAGCGGCTCACTGTGCATGCGTATCTCAGCGAGCTCGGGAGCTGGCCTTGCGTTTCGGCCTCAATGCAAGCTTAGCGGTGCAAGCAGGCTTGTTGCATGATCTCGGGACCGTAATCCCAAGTCAGGACAAGGTACGGTTTTCGCGCGAGCATGGACTGGAGGTACTGCCCGAAGAGGAGCTGTATCCCGGGATCTTGCATCAACAGCATTCAGTAATCTTGGCACAGAATGTCTTTGGCATAGGTACTCCGGCCATCTTGAGCGCGATTGGTTGTCATACCACTCTTAAGGTAGGTGCATCTGACCTCGATAAGCTTGTGTTCCTGGCAGATAAGATCTCCTGGGACCAGGATGGTGAGCCGCCCTATTTAGCTGAAGTCACGAAGGCATTG
The DNA here is from genome assembly GCA_041686915.1 of Bacillota bacterium. Lineage (GTDB taxonomy): Bacteria > Bacillota > UBA994 > UBA5500 > UBA5500 > JAWLDB01. Next base: position 18,008 of record JAWLDB010000021.1, read on the forward strand.
GATAATTCCCTGGACGCAGCCTGCCTAGCGTTCATGGATTGGCTGCTTAGCCCTGAAGGAGGTATTCGTGTGGTTCACCCCTGGTTGAAGGTAGCTTATAAGGAACTCGGCGGGCATAAGAGTATCGGCCAAGATTAGCGACGATGCCTTTGCTTCGCGGGTTAGAGGTATCTAACTGCGGCACTTATCTTGCTTATCACGGTGGTCCGATGAGCGAGGGGTGCCTTTTGCTTTGCCAGGGTCTGACTATAGGACAAAGTTGAGTCTCCCCTTGTCTTATCGCCCTTGGAAGGAACCTACAGAGCTGGCGGTGAACTCTAATGATATGATAGTGTTCCTGGCAGATTTCACGGAGGTGGAGAGATGGCTCTGAAGGTGTTTCACACCGGCGACGTACATATAGGCATGCGGTTTAACCGCTACGAAACCATCAAACAAGACTTGATTGAGGCCCGCTTCCAGACGCTCAGACGGATGGTAGACATGGCAAACGCTGAGGGCTGCAATCTGTTTGTGGTAGCTGGCGACCTCTTCGATAACGTCCGCGTTCCTAAAGGCGACGTGCGCAAAGCAGCCCGCATCTTGGCTGAGTTCTCCGGCGAGTGTGTGGCCGTGCTACCGGGCAACCATGACTATGATGACGGGCAGGGTGAGCTGTGGCCGATCTTTACCGATGCCGCGGGCGACCGTGCCTGCGTGCTGAACAGTATGCGGCCCATGGACCTCTCGGCCTATGGCCTGGATGGCGTTGTGCTTTATCCGGCACCCTGTGACGCCAAACACTCGGACCAGCATCGCCTGGGTTGGATCAAACAACTGACTGAACGGCCGGCAGCCAAGTGGCAGATTGGAGTAGGGCATGGCGCCTTAAGCGGGCTCTCCCCTGACCTTGACAGCCGCTACTTCAACATGAGTGAAGCTGACCTGAAGTTCTGTAATTTGGACTTGTGGTGTCTCGGCCACACCCACATTGCCTATCCGGCCGGCGAGCAGCTAACCGACAGCAGCATCTTTAACTGCGGCACTCCAGAGCCGGACGGGCTCGACTGTCGCCATCAAGGCAGCGCTTGGTTGATGGAACTAGGGGAAGACAGGTCAGTCATCGCCAAACGGGTAACTACCGGGTCCTATCAGTTTGCGGACCTGCAGTTGACCGTTCAGGGCCATGACGACTTTGAGGCGCTTACACGCCAACTCCTCGCCGATAATCCCCAGAAGAAGGTGGTCCGCCTGCGCCTAAATGGCCGGCTGGATGAGGATATCTACCGCTATCGACTGGACTGGTCCGGGCAGTTGCGTGATCAGCTAGCCTACCTGGACGTACAGGACGACGACCTGCGGGTACGCATCAACCGGTCGTTGATCGACCGCGAATTCACCTTAGGCTCTTTCCCCCATGGGCTACTGTCCGCCTTAACCGAGTCGCCGGATGACGACGAGGCTCTGCAGCTGGCTTATGAGCTGGTCAAGGGGGTGAAAGGATGCTAATCAGGCAGGTTAAATGTCGCCGTTTCGCCGGCCTGAAGGATAAAGAGTTAACCTTTGGACCAGGCCTGAACGTCCTGCTCGGCCCGAATGAGGCAGGCAAGAGTACCTTGGTGGACGCCATCTACCACACACTTCTGCAAGATGCCACTGTCGACCGGCGCAGGCAGGCGAGCTTTCTCAAACAATACACTCCGCACCCGAGTGGGGATTTCTTCGATGGTGCATTACATATCGAGCTCTCCGGGCAGCAGCTGAAGGTGGAGAAGGAGTGGGGACGCCATCCCCGCGCCCAACTGGAGTTGCCAAACGGCAACCTGGTGCGTGACGAAGCGCAAATCCGGGAACTACTGCGCGAACACCTGCAGGTAGGCGAAGGTAGTCTGGCTACCTTGGTGTTTGCCCGTCAGAGCGAGCTGAAGGAAGCAGTCAAACAGGTGCTCTCCGATACAGCTACCCAAACCGAGCTAGGTTCACTGCTGCGTAAGACAGTGATGGAGCTCGATGGCGTCTCGATTGAGCAACTCAAGGAAAAGCTGCAAGAGCAGCTCAAACAGCTGCTTGGTCGGTGGGACTGGGAGCGGCAGCGACCGGAAGGGGGTCGCGGTATCGACAACCCTTGGAAGGCGGGCACAGGTGCCATCGTCAACGCCTACTACCAAAAGGAAACCTTGCGTCAACAGATGCGGGTCTGTCAGCAGCTCGAGGTCAGCTTGCACCAGATCAGCGAGAACCTGAAGCAGACTGGCGAAAAGCGAGCACGCGTCAGCGCCGAGCTGGAGATGCTGCTTGTCCTCGATGATGACATCAACAAGAGAGCTGCCCTCGAACCACAGTTAGAGATGCAGAAGCGTTTGCAGCAGGAGCTGATGCAGATTAACAAGGACTGGCCGAAGGTGGAGATGCAGGCTGACTTGAAGCGGGAAGAGCTCGCGCAACTGCGTGAGACGGTTAAGCAACTCGGTGAGGAGTTGAAACTGGCCGACCAGCTGAAGGTGAAGCAGGCCATCGACCAAATGATTGAAAAGCTGCGCGGGTTGCAGGCTGAGATCGGGCAGCTGCAGGGCAAACTTGCCGAACGGCCACTCATCTCAAAACAGGATATAGCCACTCTGGAGCAGCTACGCGACCAACAGATCAAGTGGGAAGCCAAACTGCAGGCCGGCCGGATGATCGGCGAGTTGAGCAAGCTGAATGCCAGCGAAGGCTGGCTGACTAAGGGCTTTGGCGAGCGTGAGAGAATAGTAGCACCGATGCAGTTCTCGGCTGATGGCTACCTGAAGCTGACGGTCCCGGAAGTGCTGGAACTGGAAGTAAAGGCTTTGGACATAGATATGGATCAGGCCAGACAAGAGTATCAGGCGGCTATCGCCGCGTACCGTGATACACTCGCGCAACTGGCCGTTAGCTCAACTGAGCAGGCTCGAGAGGTCAAGCAGCAGCAGGATGGCTATCGGGCGCAGATAAAGCGGTTGGAAGATGAGTTGACTGTTTTTCTCAAAGGCCGGACCTTAGATGACATGATTACGCAGAGTGAAGCCCTGGCGGTACCAAGCATGGTCCGCGACGCAGAGCTTATCCGGCGCGAAATGCAACAGCGCGAGCTTGAACGCGTGGAAAAGCAGGGACAGCTGAGTAACCTCGAACAGCAGATGAATGCCTGGGAAAGCAAGTACGGCCAATACGACGAGGTACTATTAAAGCTGGTAGAAGTGAAACGCAAAGCCGACGACATTCTGGCGCAGCTCTCAGGACTGGCCACCTTGCCAGAGGGCATGGGCAGCATCGACGAGTTTCGGCAGCGCATCCGCACATTGCGCCAAGCCAAAGATGACTTGTATAAACAGACCGAGGATCTGCGCGACAGCTATCGCAATGCCCAGGCTAACTTACCTGAAGAGTCTTATGAAGAGTTACAGGCGGGATACCAGGATGCAGAAGCGCGGTTCAACAAGCTGCTGAAGCAGGCGCAAGGACTACTCCGGGTACAGCAGGTGCTGGAAGCGAAACTGGCCGAGATCTCCAGCAATCCCTTTAGTGCGCTGGCTGAGTCTTTTAAGCGTTATCTGTCCTGCTTCACGGCTGGTAACTATAGCGTCGGGGACATCAACGAGCAGTTTGAGCTAATCATCCACAGGGAAGATGGAGTTTCGCTTCCCCTAAACATACTGTCCGCCGGTACATATGACGGTGTCGCCCTTGCCTTACGCTTTGCGATGCTGGAGCATCTGTTCCAGGGAAGAAATGGTCTGGTCGTGCTGGATGACTGTCTGGTGGATCTTGACCCGCAGCGCAAGCAGCAGGCGGCCGAGACAATTCAGGAGTTTGCCAAAACGCATCAGGTGATCTTCACTACTTGTGACCCTGCCACGGCAGAACTGCTGGGTGGGACTACGATTAGGCTGTAGAGAACGGAACCTAACGGTCCCGCCTGGGAATCCCATCAAATTGACGCTCAACTATGTCCTGTGGTAAACTCTGCCTGACAGCAACTTTTGAAGGGGGCTTCACAACATGGACGGATCAATGGCTGCAGCTATTGCAGGCGGACTAATTGCGATGTATCTCTACCTTAGATTCACCAAGAACAAGAAATAGCGCTATGGGATACACAAGCGGTATCGGGGGTTCCCCTGATGCCGCTTTTTTGACCCTTGGGTGATCTCTTCTAGGGAAGCCCGTGCAGTATCAATGAAGATGGTAGCAAGTGGTCAGGCCTTGCTCGCATAGATAGTAATTGCGGACAAGAAGCAAAAACATCTATGCAGGGGGTGGGTAGGCTGGCTGAGAAGAAGGATCCCAAGAAGTCCCCAAGGGAAACTAACGGCCCTGTTGTTGGTACGGGGCCAACCCGGGGTCAGAACAGAGCGAGGAATAGCGATGGAACCTGGCGTAAAAAGCGCGCAGACGCGGGAAAACCGCGTGGCCCGAGAGCCTAACAGCTTATGGGTAATTAACGCATAAGACCGCAGTCTATCTAACGACTGCGGTTTTTCCCATTGCCAGGGAAGCATCACCAATAATTGCTTAGAGGGAATTCCCTACAGTTCTTGAATTTAGAAGCAGATACCTATCTTCAACAGCAGGGGGAAGCAACACAGTGAACTTGTGGAAAAGAAGCTTTATCTTACTACTGATGGCTTTGGTGCTCATCGGCTCCATGCCAATTATGGTCAGGGAGACTGTGGCAGCAACCGCTACTTCCCAGGCAGCTCACAGCAGGCTGCCCAACACGATTGCGCTCTTCATCGGCAGCCAACGTGCAATCGTTAACAACACTTTCACCATGATTGACGAACGAACTCCCCTGACCAAGCCGCTCATCAAGAACGCGCGGACGCTCGTACCGATGCGGTTTATCTCGGAGAAATTGGGTGCCGAAGTGGGCTGGGATGAACCGAGCAAGACGGCAAGTGCGGCGCTTGGCAACATAAACATCGCCATGAAGGTAGGCAGCAAGGTGATCAGCATCAACGACAAGAGGGTGACCCTTGACGTTGCGCCCATTGTCACCAACGGGCGCACCTTTGTCCCGCTGAGGGCTATCTCGGAAGCATTCGGTAAGGAAGTTTTCTACGACCGCGACCTGATTGTAATCAGCGATGGGGTTGTACTGGACGCTGTGACAGACAAGACCCTGATTACAGAGATTATCGGCTGGTTCAGATCAGCGAAGATACCTGCTTGGGAACAAGTGCAGAACACCAAGACTCTACAGCAACTGGCGGCGCTGGATGAGAGTGTCGTGCTCGTGTATGGATATGATGCAGCAGGGGAGGTAATCTCCCAAGGCAGTGGTTTTTCATTGGGCAACAATCTGTTTGCCACCTGTTTGCATGTGCTTTCAGGCGCAGCCTATTATGAGATAGTCGACGATGCTGGCAATGCATACGAGATCGCAGGCGCGGTCAACTACTCGGAAGACTATGACCTGGCCGTAATTCGCACGAAAACCCCCCTTGCTATGCCGGCTTTACCGTTCAGTCGCCTGGCTACAGTCAATAAAGGGGATGCGATGGTTACCATCGGCAGCCCGATGGGATTGCAGAACACCATTACGCAAGGCATTATCAGCAACGTCCACTCAGTTGAGGGTGTCGACCTTATTCAGATCAGTGCCCAGCTGGCACCCGGCAGCTCCGGCGGTCCCGTGCTAAACATGAACGGCGAAGTAATTGGGATTGCCGCATTTGGCATTGAGGGGACAGACTTCAACTTTGTTGTTCCGGTAGATTACCTGCTGCCACTCGTTGAACAGTTTCGGGATATTGCGCTTGATGATATGCCGGTTGTGCCAGTTCCCGACATTGAGGCGATAGAGGATGGGAGCAATGAGGGATCGGTGCCTGCAACCGGTGTGTTGGAGCCCGCGGACAATATCGCCTTGTCCTTTCAACCGGCTGACTTAGCGCTGCATCCTTCTGCGCCGATCGTATATGCTATCGACGCAGGTACTCAGTCAGTGCATGCAATTAACT
>JAWLDB010000022.1:0-22677 GCA_041686915.1 Bacillota bacterium
CCTAGGATTGTCCCTCAGCTTCGGAGGCCCTTATCTCGGTTTCCTGGCGGCTACCGACAAACTGATGCGTCGCGTGCCGGGCCGCCTGGTTGGCGAGACTGTTGACGCAGAAGGTAAACGCGCTTTCGTATTGACCCTGCAGGCTCGCGAACAGCACATACGGCGTGAGAAAGCGTCTTCGAACCTCTGTTCCAACCAGGCGCTTATGGCCCTGGCTGCAACCATCTATCTCACTCTGGTTGGCCCACGCGGTTTGCGTGAGGTGGCGCTCCGTTCCCATCAACTGGCTGTCTATGCTCAGCAAGAGTTGGCTAAGATTGGCGTGGAGCTCCTCAACAATCAACCATACTTCCGCGAATTTGCCATTAGGTTGAGCAATCCGGCGGAAGCTAACAAGCAGCTGCTGGCCCAGGGCATCATCGGGGGATACGAGCTGCCAGATGGCATGCTCTTGGCGTTCACGGAGAAACGCACCAAAGAAGAGATAGACCACTTGGTCGCCGTTTTGGGAGGGAAATCAGTATGAGTAGGCTGTCATTTGAAAAGAGCGTAACAGGCAGCAACACGTTCCATCTGCCGCCCCTCGACGTGCCAGTTGATGAGATTGCTATCCCGCAGGAGTTTTTGAGGTCGGGCGAGGCTCCCATACCAGACCTGCCGGAAAATGAAACCATTCGCCATTTCACCCACCTCTCGACCAAGGCGTTTGGCGTAGATACCGGTTTCTACCCGTTGGGCTCCTGTACTATGAAATACAACCCCAAGATCAACGAGTGGGCAGCACGCCTGCCTGGTTTCGCCCATGTACATCCCTACCAGCCAGTGGAAACAGTACAAGGGTCACTCGAGCTGATGTACAACCTGGACAAAGCTCTGTGCGAGGTCACCGGTTTGGAACGCTTTTCCCTGCAGCCTGCTGCCGGTGCTCATGGTGAACTGGCTGGAGCGCTGATTATCAAGGCATATCACAAGAAGCGCGGAGACGAAAAGCGCAATGTGATGTTAGTGCCTGACTCTGCCCACGGCACCAACCCTGCAACCGCCAACGTAGCTGGTTTCAAGGTGAAAGAGATCAAGTCGAACGAGCGCGGACTGGTTGATCTGGAGAGCTTGCGGGCAGCCATGAACGACGAAGTGGCTGGCATCATGCTCACCAACCCGAACACTTTGGGCCTGTTTGAAGAGGATATTCTGCAGATTGCCCAGATTGTGCATGACGGTGGCGGACTGCTCTACTATGATGGAGCAAACCTGAACGGCATGTTGGGAGTTGCTCGCCCGGGTGACATGGGCTTTGATATCGTACATCTCAACTTGCACAAAACGTTCAGCACCCCCCATGGCATGGGTGGCCCAGGTAGCGGCGCTGTTGGTGTGAAGGCATTCCTGGCGGACTTCCTGCCCACTCCTGTAGTGGAGCACGGCGATAGTGGCTTCTATCTTGATTATCAGCGCCCAGACACCATTGGCCCGATGATGGCCTTTTACGGAAACTTCGGCGTTTTGGTCAAAGCTTACACCTACATCCTGGCTTTGGGCAGCGAAGGCCTGCGAGAAGCTGGCGAAAACGCAGTATTGAACGCCAACTACCTGCGCCATGAGCTGAGGGACACCTATCATATCCCGTTTGACAGGCTGTGCAAACATGAGTTCATCGCTACTCCTGGCGATCTGAAGAAACAGCATGGCACAACTACGCTGCAGATTGCCAAGCGTCTGCTGGATTACGGTTATCACCCGCCGACAGTTTACTTCCCGCTGATTGTGGAAGAAGCGTTGATGGTTGAACCGACAGAGACCGAGACCAAAGAACGCTTAGACGAGTTTGTCGATACCCTGAAGACAATTGCTGAGGAAGCCCAGACTCAGCCCGAGTTACTGCAGAATGCTCCGTATCAGACCGTCATCAGGCGAGTAGATGAGGTTACAGCGGCACGTAGGCCGTTGCTGAAGTACTCAGTGAACGACTAACTAAATGACACAAGGTAGCCGCCGGCTGGTAGGTCTTCCTACCGGGGGCGGCTGCTTCCAGGTCAAGGAGGTTATACAAGTGAAGGATTTAGTTGTGATTGGTGGGGGCCCGGGTGGATATGTGGCTGCTATCAGGGCTGCTCAGCTTGGAATGAAAGTTGCCCTAATAGAAAAGGATGAACTCGGCGGTACTTGTTTGAACCGTGGCTGCATCCCAACCAAGGCGTATTATCAGAATGCTGCCGTGCTGCGTACGTTGGGGCATCTGGCAGAGTATAACATTAATACCGGGCCTGGCTTTGATTTTGATATGTCTGGAGCCTACGATCGCAAACAGGGCATCGTCAAAAACCTGGTGAGCGGAATAGCCGGGCTGCTCAAGGGTAATGGAGTAGAGACAATCAAGGGGGTCGCTACCATCGCCTCCCCTACCGAGGTCAGCGTTAACGGTGAGATTATTGAGACCAAGCGCATTCTGATTGCCGCCGGGTCCATTAGCTCCCGTCCGCCCTTCCCTGGAGTAGAGTTACCTGGTGTGATGAGCAGTGATGAAATACTGGAGCTGCAAACTGTACCAAAGCGCCTCACAGTCATCGGCGCTGGCGTAATTGGTTTGGAGTTTGCCTGCATCTTCAAAGCGTTCGGCAGCGAAGTTACAGTTATAGAGTACCTACCGGAAGTGCTAAGCGTCATCGATAAAGAGATTGCCAAACGCATGAAGGTGTATCTCAAACGACAGGGTATTACGGTGCATACCGGTTCCGCGGTGCAATCCATCGCACAGGATGGCGAAGCGTTGAAGCTGCAGGTAGAGACTGGCAAGGGTGAACTGTGTGTGGAAGCAGACACGGTGCTGGTGGCCACTGGTCGTCGTGCTTGTATCAGGTGCGTTAATCTGGACACCTTAGGCATAGCCGTCGACAAACGCGGCTTCATCGAAGTCAATGCAGACTATCAGACCAACATCCCTGGCATTTATGCCATTGGAGACGTAACAGGTGGCCGTATGCTGGCGCATGTCGCTTCGGAAGAGGGCCGCGTGGCTGTAGAGCGCATGGCAGGCCATCAGGCGGAAGTAGCGTACCATGCGGTGCCATCGGTCATCTTCACCTTCCCTGAGATTGCTACGGTCGGCATCACCGAAGAAGAGGCGAAGGCTGAAGGTATCGACTATCGGATTGGCAAGTTCCTGTTTGCCGGTAACAGCAAGGCCGTTGCCATGGGTGAACAGGATGGCCTGGTGAAAGTAATTGCTGACGACAAAGGCACCATTATCGGGGTACACATTTTAGGCCCTCACGCTGCAGACCTGATCCAAGCTGCAAGCATTATGGTCAAAAGCAGGATGAATGTAGATGATGTTACTACTTCCATTCACCCCCACCCCACTCTGGGTGAAGCACTGCTGGAAGCAGTACTGGACGTAGATAAACGCGCTATTCACTTGATGCCCCGGCGATAGGTAGCGCACCTGGCACAGGAAGGAGCCAAGCACATGCTAAATGTGATCAACCACAGCAACGACCCGTACTTTAACATGGCGGTGGAGGAGTACGCTCTCACCACGCTAGCTCAGCAAGATGATTGCTTTCTGCTCTGGCAGAACAGGCCTGCCATCATCGTTGGACGCAATCAAAATGCTCTTGAGGAAATTAACCGGGAGTATGTGGAGCAGCACGGGATAGCTGTGGTACGCAGGCTGACCGGTGGCGGAGCGGTCTATCACGACCTGGGCAACCTTAACTTCACCTATGTCGTGCATGACGAGGGCAAGGGTTTTGAGTTCCACCGCTTCTCGCAACCGGTAATCAAGGCTTTGGCTACTCTCGGTATCACGGCTGAATTAAGTGGCCGGAACGACATTTTGATTGACGGGCGCAAGTTCTCCGGCAACGCTGAGTACCGGCATAGGGATAGGCTGCTGCACCACGGCACCCTGCTCTTTGACTCTGAATTAGCAGTAGTATCAGCTTCTTTGAACGTTAAACCGCAGAAGATAGAGTCTAAAGGGGTCAAGTCCGTCCGTAGCCGGGTGACGAACATCAGTGAGTACCTGACATCAGATGTCTCTCTTGGTAACTTCCGGCAAGCGCTGATGCAAGCTACCGTTCAGGAATTCGGGGCCGAGCTCCATGATTACCAGCTCTCTGGCACTGACCTGGCCGCCATCGAGCAGCTGCGGGATGAGAAATACTCTACCTGGGAGTGGAACTACGGCAAAGCGCCCGAGTTCAACCTGCGCAAAGAGCGGCGCTACGATTTTGGCGAGGTGGATGTGAGGTTGAACGTGAAAGACGGAGTCATCCGTGAGGCCCACATCTTCGGGGATTTCTTCAGCAATGCAGCTATCGGTGACCTGGCCAAGGCTCTACAGGGCATCCGCTACCGGCGAGAAGACCTGCTCGGTGCTCTTGCTTCTCTAGACTTCGCACACTATCTGCCAAAGCTGAGTCCGGAAGACTTTGTAGAGTTGCTGCTGGCGTAGGTGGCATATCAGCAAAGACAGGATTGCCTGGGAACTACCCGGGCAATCCTGTCTTTTTGTCCGCGGATATCTACTGGGTATTGCATTTGTCCCATCTAAAGCACCTCTAGCCATCCTTGGTCGCCTCGAGTATGCTATTCTTGAACCCAGCCGCAGCTGGACGAAAATTCCTCCAAGGGGTGACGCGCATGACAAGAACCAATGTTGATGTTGTATCCATGATCTCGAAGCTGCTTGCGATTATAACACCACGCCTAAAGGAGGAATTAATCCTTGAGAATCGTTCCGCTTTGCAAAGAACATATCCCGGTTGCTTCTAGTCTTGCGGCAGCAGGGCATGCGCAGGAGCGTACCCATGTACCAACCCTGCCAGTAAGAGAACCCCAACACTATGTGCCACTTTTTGAACGGCTCCTCAGAATTTGCCCAGGCGCAGCTGCTCTTGATCAATCCGGTCAGTTAATCGGTTACATCCTCGGCATTGGCCCAATCGATAACTTCCGGTGCACCCAGCGTGGAGTGCATGTTGCAGAGTGGGCACATGCAGCTGTAGGTGATAACCGGGCATACATTTATCAGCATCTGTACGAGTATATCGCGGACCTATGGGTTAAGAACGGTTGTTTTGCCCATGCCATCTCACTTTACGCCCATGACGAGCTAGCTCTGAATACCTGGTTCCGCAGCGCTTTTGGCATGATCTGCGGTGATGCCATAAGGGAACTTGTACCTGTGCAGGGGCATCTAGCTACCGATATCAAGATTGCGAGGGCAGGATACGAACACATCGATCTATTTCTACCCCTGGTGCACGAGCACCAGCGTTACTACCCTACCTCTCCCCTGTTTATGCCTTTGACAGGGCTCCATAACAAGGAGTACTTTGAGAAATGGTTGTCTGACGAGAAACACGCTTTCTGGTTAGCACTGGATGATGACCAACCTGTCGGTTACTTTGAGAGCAGCCCTGCTCACTCAGGGGCAAGACACTTGATTGCAGACCCTGGGACTGCCAGTGTATGTAGCGCCTTTGTACGCCCCGACTGCCGCAAGGGCGGTGTAGGAGCCGCATTGCTTTCCAGGGTAGTAAGGTGGGCTGCCGAGAGTGGCTATCAGCGCCTAGCCGTCGATTATGAGTCACACAACATCTACGGCAGCCGCTTTTGGACCAAACACTTCACACCTGTAGCAGCCTCGCTGATGCGCATCGTCGATGAGCGCGTAGTTTGGGCCCACAGCAACCGAAGAGCAGAGGATATTTGGTAGTCACGCTTACCACTTAACAGTTACGATAAAGGCCCGGAGCTTTCGCTCCAGGCCTTTCGCCATGTCTGTCATTACAGGGTCGGACAGGATCCGACCCCTACACCTGGGACACCGGACCATTCGTTGTCCCACGAAGGTTTGCGCTAGCTTAGTAGCTGCGCAGGGACCAGAGGTTCGGGTTATCTGCTTTATCGAGGTAACCACTGCGCTGCAGCATCTGCTCGAACGCCGCACCGGCATCAGATAGCACCTTCCGCTCGTCGGTGACCAAGACCTTGCGGTCCTCCATGAGCAGCTCTCCATCGACTATCACGTGGCTCACATCCTGTCCCGACGCATGATACACCAGGCGTTGCACCGGCATGATGCCAAAGGGTGCCAGATGAGGCTGTTCTACGTCAACCAAGATGATGTCCGCCCTCTTCCCCACTTCCAGCGAACCGATTAAGTGGTCCAGTTTCAGAGCCTTAGCAGCCCGGATAGTGCACATCTCCAGCATCAGCCCTGGCGGCATCAGGCCACCATGATGGAAGTAACCGCGATGCAAGATCTGCGCTATGCGCATGTCACGCCAGAGGTCGAAACTCCGGTCAGGCGCTGTCCCGTCGGTGGCGATAACTACGTTCACGCCTGTCTCCAGCATCTCAAAGGCGGGGCAGCGCACCCGCATGACAGAATGGGTGGATGGCCCATGGCAAACACTCACACCTTTGTCCGCCATGATACGCCACTCCTCAGCATCCATGCCAGTGCAATGGCTAAGCGAAACATCATCGCGTAAAACATCAGGGCTGGTTGCCAACACGAACTTCATGTCGCCAGCATAGGCGTGGCTATGGATCGGTACTTCGTATTCATCAGCGATGCGCCGCATCTGCTTGTTCTGATGGACATTAAGTTCGTGGTTGTTCTCTTTGTTGGCACCTACACGCGAGGGCATAACATAGCAGTAGGCACGCACATGCCTGTCTTTCCAGCGTTTGACTGCCATCTCTGTCTGCGGGAACGCATCTTGGGGATGGATCTCGTACTCGCGATATGTGTCACCTTCCCAAACCCGGGCCAGCTTTGGCCAAGGCGGGTTGGGAGAGCCAATACCGCTAACCTGGCGGATACCAGTCGATAGAGCGCCCTCAAAGTGAGCGTCCAGCAAGTCAATCCGGTCGACCCGGGGAGTGTTGCCCAGCATGGAAACCCCGGTGGTGACACCGAATTTGACGCGTTCCAGCGCCGCCAAAGCGCCTTCTGCACGCCAGAACTCCTCGTCCGAGAACTGATGGTAAATGCTTTCTGCCATTGGCTCCCATCCGTCTTCCAGGTGTTCACCCAGCGTTTTGGTAAAGCAGTGGCCGGCGTGAGCATGGCTATCGATTAGGCCTGGCAAGACAGCGTGCCCCTTGGCGTCGATGACTCTCTTTGCTGCCATTTCCTCATGCAATGCTGCCATTGGGCCCACAGCGACAATTGTATTCCCCTGTATGGCGATATAGCCCGGTTGCCAGATGTTATGCTGGCCGTCTACAGTGATAACTGTACCATTGACAATCAGTAAGTCTAACACGGCATTACCCCTCTCTCTGGTATGTATGTTGATATTCTTCTGTGCAGGTGCGAGCGTTCCTCTTTTTGCAGGCTCTGGAATCGAAAGATGAGTAGGTTATTTTAGTCTTCCCAATATTATAAGAGGCCCGGAGCAAAAGCTCCGAGCCTCCACCTATAATCAGTTGCCTGGCTGCCCAATGTACTCCTCGTACTCCATCATGTCCGGGTCTGGCCAGACCTGCAGCTCTTCTGTACTGCCGTCGACATATTCTATTTCTAGAAAGATATTGGTGGCGACTATCCCGTCCAGCCGCAACTCCCACTCGGTCTCTTTATAGGGGTGTCCGGACTTTGGCAAGGTCAAGGTCTTCACCAACTCGCTGCCATTCATGATCCTGGCACGCACTTCCTTGATCTCGTAAAAGTCAAAATACACCGGGCCTTGGGTAAAGGTCATAGTGTAATCCCTAAACTGGCTACCTGATCCGTTAGAGGTAATTCTGCCACCCCTACCTCCAAAGCGCAGGCGACTGGGTCGGTAATAGTCTGATGGCACAGAATTAACTGTTCCCGACCGTACTGTGCTACCTTCTTCAACCAGCTGATACTGATAGAACTTTGCCGGGTTGAGAACTAGCGTGGATGAAAAGAGGCCGCCCTGCCGGGCCGCTGGGACCTTTGTCCAGGCATCTGTGTCAACCTCTCGATATTGCACATATACCCTTGCGTTGCTGGTTACCTCACGGAAAGCTACCTCGTGTTGCAGGTAGACCTGCTCTCTGCTTGAGTCTTCCATGTTTGGCGCAAATTTCTCTGAGAGCACCCATGCTTCGCCTTCCTTCAGTTGACGCAGCTCATGGCTGAAGTTGTTCAGGCTGGAGCTCACGTTGTTGTAAGACTGCTCAGCATTCTGCATACGATGCTGCAGTTGCGCCAACTCGTCAGACTGCTTCTCCAGTACTCGCACCGTATAGACGTTGAATACCAGGCTGATCAAAGCCACTACTATCAAGATATTGAACCTTTTTTCCAAATTAAAGCCACTCCTGTCTGTCTCAAATCCACCCTATCTTGATTGGCTATCGCTACCAAATCTCCTGCACGTTGGATATTGTTGTAATACTCGGACCTATTCGACGACAATCACCGGAATACGTGAGTTTTCCACCACTTGGCGGGTTACGTCCCCCACTATTAGGTTGGACAGAGCAGACTGGTTCGACTTGCCCATAAAGATGAAACTGGCGCGATGCGCCTCTGCCTTTTCAATAATTGTCTCTGCCACGTTACCCCCACTGACCACCACCTCATGCTCTATATCGGTGATAACCGGACTGTCTGGGCCTAATAGCGCCGGATCCTGGCTAAGCCCCTGTCTAAGCTGGTCTACATGCAAAATGATCAGCTTAGCATCCACCTGCCGCGCGACCCGTGCAGCCTGCTGAAGTGCCTTCACTGCCCCTTGTTTGGCATCGAGTGCTACTAAGAAGCGGAAGCTGTCTTTCACCGTCACCTTGGATGGGTCGACCTCCCCCTTCTCAAGCATTGCAGGTGCCAGTGCAGCGCTGCCCCATGCGCCTATAGGAGCCGTCAACATGATGGAGAGCACTGCAAAGGCCAAAATTTCTTCGCCATGCGCTATCCCCGCAGCGAGAGGCAAAGCACCAATAGCCGCCTGAACGGTCGCCTTGGCAATGTACGACACACTCATGAACAGCTTTTCGCGAGCCACCAGTGTAGATCCCCAGGTGGAGAGCAAAATACCGGGCGTTCTACCCAGTAGCAGGCCTAGCGCAATCACCACCACCCCAGCTAAGCCAATGCCGGAAAGTACTCCGATGTTCACGGCGGCGCCAATCAACACAAACAGAAAGACCTCCGCCACGATCCACACCCGGTCAAGTTCCGCCCGCAGGCGCCTGGCCAGGACTTCGTTATGGTCAAGCATGGTAAATCCGAAGGTCATCACCGCCAAGTATCCAGAGAAACCAAAAGCGTCGCCTAGCAGAACCAAACCGGCTGCGATGACCAATGCAACCAGTAAATCCTGTACCGGGCTCTCTGTCACCCGCATCTTGGTCAAGGCAGTGGTGGTAAGCCTGCCAACCATATACCCAAACAAGAGGCCACCGACAATTTGCACTACCATTGCGCCAATAGCCCCTGCAGCCGTAGTACCAGAAGGGTTGGCGGCCAGACCGAGAACGATGCCAAAAACGGTGATGGCAACGACGTCACTCAGCGCGCCGCCTGCCAATACGAGATCGGGAATTCCCTTTTTTACACCCCAGCCTTCAGACTTCAAGCGAAGCATCATCGGCACCAGGACTGCTGGTGACTCAGAGCAGATTACCCAACCAAGCACCCACGAACTAAGCCAGCCCCAGCCCAGCAAATAATGCGCCACTAAAGCAACGATGCTGGCCTCCAGAGTGCAGGGAACGAAGCCCAATCGCAACGCGACAGTGCCATTCTTGCGCAGCTTACTCTTGTCGAGGCCAAGGCCCGCCTTGAACAGAATTACGACTAAAGCCAGCAACCTGATCTCGCGGCTAACCGCAAGCACTCCCAATGGAATCAAGTTCAGCACATATGGGCCAATCAAAATGCCGGCAAACAACATCCCCACAAGCCTGGGTAAAGTCAGCCTTTCGGCTAGCACGCCTGCGGCGAATCCCGCCACCAGAATGACGATAATTCCCTCAATCATAAATGCACTCTCCTCTATCCGCAAGCTCCCTAAGCAAAGCAAAAGCTCCTACTGATTAGCATGCCATCAGTAGGAGCCATCATCTCATTGCTGAGCTAGGGCGAGCCCCATCGCCTGCCTGCAAAGCTTTCCAGGCAGGAACATTATAGCAGACAGATAGTCATGCAACAAGCTGTGTTGCAGCTAGAAGGTATGCTCTATGGCGGGAGGGCTTGGATCAACCAGCCTGTCATACAACGCAGCTACAGCTACGGAGAAACCACCACCGATGAAAGACCAAACGGGGATCATCAACACATAACCGACAAACGACTGAGCGAGGAGATTGGCGAAAACGCTCAAAAAGCCAGTGAGCAGGCCAATGGGCAACAGAAACCCGAGTACCTCACCTAACCGACCAGTCAGCAACCGATGGCCGCGGGTGAACCCTTCGCTCACGGACAAGTCTTCTCGTACAATAGCAAGCTCCCAGAAGAAGGTGTAAATCAGCGCTACCAGCATCAAAACAAACACCAACGGGCCCAGGACCATGGCTAATGTCAACACGCCAAACACCATTACCACGAAAGTTATCAGCCTGGCAGCCAACAAACGTCCGAAGAACCGCTGACAGTTTTCCATGAACTCGGCTTGGTCTGTATCCTGCTGCCTGAGAGCACTAAATACACCTGCCAGCCAGCCTCCGGTCAGGAACGCCCCAATGGCCATACCGATAACAGTAAGCAGCAGTACGGGACCTCCCATAGCTTCATTGATTGGTTGCTGTTGCATCTGTAGAATAGAGTCCAGGCTGGGCATGCCGTTCGGCACGGTAAACTTGAAATGCACTCCCTCTTTAACAGCCGGGATTGCTCCTAGTAACAAACTAATCATCAGCCAACCTAACCCCAGCGCGGTCGGTACCAACCAGACCCACTTATGCCGTCGCACAATGGCGAAGGCCGTACCTAGTTCCATGCGATCACTCCTCCCGTAACACTGTATATCAATACGTGCCGGAAGGCAAAGAGTTGCAGGTTCTATTAATCTTCTTGACTGGCCATTATCTTAGGCTTAATAACAATCAAGCCCTGCTCACGGTTGCATTTGACCACTTGGCCGTCGCAGGGCGTGACGTACCGCCTCTCGCCCAGGCCCCAGGCCACACTCTCCCAGGCAACTATCTCTCCAGCCTTCACTTTATCTTGCTCTTGGCGGAACAGGATGCCCTGGAAGCCGCAGTCATAATCTGCCTGGAGCTTCAGGCAGGCATACCCACGGCTCAGCCAGTCGTCCAAGCTAGGCAGACGCCTGGTCAAACCCGTTATGTCACGGCGCACCAGCGGTATGGGACGGTCGAGCATTAGCTCATTGACAGTGCCTATTCTAGCCAGTGTCCAAGTCGGATAGAGTCCTAGTGCAAAGGCTGAACCAGTCAAAAACAATCCCTGCGTAACACCGCTTGTCGTTATATCGATGGGCAATGGACTCTTCCCTTGCAGTACCAAAGCAGCCCCTATACCGAGCAGACTGCCTAATATGGCGGTCAAGCCGTTTTCCGCCAGGTAGAGCGTTCCAACTTCCACCGGGCGCAGTCCCAGGCTCTTCAGTACCGATAGTTCACGTTTGCTGTCCAGGAAGGTGAGCATGCTAATTGTCCCCATCCCGAGGGTCAGCAGGATGAACAGCAGTATCGCTGCCCCTATACCGCTGCTAAAGACGCCCGAAACCAGCTGCTTGGCCTGAACCATCACGAAGGATGCCTCAATTATCCGCGCGCTCCGCATGCTATTGCGCACTTCGTTGGCTAGAAGGCTTTCACGTCCGGGCCGAGGAGATATCAAACCACGCAGTCTGCCTCCAATCGCCAGTCCCTGCTCCTGCAGCCAATCTGCGCTGACCAGCAGGGGGTTATACTCGTCCATTGCTTCGTAGAAGCCTACCACCGTTCCGCTTAGATCGTAGTACCTTCCGCCTTGATGGAAGGACAGGTGAAAGGCATCGCCAATCTCAAGCCCAGACTCCGCCCCTAGGGTCTCGGGCAACCACACTTCACCGGCTTTAGGTTCAGGCAAGATCGAGGCCATTGGCGCATGTTCTACGGCGGCAATCACCTGCACCCCGGCGGAAGTGGCTGCCTGCATAATGCGCCAATAATAAGCGCCGTATGCGTTTGAGAACGGTGCTGGCAGTTCCGTACCCGGCGGGGCTTCCATCAGCATTCCTGCTGCCAGGTCAACCGGGCGGATGCGCCCGCTGACATCCCGGCCAAGGGCGTTTAGATATCCGGTGAATAGCACGAAGGCGCAGATGATGGCGGCGGTCAACACTATCACGGCAGCGTGAGCCTTCCAGGCCTCCCGCCAACGCCGGATAGAGAGTACAGCTACCCCCAATACACTATTCATTGCGCAACACCTCCATCGCAGTCAGGCGGGCCATGCGGGTAGCGGGAATATAGGCAAACAGCATTGAGACGGCTACCGCTACACCCGTTACCAGACCAACTTCAGAGAGCAAGTTGCTTGCAATCTCAGATAACGGTACGCTGTTGTTAATCTGCACATAGATACCTGCCAGCTTGGCGATGAATGTCCCTAAGCCAGTGCCCAGAACCGCCAGCACCAACGCCTCTGTCATGGTCATCTGAATGATATCCCTCCGGCGAGCCCCCAGGGCTTTCAACACCCCGATTTCCCGGCTACGTTGGGCTGCTCCCGTCAACATGCGGCTGGCAATCAGCATACCGGCTACCAGGAACATCAGCACACCAATCAGTTTGCCTAGCTGTATTGGAAAGCCCAGGGTTCCTCCCCTGCTAAAGCGCCACACCCACTCAGGAGCGGCATAGAAGTAGTCGAGCAGCGCCATGGATTCCAGCCGGTGCACCAGACTTGCCACGCTCACGAAGGTATAGTTGGGAAACTGCTGTTGCAGTTCAACGACTGTCTGCTCCAACCGGCTCATGTCTTTCACCTTGAGCGACACGTTACTATAGACAGGAGCGGACCCGGTTGTCGCGTCTTGCCAGAGCTCTGTCCAGAGTGTCTGCGGCACCCAGATGATCGGAGCGTGCAGATAGCCTTGTTCTCTTCCCCAACCCAGGGCAGCCGGGTAAAAAACAGTGCGGGTGGCAAGCGCTGTATAGGCAAGAGGGGTGACTGTTCTCTCTGCCAGGACCGAATAGTCGGCTAGCACTGCCTGGTCAGTAATCTTGAGACTTGGTACCTGCAGAAGTGATGCATCATCCGGTCCAGGGGTGGGCAGTTCCTTGGACCAAGTGCGAACCGCCATCCGCTCCTTGGTGATGCGGATGACATCCTGCCCATACTCTTTGGCTTCCTCTCCAACTGGCCTCGGCAGCGTAGCATCTGCTTCTTCATCCGAAATTTGCGAAACACGTTGCAGTACCTCATCTCGAGGTGGTTTGACAAATGCATTAATGGCAACACGAGCGATAGGGCTATCAGATGTCATTTGCTGATCATACTTGTTCCCGCGAATGTCCCGCAGAGGAACCGTCCCGGCCTGCATTATCCAAGCGTTTCGACCTAGCTGCTGTCCCTTGTGGTTGTATACCAATCGTCCTGGCATCTGCGGCAACACGTTCACAGCTTCCACCAGCGAGTTTTGTCCCAGTGCATTCAGTTGCTCCTGCGAGAAGTAGAGTGTTGGCGACTTGCCCTGTAAGGCTAGATAACCCTGCTCATACAACTCCGGATAGATCAACTCCATCCAGCTGAAGCCGTCTGGCTGCAAACGGCTAAACTCCAGCTCCTGATTACTGGTGATGTCATCCATGCTATGCCCAGCCCACTTGAGCGGTAACACCAGAATATCGCCACCAAAGAAAGCCGTGTAAGCCGATGCCGCTTCTGCCGGTCTGCCTTGGCTCATGCTGAGCGCAGAGGTAAGGCTAATGGCAGCCAGGAACATTGCCATGAGCACCAGCACGCTTCTAGACATTTGTCTACGGATGTTTATCAGCCCAAGCTTGATGAACATGCTACGCGCCTCCTAACTTACCTAACCTCTAGCACCATCATCAGTTGTTCGATGCTTCTCTACAAGGCTTGATGGCTATGATTCCGTGTCGCTGATCGCATTCCAGAACCTCACCGTCACAGGGGGCAATGAAGTGTTTCTCGCCTAAACCCCATGCATAGCGCTCCCAGGCGACCGTCTCGCCAATTTTCACGCTCTCTCCTGGCTTTCGGAAGATGATACCTTCATAGACACCGTCATCGGAGCCAAGCTTCAAGCAGCGTAGACCGGCCTCGATTCTCCCTTCCAGCGCTGGATAACGCCGACTTAGTCCCTTGATGTACTTGCGGATAAGTGGAATAGGACGATCAAGCAGCAGCTCGTTCACTGTGGCCTTGCTAGCCAACAGGTACGGCAAGCTAATACCAAGCATATATGACACCAGTACTAGCAAGCATGTATTGCCGACATCAGCTGCCCTGACCGTAGTAGGAAAAGGCAGCAGCCTGGTTGTTAACATGGCTAACGCTACGCCTGCTGTCAGCCCAAGCACTCCGTTGAAAATGCCTTCTACTGCGAACAAAGCACCGAGTTCTTTGGGTCTTAGACCTAAGCTCTTCAAAACAGACAGTTCCCGTTTACCGTCCATGAAGGATAGCATACCGATTGTGCCCGCACCTAGCACCAAAAAGACAACCATTAGCATGCGGGCTTGCGAGCCTGCTGCGTACGACCTGTCAACCATTTCCCGCGCGACCTGGGCACCAATGTCCGGGGTGATCAGCTTAACGTTTGATCGCCAGCTCATGTAGTCGATAAACTCAGTCATGCCGCCGGGCGGAACGCGGTAAATCGTGCGTTCCATACCGGTTATTTGCTGCCCTATTTGCCTGGACAGCCACTGTCGATTGACCAGCATGGTCTGGTCATAGTTGCCCGCGTCATACATTCCTGTTATCGTGAGAGTCTGCTCATAGCTGCGGCCGTCAATGTTTAAAGCCAGGTATAACTCGTCTCCAGGTTGCAGGTCCCATTTTCCCGCCAACTCGCTGGGGACCCAGAGCTCACCAGGTGCAGGATTAGGAGCCGGACAGTCCATGCCAGATAGGGCTACGTGGGAAGTGACT
Source organism: Bacillota bacterium (assembly GCA_041686915.1). Taxonomy (GTDB): domain Bacteria; phylum Bacillota; class UBA994; order UBA5500; family UBA5500; genus JAWLDB01. The sequence goes on from JAWLDB010000022.1 coordinate 15,065, forward strand.
GCGCCTAGGTCCAGCACGCCAAAACTCGTTTTTGCGGTTAGCAGTATCCATGAGGCCAAAGGGGTACCATTGCGTGAGTATGGTGTTACTCCCTCCGGTCTTTCTACCATGGCGTCAGCGACCAAGTCCACCGGTTTAACCTGTACGCCGAGCCTCTGACCAGAGGCGGCAACATAGCCGGCAAACAACAGGTTCGCCGCGACAACCGCTGCTGTCAGTGTTACTGCAGCAAGTTGTGCTTTAGCGCTCTTTCGCCAACGCTTGCTAGCTAGGATCAGCAAACGACTTAAATCACTCATGCCGCAGCACCTCCATTACTGTCAGGTTGGCCATGCGGATAGCTGGAATAAGGGCGAAGACTATAGAAGTGAGCACAGCCACCCCTGTGACCAACCAGTACTCGCCGGCAACCCCCATCAGCACCTCTGACAGTGGCACCTTGTTGCTCAGTTCCATAAACACACCTACGCCTTTCACCAACAAGAACCCAACAGTGTTACCAATAAACGCCACCAGAAACGCCTCACTGAGCGCCATTGTAATTATGTCTCTTCTACGCCCTCCCAGCGCCTTCAGAACGCCAATCTCCTTGCGGCGGGCTGCTGCGCCGGTGACCATCCGGCTGGCGATGAACATGCCAGCCACTAGATACATCAAAACCCCGAGTGCCTGGCTTAGAGACACTGGCATACTTAAAGCTGATCCCTTGCTCGGGCGCCAAAACACTTCTGGCACTGTGTAGAAATAGTCGATCAGTCCCCCGGACTCCAATCTGCTGGCCAGCTTGGTCACACTCTCAAAAGCGAAATGTGGAAAGGCATGCTGTAAATTAAGCACCGTATCCTCCAGACGGCTTAAATCATCTACCTTCAGCGCTACGGTGGTCGCACGGTATGCCTCACCCGCAGCCGCATCCGCCCATAGCTCTTCCCAAGTGGTCTCTGGCACCCAGACCAACGGCAGATGTAAGAAGCCCTGCTCAGGGGCTGGGTTGCCATGGCTGTCTGCTACCCATATTTCCCTCGTCGGGATTGCTGCCTCTCCAACTATGGTTATGTTTCTGCTTATCTGCCGACTGAAGTCGGGTATCAATTCCCCCTTAGCCGACAGCCGGAAGGACGGTACGCGCAGTGTGACTTTGTCGTCCTTACCGGGCAGCTTCATGATTTCAGCCAGCTGCTTCCGTGCTATGTTTTCTTTGCGCATCTGGATTTCCTGAAAGGTCGGGTATATGCCAGCATTTCCTATTACCGTCTCGTCTGGGATGGTAGACACAATCTGACTCACCCTAAGCTCATCATAACGGGTAAACTTGTTCTTGATAGCGATGTCTCCGCCTTGAGTCAGTAACCGTGATAAACCCTGTGGTAATAACTCCGTATCAGGGGCGGGGCAAAGCATAACCTCAAACTCGTAGTTGATACCGTCCTTCTGCTTGTGTAACGACGCAGGCATTACGGGAACCGAATTTACCGCCGCCACTCCTGGGAAGCTCTTCAACTGAGTTAAGTCGGTGTCATCTAACCTCGTTTTGCTGGCTTCCTGTGGTGCGGGATAGCCTTCGGAGTACAGCTCGGGATATATTGCTTCCAACCAGCTGAGACCGCTGCGCTGCAGTTTGCGTAATTCCAACTGCGAGCCCTGCTGCTCTTGTCCTGCCCAACGCACCGGCACCACCAGGATCTCGCCACCAATCAAGCTCCTATAGAACATATTGCTCTTTGGCATGATACCCTTGCTGAAGGAAAGGGCAGACGTTAGGCTGACAGCCGCCAGTGCCATCGTCAGGACTACCAACAAGCTGCGGCCAAGCTGGCGGCTGCTATTTAGTAGGCCTAGCCTGACAAACATGTGCATCACTCTTTTCTTGTTTGGTATAGGCAACGCGGCACGAAGCGGCGTGCCGCGTTGGCATCATTAATTGCTTCCTATTACAACGCCATCTGCCATGTGGAAAATGCGGTGAGCGTGGCGACGCATGTTTTCGTCATGGGTTACCATGACAAATGTCTGACCATCCTCCTGGTTTAATCGGCTGAACAGTCCTACTATCTCGTCACGGGTCTTGCTGTCCAAGTTACCCGTCGGTTCATCGGCCAATACAAGAGCCGGCTTATTGGCCAGGGCGCGGGCTATGGCTACACGCTGCTGTTCGCCGCCGGATAGCTGCAGGGGTAAATGCTGCATGCGCTTACTTAACCCTACTTTCTCCATCAGCTGCACCGCCCGCTCTCTTGCTTCTTTCTTAGGAGTATTGATAAACTGCATCGGCAGCATCACGTTTTCCAGCGCTGTCAGGTGGGGTATCAGGTTGAAGAACTGAAAAACATAGCCTAACTTGCGTCGGCGCAGCATGGCCAAACCGTCCTCATTAAGTGCGCTGTATGACTCGCTCTCCAGCACAACGTCTCCGCTCATAGGTCGATCCAAGCCTCCGAGCAAGCTGAGCAGCGTGCTCTTGCCACTGCCGGATGGACCAACCAGGATGTTCAAACTTCCTCGCTGCAAAGCAATATTGACATCATTCACAGCATAGATCGTCTCGCCCAAGTGAAAAGCCTTGTGCAGGTTTACCGTCTTCAGCAGAACATCATTCATCGAACAAACCTCCTCTTTCTCTCTCTGTATATGACTAATTATTGGCCGCATCGCGCTGCGGTCTGATGGCAATCAGACCCTGTCTCAGGTCGCATTCAACCACCTCGCCGTCGCAAGGAGCCACATAGGTCTTCTCTCCAAGACCCCAAGCGAAGCTGTCCCAGGCCACCGTCTCACCCTGTTTTACGTGTTGCCCTGCCTTGCGGAAGGCAATTCCTGCAAACTCTCCGTCAGGGGCGTTCAATTTGAGGCATTTCAGCCCTGCCCCAAGCTTATCCTCTAGCGCTGGATAACGGCGAGTCAGGCTGGTATGAGTCTGACGCAGTAAAGGAATGGGGCGATCCAACATCAATTCGTTAACTGTGGAGATACAGGCTAGCCTGTAAGGGACCAATACAGCTGTAGCGTAACTGACGGCTACCAGCGTTAAGACCGACCTAAGTCCATCTGCCGAAATGGCCAAGGGAGTAGATACAAAAGCCCGCGCGACAAGGGCAGCCACGAGTCCGGCAACCGTTCCGAGGACGGTAGTAGCGGCAGCTTCCAACAAGAACAGTGATCCGACTTCCACCGGTCGCATGCCGAGGCTTTTCAGGACAGACAGCTCGCGTTTACTGTCCATGAATGTGAGCATGTTGATGGTGCCTATACCGAGCACCAAGAGGAGAGCCAGCATTGATATGGCTGGCATGCTGCTTGCGAACGAGTCGGATACAATCTGTTTGGCCTGGCCAGCAACATAGTCTGGGGTGATGATTACCGCTTCTGGACGGACGTGTTTGACATAGTCACTAAACCGATGCTCAAATCCCGTGTTTACAGAATATAGCCCCCGATGGCCTGACACCAAGTCCACTCCCTGCCTGAGCAGCCAGATCTCGTTCACCAGCAGGGGCTGGTCAAAGGCAGTGGCAGCATAGCTGCCGGCGACGGTAGTGGTCACTTGATGCCAAATACCGTTGATGTGAAAGCGCAGGAGAAACGGTGAACCTACTTCGAGCTGCCACTTGGACATCAATTGCTCTGGCACCCACAATGCGTCATCTACGGGCACAGGAATATGGGCAGTCGCGTCCCGGATACTACTCACACCGTACACAGCCGCTATCTGCCTGCTGCCAAAGGCCGTTTCTACGCTACCTTTCTTCCAACTGGCAACCAGCCTGCTATAGGGTGTATCAGGAGCTAACGTATCCCCGTGCGGCACGTCAACCGCTACGTCAGATAGTAGATCTATCTTGGCAGCACGGCCGCTCATTTCTGCACCGATCGCATTGACATAACCGTTGTACAGCACTAGCGCACAGACCACCGCCGCAGTTAGCAGCAAGGCTGCTAACTGGACTTTCCAGAAGCACTTCCAGCGTCGTACTGCTACCTTAAGCACCTGTTGCCAGCTACTTAGACCTAGACCCTGCTTAGCCGTCTCGACATTAGTCATTCCTCAGCACCTCCATTACGGTAAGGTTTGCCATGCGGACAGCCGGTACCAAGGCAAATAGCATTGATACTGCAGTAGCTACGCCGACCACCATCGCATATTCACTTACTGTGCTGTTTAGGATCATGGAAAACGGCACGTCATTACTCAATTGCTTCATCAAGGCACCTAATCTAACCAGGGCAAACCCTGCGCTGCTGCCGATGATGGTAATGAGGAATGCCTCAGTGAGTGCCATCACAGTGATATCTTTACGTCTGGCTCCCAGCGCTTTGAGAACGCCCACTTCCTTGCGCCTGGCACTGGCTCCGGTCAGCATGCGGCTGGCGATTAGCATGCCCGAGACCAAGTACAACAGTAGTCCCATTACTTGGCCTAGTTGCAGTGGCACAGCTAAGGTGCTTTTTCCCTTTAGCACCCACAGATGGCGAGGCGCAATGAAAAATCGATCCAGCAGCGAAAGGCTTTCAGCCCTCTGCTGCAGGTTGGGCACGCTGACAAACGTATATTTTGGAAATCGGTTCTGCAGCTCGATGACCAAACTGTCCAACTGCTCCATATTGTCTATCTGCAACGCTACATTGCTCGGCATGTACGCTTTATCTCCGGCGGCTTGGCGCCAAAGCTCATTCCAGGTGCTTTGCGGTACCCAGACAACGGGTGCATGCAGGTAAGCAGTCTCATCCGCCGGAGTACCTAGCTCAGTAATCCAGGAGATTGTGCGGGTTGGGATAGCCGCCTGAGAGATAAGCTGCAGGCTGATTTCCGTCTGGCTTGAGAAGTCTGGCAACATGCCTCCGGTTTCGGATTCCCGGAGTTTCGGCAGCAGTAACGTCATTGAATCACCAGGTTTGGGTAGCTGCATGTTCTCCTTGATTCGCTTTTCGGCTGCAGCATCTTTAAGGCGCAGCACTTCATCGAAAGGTGGCGGTATAAGAGGGTTCCCAACAGCCTCATCCGGGATTAGCGAGGCTATAGCAGACAATTGGTCCTTGGGAACAAAGAAATGTGAGTTGGTGATCGCCACAGCGGCTGCTGCTGCTTCCTGTTCAGCTGAGAAGCCTCGCCCAGGTAGATAACCAGGTGGGGCGGGCATGACAGCCACCTGCAGACCGTGCTCCAGGGTCCCTTTTTTCGCTATTGATGCGGGCAATTGCGGAACCATGCTGATACCCGTGATGCCGGGCACTTGCTGCATGGCTGACAAATCAACAGGATCGAAGAACTCAGAGTCACCTATCTCTTGATAGGACAGGTATCCTTTGTCATACAGCTCTGGATACAACCATTCCATCCAGCTTAACCGGTTTCTTTCCAGGCGTTGGTAGTAGAGCACTTCGTTCCCATTGGTGTCTGTGCTCTGTTGCCCAACCCACCTGACCGGGAAAGCGACTATTTCGCCACCAAGTATCTCGCGATATGTCATGGAAGCACCTGCCATGGCGCCATCACTTAATGACATTGCAGATGTAAGGCTCACAGCGGATAAAGCCATTGCCAGCAAGACTAGCAAACTTCTGCCCAGTTGCCGTCTGCTGTTCAATATTCCTAGCTTGATAAACATGTTATACCTCCTCTCGCGTTGACGGGGCTTGCGTCTGCAAGTGTTTCGAAGCCCGACGTTGTAACCAGTATAGCTCCCTCAGCCAGACAAGTAATTGCACTAATCTGAGGTAAACAAGAGATTATTGCGGAGATTTGGAAATCTGCAAACTAATTTAATCCACCCAACAGGGAAGAATACACCTGAATCAGCGCTCTGGGAGGTGACCGCTTTGGCAGGATCATTTTGGCAGTTGGCTCTACTGGTAGCACTAATAGCAGCCTCTGCCTTCTTTTCGGCTGCCGAGACGGCCTTGACCGGTATCAGCCGTATCCGGCTGAGAACTCTATCTGAGAATGGGCATCAGCGGGCGCGACTGGTAGAGAGCTTGAAAGAAAAGCCACAGCGGTTGCTGGCAACCATTCTGGTGGGCAATAACATTGTGAATATCGCTGCGTCGTCTCTCTTTACAGCACTGATGATTGAGATGCTTGGAGCTGGGCGCGCCATCACGGTGGCTACGGCAGCGATGACTATCATCATTCTGATTTTCGGCGAAATCGGCCCCAAAAGCCTGGCTACCCATCATCCCGAGAGTGTTTCTTATCGTATAGCTCGCCCGATTAGCCTGCTAATGAAGCTGCTTTACCCTGTGGTATATATCTTGACTCTCATCTCAGGGGCGCTGGTGCGGCTACTGGGTGAACCGGTTGGCAATCGTGAGGAAGTAACTGAAGATGAAATTCGCACCCTGGTCAATGTGGGTGAAGAGCTGGGTGTAATCGAAGGTACCGAGAGTCGCATGATTCATAGCGTCTTAGAGCTCACCGATACACCTGTACGCAACATCATGGTTCCGCGTACCGCCATGACAGCAATTGAGGTGAACTCCTCGCTGCAGGATCTGCTGGAAATCATACGGCGCGACCGTTATTCCCGCATCCCTGTTTATGAGGAGGATATTGATAACGTCATCGGTCTCCTGCATGCCAAAGATGTATGTTCGTTAACCACGGAGGAGCAGTCAGCCTTTGATTTGCGCAAGCTGCTCAGACCCACGATTTATGTGCTTGAGACCAAGCTAAGTGGGCAAGTACTGCGCGACCTGCAGAAGCATCGGGTGTATATGGCTATCATCATAGACGAATACGGTGGTACAGCCGGTATTGTGACAATTGAAGACTTGATTGAAGAAATTGTTGGCGAAATAGTAGATGAGTATGATGTAGAAGACCCACCGGTGGAAGTGTTGGACGAGTATACCACCTTCTTTGACGCCAGGCTGACAGTTGAAGAGGTTAATGATGAGCTCAACATCCATCTTCCGACGAACCGCGCAGAGACGATTGGTGGCCTGATCTATGCAATACTGGGCCGCATACCAAAGCCAGGTGAGACTGCCACTGTAGGGCGTGTCGTTCTCACGGTTGACAAGATGGATCGACGAAGCATTGAACGTGTAAGGGCGACTATCAAACAAGCTTGAGTGCTGAGACCCCTACCGCCCAACCCAAAACAAAAGAAATCCCCAAGACAACTTGGGGATTTCTCTATGCAGGTTGGCAATAGCAAGCGCTACTGGTAATGACACCACATCCTCCAAACAGCGGTAAACACTGACAGTATTGTCCCTTTAGCTTGGTGGCATACTTTAGATACCAACCGCAAGGAGGTGACTGATTAATGGCACTCGGAAGTTCTTCCAGCAACACTCCAGTTGTTCCTAACGCCAAGAAGGCTCTTGACCAATTCAAGTATGAAGTAGCTAATGAGTTGGGCATCCAGACCCCTGCTGATGGGTATTGGGGCACCATGACGACCCGTGACACCGGCGCTATCGGTGGCCACATGGTTCGTAAGATGATCGCCATGGCAGAGGAGTCTTTGGCTGGCCGCACTGGCGGTCGCTAATTGACCCTATCGCCAAACCTACGGAGCGGACTACGTGTCCGCTCTATTTCTTTTCATGCCCAGAGCAGTTTGACATTATGCACCGTGTTGACAACTTTTCTGACTAGGCTATTGATCACA
>JAWLDB010000023.1:0-22450 GCA_041686915.1 Bacillota bacterium
CATGCAGCTTCGGGCTGACCAAGCCAAATAAGCTACATATATTTTACGCGGAAGGGTAATGCCTTCCGTGTACTTTTTTTGGCAAAATAAAACACGGAAGGCATTACCCTTCCGCGTAAAATATATGTAGCTTATTTGGCTTGTTCAGCCAGAAGCTTCATGCATGCGCCGCAGATGTTCTTACCACGATAGTTGGTAACCTCTTCAGCGTTTCCGCAGAAGATGCAAGCAGGCTCATACTTCTTTAGGATGATACGCTCGCCATCTACATAGATCTCCAGCGAATCCTTCTCATCAATACCCAATGTACGGCGCAGCTCGATCGGAATAACCACCCTACCTAGCTCGTCTACCTTGCGTACGATACCAGTTGACTTCATAAGCTCCCCTCCTTATCCGACATACTTCGACAAATTACGCCCTGAGCTCACTATACCAAGAATGCCAATAGCTGTCAATACCTCGATTGCGGAAATGATGTAAAAAGTGACTGAGAATGATGCTCAGGTGACAAAACAGTGATTGTGTTGACAAGGCTGTCAATCGCATTGTCGGGGGCAGACTTGACAATGTACACTTGTCTTGCTAGAATACATGGCAACTACATACATTTGCGACAATGATGGAAAGAGTAACTAGGTAACAGGTGCAGCAGAGAGCCGGTAGTTGGTGCGAACCGGTGCAGTTGGCTTAGTGAACATGGCTCCGGAGTCGGCATTCTGAAGGTCACCGTAGGGATGCCCGCTGAAAGCGCTACAATCTGGGCTATATAGCCCGCTGAGGCCAGGTTCTCCTGGTGAATCAGGGTGGTACCACGGACCCCCGTCCCTGCATGGGATGGGGTTTTTTTGCGTCCACACTGGGAGAGAATGTTATCGAATAGGAAGGAGAGACAAAAATGACCCAGAAACCGAAATACTACTTGACCACACCCCTTTACTACACTAGCGGGAGACTGCACATCGGCCACGCCTACACAACAGTTATCGCTGATACGATTGCCCGTTACAAACGCCTAAGAGGGTATGATGTTTGTTTCCTCACCGGTACGGACGAGCATGGTCTGAAGGTGCAAAAAAACGCAGAGGCAGCAGGCAAAACTCCCAAGCAGTTCGTCGATGAACTGGTCGCATCAATCAAATCGCTTTGGAAGCTGCTCGACATTGACTATGACGTGTTTATCCGGACCACCGACAAGCACCATGTCGTAGCTGTAGAGAAGATTTTCAATCGTCTATACGAGCAGGGCGATATCTATAAGAGCGAGTACCAAGGCTGGTATTGCGTTCCCTGCGAAGCTTTTCTGACGGAAATGCAGCTGAAGGAAAACAAATGCCCTGATTGCGGGCGCGACGTTCAGTGGGTTACGGAGGAGAGCTATTTCTTCAGGCTTTCCAAGTATCAGGACAGACTGCTTAAGCACATTGAGGCGAACCCTGAGTTCATCCAGCCGGCTTCGCGTCGCAACGAAATGGTCAACAACTTCCTTAAGCCAGGCCTTGAGGACCTTTGCGTCTCTCGCACCACGTTCACTTGGGGCATTCCTGTGCCTTTTGACCCCAAGCATGTGATCTACGTGTGGATAGACGCACTGAGCAACTATATCACCGCCATCGGCTATGGTCACGACCAAGCGAACTTTGATAGATATTGGCCAGCAGATATTCATCTGATGGGCAAAGAGATTGTCCGCTTCCATTCCATCATCTGGCCAGTTCTGCTGATGGCGCTCGACCTTCCACTGCCCAAACAGGTATTTGGGCATGGCTGGCTCTTATTCGGTGACGACAAGATGTCCAAGTCCAAGGGGAACGTGGTGGACCCGGTTGTGCTGGTAGACCGCTACGGCGCCGACGCCCTGCGTTACTACCTCCTGCGTGAGGTGCAGTTTGGAGCTGATGGTGCCTATACAGAAGACCTGTTCGTTACCCGGGTGAACGCTGACTTGGCCAATGATCTTGGGAACCTGCTAAGCCGTACGGTTTCCATGATTGAAAAGTATTTTGACGGTGTTATACCGGCTCGTGGTGCAGCAACAGCCTTTGACAGTGAGCTTGAGAGCTTAATTGGAGCTACCCCCAGTGCGGTTAATCAAGCCATGGATGGTCTGCGGTTCAATGCTGCTTTGGAGGCCATATTGAACCTTGTTAAGCGAGCCAACAAATATATCGATGAAACTACTCCCTGGATACTGGCTAAGACAGAGGAAGGGCGCACACAGCTTGCAACGGTGCTATACATGCTCGCAGACTCTCTCAGGGTGGTCTCCACATTGTTGCAGCCGTTTATGCCTAACACGCCGCCTAAACTGTGGGCTCAGCTGGGGTTATCCCCAGAGAGCGTCACTTCCTGGGATTCAGCTTGCCAGGCAGGCAATTTGCCCAGTGGCGCCAAGGTCAATAAGGGAGAGCCGCTCTTCCCGCGCATTGATTTGCAGGCCATCCGGGAGGCAGAAGCGGCAGCCCAAAAAGCCCCACTCGAGCCACCACTTGCACCAGAGATCGACATTGATCTGTTTGGTCAGGTAGACCTGCGCGTGGTGGAGGTAATCGCGGCTGAGGCTGTACCCAAGGCAGATAAACTGCTCAAGCTGCAGGTCCTGCTGGGCAGTGAAGAAAGGACTATTGTTGCGGGAATTGCCAAACACTATAATCCAGAGGAGCTCATCGGCAAGAAAGTAGTCATCGTCGCCAACCTCAAACCTGCCAAGATCAGGGGCGTTGAGTCACAAGGCATGATCCTGGCCGCCTCTGATGGCGAGTCAATGGCAGTGCTAACCCCCTTGCGCGATGTGAAGCCCGGTAGCAAAGCAAAATAGGAGGACATGTAGTGGTCATTGATTCACATGCTCATCTTAACGACAAACGTCTGGCTCCCGAGCTGCCCAAGTTTCTTGAGGCAGCCCGGGCAGCTGGGGTGACAGGCATTGTAAATGTAGGATACGATTTGGCCTCATCTGAGCTGGCAGTCAGGCAGGCGGAGAACTACGCAGGCTTGTATGCGGCTGTTGGTCTACATCCGCATGATGCCAGGCACTTTTCTGAACAGTTGCTTGAGAAGCTGCAGGATTTGGCGTTAAGTCCTGCAGTTAAGGCCTGGGGAGAAATCGGCCTTGACTACCACTATGATAATTCTCCTAGGGACCAACAGCAGAATGCTTTTAGGGAGCAGCTGCGCATGGCTAAACAGCTCGGCTTTCCGGTCATTATTCACGACCGTGACGCGCATCAGGATACGCTGAGCATCCTGCAGCAGGAAGGACCTTTCCCGGCGGGAGGAGTCATGCACTGTTATTCAGCCAGCGCCGAAATGGTGCGGGACTTCATCAACTTGGGACTATACATCTCGATCGCCGGTCCGGTGACATTCCGCAATGCGCGCCGGCTGGTTGATGCAGCTGCTGCGGTACCAGAAGACCGGATACTGGCGGAAACAGACTGCCCATACCTCACGCCCGAGCCATATCGCGGCAAGCTAAACCACCCTTCGCTGGTCACGGAGGTCGTCCGCAAACTGGCTGATATCCGGGGAATGGACTATGATACCATGGCGCGTATCACAACAGCCAATGCCTGTAGGTTGTTTGGCTTGTCTTCTGTAGGAGGTGATCCAGCTGAAGCTGACTAGGCCGACTGTAGTGCGGGATTTGCTAAACAGACACGGTCTGCACCCAAGCAAAGGGTTCGGCCAAAACTTCCTGATAGACGAGAACGCCCTGAACAGAATAATTGCGGCGGCTGAGCTTGAGCAGGGCGATGTGGTGATAGAAGTGGGCCCAGGACTCGGCACCTTGACCCAAGCGCTGGCTGCACAGGCCGGGGCGGTGATCGCGATTGAAAAGGACAACAGGTTGCTGCCTGCTCTGCAAGAGACGGTAGGCGGGATGTCAAACGTTCGAATCATCAATGCTGATGCATTGCAGGTCGAATACCGAAGTTTGCTCCCGGCAGGGTGTGTGCCAAAGGTTGTCGCCAATCTGCCGTATTACATCACTACACCCTTGATTATGGGTTTCCTTGAGTCTGGGATTGCTTTCTCCAATCTGGTCTTTTTGGTGCAAAGGGAAGTCGCCGAGCGAATGGTCGCCAAACCTGGCGGGAAAGACTACGGTGCCCTCAGCGTAGCTGTACAGTTTCGGACAGAACCGTCTATTGCCACGCACGTGTCTCCTGGAGCTTTCTACCCGGCGCCTAAGGTTTCTTCATCGGTTGTACGGTTGGTGCCACAAGATACTGCCCGGTACGGCTTGGAAACTGACGAAGTCTTCTTCTTCCGGATAGTTAGACATGCCTTTGGCCAACGGAGAAAGACCTTGCTCAATGCCTTGGCTCCTGTTGTCAATGGCAACAAAGAGTTACTCAAGGAAGTCCTTAAACAGATAGGTGTATCTGAAAACATCAGGGGTGAGGCGCTATCCGTTCAGCAGTTTGTGGCATTGGCTAACGTGCTGGCATCCCGGCAAGCGGCAAACATCAGTGCTTCGAAGCCGGAGAAAACAAATTCTTAACAAATTCGAGTATGTTTCTTGACACCGTTTTGGGAGTCTTGCTATAATATTTGGCCGCGTTTGACAACCTAAGGATAATGTGCTAAAATGGACAAGGAGAGAAGCAAGAGAGAGGTGGTTGTCTTTGGCGGCTAAAAACGCGCTGGTAGACATCAGGCGTGACCTGGAGAACCATGTTGGTGAGAAAGTCTGGCTTAAGGCCAACCGTGGCCGACGCAAGACTGTTATTCGTGAAGGTGTCTTGGAGAGTACCTACCCTTACCACTTCCTCGTGAAACTAAACGATGAAAAACACGCGGTAAAAGTCATCTCCGTTAGCTATGCAGATGTCCTCACGCAGACTGTGGAGTTGTCCATCGGGCAACCTGCGGCCAACAAATAATTCAAAAGCCCCGAGCGCAAGCTCGGGGCTTTTGTGTTGCGCCCTTGAATATAAGGGTTGCTGCATATCTTTAGTGCTAAGCGGAAAACATAACCAATGGTTTCGACTTTTATAGTAGGGGAGGCCGATGCCATTGGCAAACAACATCGGCAGTCTGGTGATCATCGGGGGTGCAGAGGATAAGCACAATGATTGCACGATACTGAGAGAAGTGGTCGAACTGGCCGGCGGCAAGTCAGCCCGCTTGCTGGTGCTAACTGCAGCTACCCAGGAGCCGGCCGTGGTGGGGGCCCAATATCGGGACATTTTTCTGCGTTTGGGGGCTGCGGAGGTTGGTGTGCTGGATGTAGCTCGCAGAGATCAGGCGGATGATCCGATGGTTTCGCGCCTGTTGGAACATGCCAGCGGCGTTTTCTTCACCGGTGGTGATCAACTGCGCATCACTAGTATCCTGGGAGGCACACGGCTGTATCAACACTTATTGGCAGCGTATAGGCGGGGTGTGATAATTGCCGGCACAAGTGCCGGTGCATCAGTGATGAGTTCAACCATGATCGTGCATGGAAGCGGTGAGCAAGAGCCCAAGCAGATCGGTGTACGTTTGGCGCCAGGCTTTGGGCTGGTGCGAGACGTAGTCATCGACCAGCACTTTGCTCAACGTGGACGCTTGGGCAGGTTACTATCTGCTGTAGCCCAGAATCCTTATGTGATGGGAATAGGACTTGACGAGAATACTGCCATGATTGTTCGGCAAAATGAGTTCACCGTCATGGGATCAGGCACGGTAACCATTCTTGATGGGCAGCATATCTCTTTCACCAATACTTCAGAAGTGAGCCCGACAGATGCGCTTGCTTTAGCAGATGTGCGTCTGCATGTTCTACCTTCTGGCTATGGTTTCAGCTTGCAGCAGCGCAAACCGATTGCTGCGGACGAGCCAGAGATGACCAAGGGAGGCAAGTAATTCGTGAAAACTTTGGAGTTGCGCATTTTTGAAGGGCGCAACGTATATACGCACCGTCCTGCTGTTAGGGCCTTGGTAGACTTACAGGAGTTGGTCGGCAAGGAAAGCCGTGATTTTGTGGGCTTTAACGACAAGCTGCTAACCTTGCTCCCCGGTCTCAGGTCACATGGGTGTGCTTCACGCAACCATGGTGGCTTTGTGGGGCGACTACAGGAAGGCACATACTTTGGACACATTCTTGAGCATATCGTGTTGGAATTGCAGGCAATGCTGGGTGTTGGAACAAGCTACGGCAAGACCAGGGCAACCAATCAGCCAGGTGTCTATGAGGTTGTCTTCGAATGCAAGGCTCCCGGAATAGCGTCCTTGGTGCTGCAAACTGGCATCCATGTTATTAATGCAGCCCTAGGGCGATGCAGCATCAGGCTTGATGAGCAGCTTCAGCTGTTGCGGAAGGAGCTCGGGAAAACTCAGCTCGGACCGAGCACTGCAGCCCTCAGGGATGCAGCCGTCAGACGAGGGATCAGTGTCTCACGTATCGGCCAAGGCTCTTTGCTGCAGCTTGGTACAGGCAAATATCAGAAACGTGTGCAGGCTACACTGACTAGCGATACTAGTTGTATTGCGGCTGATATAGTAGGTGACAAATCGCTGACCAAGGAAGTGCTGCGGGCAGCAGGCATACCTGTTCCTCGCGGCAAAATGGTTGGCTCGATTGAAGAAGCGTTAGAGGCTTGGAGGCAGATGGGCTTCCCAGTTGTGGTGAAACCTTGCGACGGTAACCAAGGCAAGGGAGTATCGCTCAATCTCAGCTCTGAAGATGACTTGGCACAAGCCTTTACCATCGCTAGCCGGTATAGCAATCAGATCCTGATTGAGGAGTACATCCAGGGCAAGCACTATAGATTGCTCGTGGTTGGTGGCAGGTTAATTGCTGCCTCTGAGCGCATTCCTGCCCACGTGGTTGGCGATGGCAGCAGCACTGTTCACCAACTGATAGAGCAGACAAATTCCGACCCGTTGCGTGGCCATGACCACGAAAAGCCATTAACGCGGGTGGTAGTCGACGACGTGGTCAGAACAGTACTTTGCAGGCAGGGCTTCACGTTATCATCTGTACCCCTGCAGGGCACTACAGTATGGCTGCGAGAAAATGCAAACCTCAGTACAGGTGGTACAGCCATAGATGTTACTGACCGGGTGCATCCGCAGGTTGCCGACATCATGGTTCGGGCAGTTAGTCTGGTTGGCCTTGATGTAGCCGGTGTCGACTTAGTTACCTCTGATATCAGCCGGCCTTTTGAGGAAAACTGTGGAGCAATCATTGAGATTAACGCTGCTCCTGGCATTAGAATGCATCACTACCCAATTGAGGGACAAAGCAGGGACGTCGCTGCTGCAATAGTTGACAACCTGTTTCCGGATGGGGTAAGAAGCGAAATACCTATCGTTGCGGTTACCGGCACCAATGGCAAGACAACCACCAGTCGTCTAATCGCGCACGTTCTACGCCAGCAGTACGGCGTTGTCGGTCTAACCACTACAGACGGCATCTATCTTAACAGCCAATGCATCGTCACGGGAGATACCACTGGTCCATGGAGTAGCAGGGTGGTGCTGAATGACCCGTCTGTTGATGTGGCAGTCCTTGAGCTTGCGCGTGGAGGCTTATTACGCGGTGGTCTAGCTTATCAGGTAAGCGACGTGGCTGTTCTCACCAACATCACAGAGGATCATCTTGGCCAGGATAACCTGGAGGATATGCGCGACCTGGTCTGGGTCAAATCGCTGGTGTTGGAAGCTGTACGTGAGGACGGATACGCCGTTGTCAATGCGGACGACCCATTTAGCTTGCAGGCAATGGAAAGGGCGAACAGCCAGCTTATTCTCTTTAGCCTGCAATCGGACAACATTCATGTCCGTCGCCATCTGGGCGCAGGAGGACACGCGGTTTTCGCCCGGCAAGGGACAATCTGTCTCGCCCGGGGTAACGAATGCACCCCGCTGATCCATCTCTGTGACGTGCCAATCACCTTCAATGCGTCAGCTCAGCATAACGTAGCCAATGCCTTGGCCGCGTGTGCAGCTCTTATAGGCCTTGGCATAGACGTTGAGCAAATCAGGCGTGGCTTAGCCAGCTTCTTGCCCGATGCCAGCCACAACCCTGGAAGGCAGAACTTGTTGGCTGTAGGCGATTGTACTGTGATGGTCGATTACGCTCACAATGTAGCAGGCATCCAAAGCATCGTGCAAATGGCTCGCGGATTGACAACGAATCGCCTGATAGGAGTAGTTGCTGTTCCTGGAGATCGCCACTCCGCCAGCATTTACCGGGCGGGGCAGGCTGCCGGTAGAGGTTTTGACCAGTTGTTCATCAAAGAGGATCAGGACAAGCGGGGACGTGCGCCAGGTGAGGTGGCAGAAATCCTACGCCAAGCGGCGACTGATGCAGGCATGCATCCGCAGTTGGTCAGCACTCATCTGCATGAGTCGGAAGCTGTGCAAGCAGCCATGGCCGTTGCCCAGCCGGGCGATATGGTGGTCATCCTCTATGAAAAACTGGCCTTGACAATGTCTATATTGCAGGAAATACGCCAAGAAATGGAGACGCGTGGGCGCAAAGCTTACGTAGTCGCGGGTGTTGTCAAACCTTCATGAGCCGCATTCAGCGGCTCTTTTTTCTTGTCCAGGCTTGTACTAAAATAAGGTGGAGGTGAGTCAGATGACCATAAGGGAGTTGGCTCCGGCCAAGATAAACCTGTTTCTGCAGGTATTAGGTAGGCGGACAGACAACTATCATGAGTTGGTAACCGTCTTTCAGACCATAAGTCTCCATGATGAAGTTGAGTTGGAACCATGCAGCCATGGCATACAACTAATCTGCGATGCATCAGATCTACCAGCAGGCTCTGAGAATCTGGCCTACCGCGCTGCCGCACTGCTACTGCCGCGAACCGCAGGTGGGGTTGTCATTCGGCTCAAAAAGACGATCCCGTGGCAAGCTGGCCTAGGGGGTGGAAGCTCAGATGCTGCTGCGGTCTTGCGCGGGTTGAACGGGCTCTGGGAATTAGGCATGTCCAGTTCAGAACTTGCTGAGCTTGCTGCCCAACTGGGGTCTGATGTGCCGTTCTTCGTCTACGGTGGAACCGCAGTGGGAACAGGTAGAGGAGAACTGATTCAGCCCCTACACCTGTCTATCAGTTTGCACTTGCTGGTTGTGAAGCCTCCCTTCGGGCTTTCGACACCGGCTGTGTTTAGAAGCTATCGTCCGCTGCTGGCTGAGGCACCTAGTGTCGACGAGTTCCTCCAGGCACTGAACTCTGGTGACCAGACGCTTATTGGCAAGCTCCTGCATAACGACTTGGAGGCCGCCGCCTTCGAGCTCAGGCCGGAGTTGGCACAGTTAAAAGAAAAGCTGCTGCAGAACGGCGCTCTCGGTTGTCTGCTGTCCGGAAGCGGCTCAAGCCTGTTTGCCATTCTACCGCAGGGCTATGATGCAGATCAGTGGTTAGGTCTATTACCTAATGGTTTTCGGGGCTTTTTGTGCATACCTGAAAAAGGAAATCGGGCGCTTGCCGCCGAATGTATTGTATAATGTATGCTAGAGACAATATGCCATTGGCATCATGTTGGAGGTAAGCTATGTCAGAACGATTGATCCCAGTTAAGCTGGACAATTATAAGCCACTTCGGGAGATAGTGTTTGAGCACCTGCGGGAGGCAATCATCAAAGGCGTCCTCAAACCAGGCGAGCGACTGATGGAAATGCAGTTGGCTGAAGAAATGGGTGTCAGCCGTACGCCTGTCCGTGAAGCAATCCGCAAACTGGAGCTCGAGGGTCTGGTTATCATGGTGCCACGACGCGGTGCCTACGTTTCCGACCTTAGCATCAAGGACGTCGCAGAGACCTTTGAGATTCGTGGGGCTCTCGAGGCAATGGCTGCTGGCTTAGCCGCGGAGAGAATCAACGATGATGAGTTGGAAGAAATCGAACGCATCCTGGTCAAAATCAGTGAAAGCATAGAGAAAAATGATATTAAGGCAGTTATTGAGCATGATGAGTCTTTCCATGCCATACTGTATAAAGCCAGCCATAATGACAGGTTGGTGCAGATTATCAGCAATTTGCGGGAGCACATACAGCGTTTTCGCAGCACATCGCTAACTGCACCAGGCCGCCTGAAGGCAGTACTATTTGAACATCGTCAGATTGCTGAGGCAATATCCGAACGCAATGCGGAACTGGCTCAACGCCTGGCGCAGGAGCACATTGAAAATGCCGAAAACGCCTTGATGGAATGGATAAAGGAGCATAAAGAAGTATAGAGCGTTCGGGATAACCTGTGTTTACAGGAGGAGGTTGGTGTATGCACGCAATAGTGATAGCTGGCAGTGGGAAGTCGGAGACCCTTGCATCCAGTTATGGTTTCACTAATAAGGCGCTACTGCCGATCAATGACGTGCCCATGATCTCATATGTGCTGGACGCCCTGGTGAAGTGCCAGAGCATTCAACAGATTGTTGTAGTGGGTCCAGTTGATCAACTTTCGGCGTTTGCTCCGGAACAGGTTAAGCTGCTGCCGGAGACAGGTGATGCCATTCAAAACGTACTGGACGCACTCAAGTTTTTGCCGGGTGAGCAAAAGGTAATGCTCTGCACATCGGATATCCCGATGATTACCCCGGAGGCTCTGGATGCGATATTCTCCGCGGTAGGTGCCAAAGAGGCCGATCTCTATTATCCCATCATCAGTCGACAGGACTGTGAGCGCCGGTATCCTGGCGTGAAGCGAACCTACGTTAAACTGACCGAAGGCGAGTATACCGGTGGCAACATTTTCGTCGTTAATCCGGAGAAAGCAGTTCCGTTGGCGGCGACCTTCCGCCGCTTGATGCAGTCACGCAAGCAGCCACTTAAGATGCTAATGGTCTTCGGTATCCCAGGTGTGGTCTTTGCGCTTAAGCTGCTGACGGGACTGCTGACTGTCGGTGAGTTGGAGCAGAAGATGTCAAAGATCTTGCAGCTCCGTGGTGCAGCAGTTTTCTGTTCTTACCCGGAGGTAGGGACAGATGTTGATAAGGATAGTGACTTGGAGCTGGCCCGACGGGTCTTGGCGGTGGGCAGCTAGTAGGAGGTTATGTGGTGGACAAGCTCGGAAAAGGGGAGCGGACTGCGGTTTTGGCTCGCCTGTTATGCGGCAAGCCTAATCAGCTAATTTCACTATCGGAGTTGGCTGATAGCCTGAACGCTGCCAAATCCACCCTTAGTGAAGATGCGGCCGCCATCAAGAAGGCGTTCAGTCAGTTGGATCTTGGTGTAATTGAGACCATCCCAGGTGCAAACGGCGGCATCCGCTGGCGTCCTGGCGGTAATGTCCAGTGGCAAACAAAGATTATCAACGATTTGTGTGCACAGCTCGCTGACCCGGCACGTATTTTGCCCGGAGGTTATCTCTTCACCAGCGACCTCTGTACAGATGCAAAACAGGTTGAACAGTTTGCGTCGCTCTTCGCGCACTTGTTTGCGGATCGAGAGCCTACTGTCGTGTTGACGGTGGAAATGAAAGGCATTACGTTGGCGTATGCAACTGCCAGGTATTTAGGGGTTCCGCTGGCAATAGCCCGAAAGGAACTGCCTGGTTCTCTGGAAGGATGGCCTCTGGTTATCCGGCAGGAGCGAACCGAGGGCCCCACCATTAACATTAATTATGAGACCGGGTCGCACAAGCGTGTGCAAACAATGGCTCTGCCACATCGCAGCTTGCCTAAGCAAGCCCGGGCGTTGATTATCGATGACTTCATGCGAGCCGGCGGTACCGCTCATGGTCTGGAAGAATTGGTGCAAGAATTCGGTGGCACTACAGTTGGCTGCGGTGTTCTGGTCGCTACGCGCGAGCCCGAGCAAAAGCTGATTAACGACTATTTTGCCTTAGCCTTGCTCGAGAACGTTGATGCAGATCAGCAGGTAGTCACAGTTAAGCCAGGCAATGTTATGCACAAAACTAACCGTTAGAAAAACAAGAGGCTGATGGCAATTGCCATCAGCCTCTAATGTTTGTTGGGTGTTACTCGTTATGAGTTTCGACGTCCTTGGCCCCATGTTCTCGCAAAACTTTAGCAGCTTCATCAGCCTTGTTTCCCGAGACATGCACTATGGCCAAGATGTTGCCTTCACGGACCTTGTTCTCATAATGGCGACCACGTTCCTCTGGAATGCCCCAGTCAATCAACCCGCCAGCAATGCCGCCGGTAGCAGCGCCAGTCAGGGCTGCCGCAATAGGTCCAGCTGCGAGCAATGGGCCTACGCCAGGCACCGCCAACGCGCCTGCACCGAGTGCTAGGCCAGCCAAGCCGCCCCAGGTGGCGCCAGACAAAGCGCCGTCAGTAACTGTGTCAGCGTTTGTGAAAACTTCACCCGTGTCACCAGCGATGCCGGGACCACCAGCGCTAAAGTCACGGTTGTAGTAGCTGGACGCACTGATAGCTCCGCCGCCGCGAGTCGTATCTATGCGACCGCCGCCTTCGCCTTCGTCATGGCGGTTGCGGTCATCGCGACGGCCGTCACCACTGTGTCCACCGCCGTTGTTTTTTGCAACGATAGAAATCTCATTATCTCTGAAGCCACTCTCTCGCAAGCTGTTGACAGCCTTCTCTGCACTCTGTTCAGAGTTGAAAACGCCGATAACTGTCTTGTGCAAAGCTTCACTCCCTTTCTGAGTTACAGGCCAAATGCGGCATTCGTGCCGTAGTTGCCTGCTGTCTTAGTGTTCGTCCCTACCTACTCGCATATACCGTCAAGTATTTTGGTGCTAAGCCAAAAAATAGCAAAAAAACTTTTCAAATCGTCAGATTTAATAAAGGGAAAAAGTTGACAAATGGAGAATAGGGCAATTGGAACACCCAAGAAGTGCGAAGGAGTGAATTGGATGAACATCACCGATGTCCGTATCCGCAAGATTAACACAGAAGGCCGCATGAAAGCTATTGTTTCCATTACCTTGGATGACGAGTTCGTCATACATGACGTCCGGGTAGTCGACGGTAACAATGGTCTGTTCGTCGCCATGCCTAGCCGCAAGACTCCCGAAGGCGAATTCAGAGATATTGCTCATCCGATCAATTCCCAGACCCGCGAGCGGCTGCAGTTAGCGGTGTTGGACGCATATCACAAACAAATGGACACCACATCTGTTTCCTAAGAGCCTTAACAAAGGCTCTTTTTTTTGCCCCTCTAACATGTCGCGATGTGCCTGGGGGTCTCGGGGACAATGCTGTTTTCCGTAGGGGGCGGATCCTATCCGTCCCGAAACCAAGAGTATTCGCCATTGTGCAACCTCCCCGCGAACGTGGCGGACCACATTTCTGAGGGTTTCGGGGCACCCAGGTTTGCTCCGGCACGCGATTGCGTAATGTATGAGCTCATTCACCCAGGGTCGCGGCAGAACTCGCCTGCGCGGCGCATCGTTAACGCTTCCAACTAACCCTGAGCTAAACCCACTTCTGCGCTCACCAGTCACAAGCTCAAACAGCTGCCGCTTTGTCCCCTGGGCTCTCTCGCTCCTTGATTGAACTTGGATATCTAAAGCGCCGGGAGCAAGCACCTGGGCCCCTCTCCTCGTAGGTCATGTGGTCCTACCAGTCCTGCTATGAGCTCACCTCTTAAGCAGGCTAACGTTATCCTGAGCCTGCGTGAACCATCTAGCGGGCCTATTATTGTAGGGGACGGACCCTGTCCGTCCCGCCTTACCCCTACGTTTAGAGACGCCCCTCCAAGAGGGAAAACATAACCCTTGGCCGAACATACGTGTGAATTGATTAGATACCGGGAGGTCATCGCGATGGCTGATAGTCAATATAGTCGAAAATCCTTGCGTCTAACAGACTATGATTACACTACACCTGGCGCTTATTTCATCACCTTGTGTACTAAAGATCATGCATGCATGTCTGGCTCGATTGAAGAAGGAACAATGCACCCAAGCACAGCGGGTTTGTTGGCGGACGTGGAGAGAGAGACCTGGAGAAAATCCGGGAGTATACAGTGAACAACCCTCTTAAGTGGGATGATGATGAGGAAACACGCAGTAGTGTAAGTGGGACGGTTGCCCGATTTGGCTAGCGCCGGGACGGACAGGGTCCGTCCCCTACACAGTAGATGTATCATGCAAGCGAAGATCAAGGCAGCAAGGAACATAATAAAGGACCACAGCTTTCAGCAAAGGGGCCCCAGAGCCTTGCTCCTGGCGCATCAGAGAAGATAAACAGGATAAAAGAGCGAGGGACTCTGAGTGTCCACGGTGGGTTCAACCAGGATAGTGGCAGTAGACTAATAAGGTGAATATCCGGTTAGGACTGGCAGCCGCCTCAGAAGAGCCGGAGGCATATGGAAGGCGGCCCGCGCCGCCCGCCGGAGCTGGCCTGGGTGCCCCGATACCCGGAATGAGTGGTCGGTCGCGTCTGCACCCAGATAGGCAATGTCTAGGTGGTCCCGGGACGCATAGGATGCGTCCCCTACACCCTCCCGTATCCCCCGCCTCCTCAGTGCTAGCCCTTCCCGTATGCACACCCGCAACATGGGGAATACTGTCAAACTAAAGCAGAAAGATATATAATGTTACGGGACATAAATACTAGGTTATTCTGGAAGGCGAGAGATATAGATAGGCCTTCCCTATACATCAAAGAAGGGACGTGGGCTATTTGGATATATCAGCAATTATACTGGCGGCCGGTTCCGGTAAGAGAATGAAGTCGAAGCGCAACAAGATACTACATAACCTCTGCGGTCGGCCCCTGGTCGAACATGTAGTCAACGCAAGCACTGATGCAGGTATCAACAGCATTTACGTGGTAATTGGGCGTGACGCAGAACAAGTGCGTGAAGAACTGGGCGATGGCTACACATATGTGCACCAGGCGGAGCAGCTCGGGACCGGACATGCTGTCATGCAGGTGGAGCCAGCGTATCGGGGTGAGGAAACCGTCTTCATCCTTTGCGGAGACACTCCCCTGATTCGTGCAGAAACCTTGAAATCAATGCTTGAGATTCATCAACAGACAGGCGCCGACGCTACGGTGCTGACAGCAATCCTCGAGCAGCCTGGTGACTACGGGCGCATCGTGCGAGATAGCTCTGGGGCAGTTACAGGTATCGTAGAGGCCAAGGATGCAACTCCTGAGCAGAGGGCGATCAATGAGATTAACACCGGCTTCTTCTGCTTTAATTCGAACAAACTGTGGGCAGCCTTAAAGGGCATTGATAAGCACAATACCCAGGGAGAATACTACCTCACAGATGTAATTGCGCTTATGGCAAAATCGGGCGATATAGTAGCTTCTTGTGAACTGAAAGATATGGCCGAAGCCACCGGCATCAACGATCGCATTCGGTTGGCGGAAGCAGAAGACATCATGCGTCGCAGGATTCGTGAGCGGTTGATGTTAGAGGGAGTGACCTTCCTACAGCCCGAGACTTCTCTGGTTGATGCTAACGTGCAGATTGGCAGAGACACAGTCATCTATCCCGGATGCATCATCCAGGGCAATACTGTCATCGGTGAAGACTGTCTGGTTGGCCCGGCCACTCATCTGACTGATTGTAAGATCTCAGACGGCGTTACCATTGAGCATTCGGTAGCTAGGCAGTCTAAGATAGGCGCAGGATGCTTGATCGGTCCGTACGCTTATCTGCGGCCTCAGACGGAGCTGGCTGACGGGGTAAAGGTAGGAGACTTCGTCGAGCTGAAGAACGCAAAGGTGGGCAGTGGCAGCAAGATTCCGCACCTAAGCTATGTAGGCGATGTAACCATCGGCCAGCGCGCTAACTTGGGTGCAGGCACCATTCTAGTTAACTATGACGGCAAGCATAAACACCATTCAGTTATCGAGGATGAGGCCTTCATTGGCTGCAATAGCAACTTAGTTTCACCGGTGCATATCGGTCGCGGAGCATATGTAGCAGCTGGCTCAACAATCACCAAAGATGTTCCGGCGGATGCTTTAGCTGTCGCACGGGAAAAGCAAAGTAACAAGCCTGATTGGGCCAGAAGGAGACGTGAAAACGGATAAGGGAGGTAACGTCGATGTTGGCAGGGCGCAGTATCAAAGTTTTTAGCTGCAACGCCAATCAGCCATTAGCCGAGGAAATTGCCGGTATTTTGCAGGTCCCATTGTGTGACGGAAGAGTATCCAGGTTTAAGGACGGAGAGGTTCACGTACGCATCAACGAAAGTGTGCGCGGCGCTGACCTGTTTGTAATTCAGCCTACGTCAGTACCGGTCAACGAACATTTGATGGAGCTGCTGATCACGATTGATGCCTTGCGCAGGGCCTCAGCTAGCCGCATTACCGCCGTTATACCTTATTATGGCTATGCCAGGCAGGACCGCAAGGCCAAACCCAGGGACCCGATTACCGCGAAGCTGGTCGCCAATCTTTTGACCACTGCCGGGGTTGACAGGGTACTGACGATGGATTTGCATGCTGGGCAGATTCAGGGCTTCTTTGACATTCCCGTCGACCATCTGTTGGGCGTACCAATTCTGGCTGACTATTTCCTGGAGAAAGGCATTAGCGATACAATCGTCGTCTCTCCCGACCTAGGTGGGGTTACGCGGGCACGTGCATTGGCGGACCGCCTCGGCGTTCCTATCGCCATCATCGACAAGTACCGTCCCGAGCCAAATGTTTCTGAAGTCATGCACATCATTGGCAAGGTGAAGGGCAAGCGGATAATCATCATAGACGACATTATCGATACGGCTGGCACCATTACACAAGGTGCCAAGGCATTGATGGAGCAGGGCGCTCTGGAGGTCAGCGCCTGCTGCACGCACGCCATCCTGTCGCCGCCAGCCTTAGAGCGCCTGGAAGCTTCGGTACTAACGGAACTGGTAATCACCAATACCATTCCATTACCCGCGGAGAAACATCTGCCACTGATTAAGCAGCTGTCGGTTGCTCCGCTGTTCGCTGATGCCATCAGAAGGATTCATGCAGACCTCTCTGTAAGTATCCTCTTTGATTAATCCCCCAACGCCTGCGGTTCCAGGATGTTTGTTCATGCCCTGTCTTGGGCATACTGATAAACAGCGTTTAGAGCTATAATCTGGAACCAGAATAAAACTTTGGACAGGGGGAGAATGATGAGTATCAGTGCAGAGCTTTCTGTGGACATTCGCCACAGCAGTACGAAGGGGCAATTGCGCGAACTGCGCAAATCAGGCATTGTGCCAGGTGTTGTCTACGGCCATCACGTAGAGGCCGTGCCTGTGCAGGTAGGGGTCAAAGAGTTGGTGGAACTGTTGGGCAAGGTATCTTCCAGCAGTATTATCACTCTTCAGCTCAAGGGCGCAAACGAGCGGATGAATGCCATGGTCAAGGACATCCAGTTTGACGCGATCCGTAGAACTCCGTTGCATATCGACTGGCAAGCGGTCAGTATGGACGAGCCTGTGTCCGTCGCCATTCCCATTCATCTCGTCGGTAAAGCCCCGGGCGAGGCATCAGGCGGTGTGGTGCAGTTAGGCGCCCGTGAGGTGGCAGTGAGGGCGAAGCCCAACGATCTGCCAGACCGTTTGGATGTTGATATTAGCAGCTTGAACGTCGGTGATCACATCGCCGTTTCGGCTCTGGTTTTGCCCACAGGGGTAGAGCTGCAAAGCAATCCGGATGAGCTGATTGTAGGGGTGGTTGCTCCGAATCTCGAAGAAGAGGAAGTGCCACCTACAGAGATCGTTACAGATGCGGATGCTGAGGCAGAAGCCAAGCCTGAGGCTGAAGAAAAGCCCGAGTAACGCAAAGCGAATATCTTATGGCGCAGCCTGGCTGCGCCATTTAGCATGCATGCTATTCGCCTGGTTTCGCGGCAGCGTAAAGTACGGTATATTGAACACATAGACAGACTAAATGACAGGTATACTGATAACGTTGCCTGTAACATGGAGTGGTGGAAACGGATGAAGATTATCGTAGGTTTGGGCAATCCTGGGCCCAAGTATGCAGAAACCAGGCACAACATCGGCTTTATGATTGTCAATGAGCTGGCGCGCAGGCATCAGATCAAGGTAAAAGGCACCCTTGGCCCTGCTATTGCCGGTGATGGCCAAATTAGCGGTGAAAAGGTATGGTTGGTGCAGCCAACCACCTTTATGAACCGCAGCGGTGAGGCAGTAAACTTTGCTGTCAGAAGGTTTGACCTCGATATAAAGGACCTAATGGTAGTCTATGATGACTTGGATCTTCCCCTTGGACGAGTCCGGCTTCGCTCGGAAGGCAGCGCCGGCGGGCATAACGGCATCAAGTCGATTATCGCATCGCTAGGCACGCAGGACTTCCCCCGGCTGCGCTTTGGCATTGGCCGCCCAGAACAGCAGGAAGTTGTCGATTACGTGCTAACCCGATTTGCACGTGCGGAGGAGCCAGACCTCACAGATACGATTGCCCGCGCGTGCGACGCTGTAGAACTGTGGATTGCGCAAGACTTGGAGAGCGCTGCTTCCCGATTTAATGGGTCACTACCATCAACCAATTAGCTCTAGGCGTACCAAAAGATGCCTTTACCGGTTTTTGTGCGCATCAGCATGAATCCACCTAAATGGGCAAACAATAGGTGTACACTCACGGGAGGTGCTCGACATGCAGACCATTTTTGTAATCGGAATGTCGAGCGCTCTTGCTTATCTGATCAATCGCAGTCTCTTTGGCCGGCTAGGCACCTGGGGTATCATCACCCTGGTCCCTGTGGTAGAGGAACTGCTGAAGACCGGATTGGCTGCCTTGTTAGGGGCTGCTGTTTGGTGGGTGCACATCGGCTTTGGAGTGATTGAAGGGCTATTTGATATCTCGCAGCGGCCAAACCCTGTGCCGCAGCTGGGATATCTGGCCGCGTGGTGCAGCGTCATTGGCCATGGAGCTTTTGGCTCAGTAACAATCTGGGCTTGGAGCCAAACAGGCAGCGTCTATTGGGGACTGGCCACAGGCATGGGGCTGCATCTGCTGTGGAACGTTTGGATTGTCCGCATAACACAGCTTAGATCGGGGGGGATGCCATGAAGGTTCGCTACATCTGTGATTGTTGCCGTGAAATAATCGCGGAGCTTGATGACCCTCGCTTGACAGAAGAGCGTTTGGGAATAGAACTGCTTACGCCCGAAGAACATGGGCAGTTGGTGCAGTATGATGCGGAAACCATCGTGCTATCGGCTCTCTGCGAGGAGTGTGCTGATGTACTCCAGCCAGCAGATATACCTAATAAGGGGGTTGTTGTGTTGCACTAGCTTACATGACTAATTTAGCCTTGGCCCACCAGGTCAGGGCTTTTTTGTATATTCCCTGGTCATTTGTTTTACATTGGAGGCATGCTACAATGAATTATACGGCTGCAACTAAGCAGGCAAGGGGGGCGACCCATGCTTGGATTAAGTACCTTACTGTCAGGAAGCGATAATTGGCAACTGCTCAAGCGGCGTTTGGCCTTGGGGGGTAATGTTTTGCTGTCCGGCGTCAGTGGCGCCACCAAGAGCTTTCTGACTGCCGGTTGGGTAGAGGAGCACAGTGCTCCGTTATTATATGTCACGGCTACTCCCGGACAAGCTGATCAGGCTCACCGCGATCTACAGGCGCTTCTGCCGGGAACAGCGGTGCATTATTTTCCTGCGCGGGAAAACCCACTCTATGGCATTGCCGCGCTTAGTCCGGAGCTTGTCGGAGAACGGTTGCGAACATTATATGCTCTTTCTGAAAGCAGACAGGTGGTGGTTGTTGCTCCGTGGGAAGCACTGTTTTACCGTCTGCCTGCGCCACAGAGCTTTTCCAGGCATAGTATGGAGCTTTCCTATGGCCAGGTTATCGCTCCAGAGCAGGTGGCTCGAGTCCTGATTCAAACCGGATACGAGCGGGTTGACATGGTCGAGCGTCCGGGCCAGTTCAGCCAACGTGGCGGGATTTTGGATATCTACGGGCTAACTAGTGACTGGCCCGTGCGTATAGAGTTCTTTGGTGATGAAATTGACTTGATCAGGCAGTTTGACCTTACTAGCCAGCGCTCGTTGGAGAATATTGACAAGGTTATCATCATGCCGGCCCAAGAGAGTTTTTGGGAGCCTGAGGCAACAGAGGCCGGGATCGTCCGTATTGAAGCTGAGTTAGCAGAGACTGTTAAGGCTAGCCATAACAAAGGTCAGCAGCGCGAACATGTAATTGAAGACTTGGAGCGGATCAGACAAGGGCTGGTATTCCCTGGACGGGAGCGCTACCTGCCTTTCTTCAGCGAGGACAGATTTTCACTGTTTGACTATTTGCCTGAAGGCGCCGTCGTGATTGTAGACGAACCATCTCGCGTCTATGAGCAGGCCGAGTCTGACTACAAACACTTCGTCGAAACCTTCACCAACCTGTTGCAGGATGGCCGCTGTCTTCCACGGCAGATGCACATGGCCTTTGCGCCTGAGGAACTCGTGGCGAAACTGGCTAGTCGCACAGCCCTTTATCTGGCGCTCTTCCCCAGGCGCCCCGCCCCGTGGAGAGTAGAACAGCACATCCCGTTTCTCTCACGGGCAGTGCCTAGCTTCCATGGGCAGATGGCTTTCCTGCGCCAGGAGTCTGCCAGGTTGCTGGAAAATCATTATCGCATGGTCATTCTCGCCGGAGACGAGGAACGTCAGCAGCATATTCTGCGCTATCTGCAGGACGAGGGCTTTCAGCACGTTGTCGCTCTTTCTCCTGAAAAGACGCCTGCTCCCGGCGAGGTCAGTATCGTCATTGGAGAGCTGCACACCGGGTTTGAGTTGCCTGACATCAAGCTTTATGTCCTCACAGAGGGCGACATACTGCAGAAGACACGCCGGCGTCGCAGCCGCCAGCTGAGCAAGGCAGAGGGGGCCCGCCTTTCGGACTACCGGGACCTTGCGGTTGGCGACTATGTGGTGCATGTACACCACGGCATCGGTCAGTATCTTGGTATCAAGACTTTGGAGATTGCGGGTCAACATCGCGACTATCTACACGTCAAGTACTCTGGCAATGATAGCCTGTATGTTCCCACTGAACAGATCAACTTGCTACAAAAGTATGTCGGAGCAGAGGGTAAGGCTCCGAAGGTGTACAGTCTGGGCGGAACCGATTGGCAGAAGGTCAAGGCTAGGGTCAAGCAGTCTGTGCAGGAGATGGCTAAACAGTTATTGGTGCTGTATGCCGCCAGGGAAAAGAACCCTGGCCTCAGTTTCCCGGAAGATAACGACTGGCAGCAGCAAATGGAGGCTAACTTCCCCTACAGCGAAACAGAAGATCAGTTGCGAGCCATTTTGGCAATCAAGCGTGACATGCAGTCAGACAACGTCATGGAACGCCTGCTCTGCGGCGACGTAGGCTATGGCAAGACCGAGGTGGCCATTCGGGCCGCCTTCAAAGCAGCAACAGCAGGCAAACAGGTGGCCGTGCTTGTGCCTACCACCATCCTGGCTCAGCAACACTACAATACGTTCCGGGAGCGCTTCAGCGGGTTCCCGTTGGAAGTTGCCTTGATGTCGCGCTTCCGCAGTGCTACCGAGAACCGAGAAACAGCCAAGCGGGTCACGCAAGGCCTTGTAGATGTGGTCGTGGGGACCCATCGTCTACTGCAAAAAGACGTTAAGTTTAAAGATCTCGGACTGTTGATAATTGACGAGGAACAACGGTTTGGAGTCACGCACAAGGAAAAACTGAAGCTGCTCCGTGAGAACGTGGATACCCTCACCCTGACGGCCACACCGATTCCGCGCACCTTGCATATGGCCATGGTTGGTATGCGCGATATGAGTGTAATCGAGACTCCACCGGAAGACCGCTTCCCAGTGCAAACGTACGTGGTGGAGGCAAACGAAGAAGTGATCCAGAATGCCATTCGCAGAGAGTTGGCGCGCAACGGTCAGGTATACTACTTGCATAACCGGGTGCGTTCCATCCGGTATGTAGCAGACAAGCTGACCAAGTTGGTGCCTGAGGCACGCATTGCCGTGGGACATGGGCAAATGGGCGAAGAAAAACTCGAGCGATTGATGCTAGAGTTCATGGATGGCGAATATGATGTGCTTGTCAGCACTACTATCATTGAGTCGGGTTTAGACATTCCGAACGTTAATACAATCATCGTCGAGGATGCCGACAAGTTCGGCTTGGCCCAGCTATATCAGCTGCGTGGCCGAGTCGGGCGCTCCAACCGCGTTGCCTATGCGTATTTCACGTACAAGCCTGAGAAGGCGCTGTCGGAAGTGGCGGACAAGCGGCTGCAGGCAATCAAAGAGTTTACGGAGCTTGGCTCAGGCTTCAAGATTGCCATGCGTGATCTGGAGATTAGGGGGGCAGGGAACATTCTCGGTCCTGAACAATCCGGCTTCATGGTGACAGTAGGTTTTGACCTATACTGTCAGCTGCTGGAAGAGGCAGTGCGTGAACTGAAAGGGCAGACAGTGGAAGCTGCCTTTGAGCCTGAGCTGCAAGTGCCGTTTGATGCCTATATACCAGATCGGTATATCAGAGACAGCAAGCAGAAGGTTGAGATGTATAAGAAAATCAGTGCTGCCACAGAGGCATCAGACATCGACGAACTAGAGGACGAAAT
>JAWLDB010000024.1:0-1138 GCA_041686915.1 Bacillota bacterium
GGTACACTCGCGTGAGGCAGGTTAGGGATGGTCAGTAGCTCTTGCTGCAAGCCCTCCTCAGTTGCCCTGAGTTCATTGTCCAGCTCTTTGATCCGTTGAGCGATCTCACGCGTCTCTTCTATTATGGCTGAGGCGTCTTCCTTGTTCTTCTTCATCCTGGCGACTTCCTGAGACGCGATGTTGCGGCGATTCTTCAACTGCTCTACCTCTACAAGAATTTGCCGACGCCGTTCATCAAGCTGGAGGAAACGATCTAATGAAGCCTTTTCACCCTTGTTAGCGATACCTTCCTGAACCAGCTCCACGTTGGCGCGAATGAATTTTGCATCGAGCATAGTAACACCATCCTTACCTTTGTAGTTAAACCGAGAAAAATAAAAACGTCCCTCATAACATGAGGGACGGTTTCCCGCGGTGCCACCCGAATTGGCCTTACGGCCCACTTTCAGGCCGATAACCAGGCCAACGGAACCGGTCTTCCCGGCTGGCTCGGAAGTGGAGTTGCCATCGTCCGCAACGGTTCGCACCAACCACCGTCTCTCTTAGCCGGCGTATGACAAACAGCTTCTTCATCGCCACAGTAAATTGTTTTTGATAGTATACCACCGGGAAGCCCTAAATACAAGCTCTGAACGGCATTAATGAGGGTTTGAAAAAAGCGCACAATAGGTGCAGGGAATGGCAACATGACGTGGAATACTGAATACAATGAACACAGCTAAAGGAGGAATTGCCTTGAAACTTTCTACCCGCGCCAAGCAAATCAGCCCATCAGTAACTCTCGCTATAGATGCGAAGGCCAAACAAATGGTGGCGCAAGGGATTAACGTCATCAGCTTCGGTGTTGGCGAGCCCGACTTCAATACCCCGGTACATATCAGAGAGGCCGCAATTGACGCCATCAACACCGGTTTCACCCGTTACACTGCAGCAGCCGGCATCAACGAACTTAAAGCTGCCATCTGCGCTAAGTTGCAGCGCGACAATGGTCTGGAATACACCCCGGAGCAGATCGTTGTTTCCAATGGTGCGAAGCATTCCCTCTACAATGCATTAATGGTGTTGGTAGAGGAAGGTGACGAAGTAGTCATCCCCACCCCATACTGGGTCAGTTATTCCGAGATGGTCAAACTGACCG
>JAWLDB010000024.1:1148-22365 GCA_041686915.1 Bacillota bacterium
GAAAGCTGCTATCACGAGCAAAACCAAGGTACTGATGTTAAACAGCCCAAGCAACCCGACTGGCATGGTTTATACTCCGGAAGAGTTGAAGGCTATCGGACAGGTTGCTTTGGACCACAACCTGTTTATCATCGCTGACGAAATCTATGAGAAGCTAGTATATGATGGAGTGGAACACCACAGCATCGCTGCCCTGATCCCAGAGCTTAAGGACAGGACTGTTATCGTAAACGGCATGTCCAAGGCTTACGCCATGACCGGTTGGCGTATTGGCTACACAGCATCGCATATAGCCATCGCCAAAGCAATGTCCAGTATGCAGAGCCATGCTACTTCCAACCCCAACTCCATTGCCCAAAAAGCGAGTGTGGCAGGCCTGAACGGCCCGGAAGAACCAATCGCAGCAATGGTGCAGGAGTTTGCCAAGCGCCGCGAGTTCATGGTTGAGCGTATCAATCAGATTGAAGGGCTTTCTTGCCGCAAGCCGCAGGGCGCCTTCTATGTCATGGCCAACGTTAGCAAACTATTTGGTAAGACGATTGGCGGGGAAGTTATCAAAGACGACCTTCAGTTAGCGTCAATTCTGCTTGAGAAAGCCCACGTCGCCGTGGTTCCGGGCTCGGCCTTCGGCGCAGGAGACTTCGTGCGGCTTTCCTACGCTACTTCTATGGACAGAATCAAAGAAGGCTTGGACCGCATCGACAAGTTCATCAACGCCTAAGACACAAGACATCAGAAAAGGGTGAGCGCTGCTCACCCTTTTGCTATGCCAACGTCCGGGAACTCCTGCAACAGCTTGCGTAACTCGCGTCTGGCGCGGTACAGTTTGCAGCGAACCGACTCAATCGAACACTCAAACGCTTGAGCTAGTTCCTCGTAAGATAGGTGTTTTACGTACTTAAGGACTATCATCTTCCTGTAGGCGTTTGGCAGGCGTGCAAACGCGCACTCAATGGCGGCACGCAAATCCTGTAGCTCTAATCCTCTTTCCATTTCACCAGTGTCCGCGACCAACTCGCTCTCCCACTGCGGAAAGCCCCGCAAATCATCGTTGATGGACACGAATCTAAGTCGAGCGTTGCGCTTCAGATGGTCTCGATAGACATTTGTCATGATCTTGCGCACCCATGTAGCGAATGATGCGTCTCCCCGGAAAGTGGGCCATGCCGTATATGCTCTAGTAATTGCTTCTTGTATCAGATCTTCAGCCTCGTGCCAGCTGCCAGTCAGTCGATTGGCGTAGGTCCTCAACCTGTCCCAGCTGGTGCGCAGGGATTGCTCAAAAGATGCAGAAGTAAGCTCTTGTTCCATATGTCCCCTCCGTATGTTTCTAGATTAAAAGGCCTATACTATCAATAGTATGGTAAATTTTTCATTTAATAAGGATTTGATGTAGTTTGGGTGTTAAAAAGGCTGCTAAACAACCTAAGAGACGTTTTTCTATCACCCGCCTCTTTTGGCGGACCGTTATTGCTGGTGCGACACTAGCCGCTATCCTTATAGTTCTGCTAATAGGCTACATAACCTTCTGGCCCTTTGAAGTTAGACCACAGGAATTGACTACCACTGTACTCGGCGATGACGGCAATGTCTTGACTACAATTTTCGTCGAAAACAGAACTGCTGTTAAGCTTGAGGATATATCCGGGCAGTTCCTGCAGGCGGTCGTCGCTGTAGAAGACGCACGTTTCTATCAGCACCCAGGCATAGATATTATTCGTCTTGCCAAGGTGATTCTAATCAACATCAAAGAACGCTCGTTTGCTCAAGGGGCAAGTACGATTACTCAGCAGTTGGCCCGGGAGCTGTATCTTACCCAGGACAAAAACTTCGTACGCAAGATCCGCGAGGCGATAATCGCTTTACAGCTGGAGCGTCACCTGAGCAAGCAGGAGATTTTAGAAATGTACGTTAGTCAGGTTTACATGGGGCATGGTCTATATGGCATTCAGAATGCAGCTCAGTTCTATTTCGGCAAGGACGCCGATGAACTCAACCTGGCTCAAGCCTCGTTGCTGGCTGGCGTGATACAGATTCCGGAGGTGTATTCTCCCTATAACAACTGGAACGCAGCGAGGAGAAGACAGAAGATTGTACTTGACCGGATGGTGTTAGTCGGGGCCATAACCAGACAACAAGCTGATCAAGCCTATGCAGACGAGCAGTCTGTCCGCCCGATCAAACATTCGGGAACCCAGTTATCCGCTAGCTACGTTAAGCAAGCGATAGTCACCCACTTAGGCAGCAGGTTCCTCAATGGCAGCCAGTATGCCTATCGCGGAGGACTAACAATTGAGACTACAATTAATCGTGAGTTGCAGTTGGCAGCGGAGCAGGCTGTAAGAGAGGGCATAGACTACCTTGACAGCCTCAACCAAGGGAAGTTCTTGCTGAAGAATGCCGATGGTACCCCCTATGCTGAGGTCGCCTTGGTGGCTCTTGACCCCAGGTCAGGCGAAATCAAGGCGATGGTCGGTGGCAAGAGCAGCCGCGAGTACGCAAGGAACCGGGTCTATTTGAGTGATCATCACCCCGGTTCGACCTTCAAACCCTTTTTGTATGCAGAAGCTCTTCTAACCGGCAAGGTTACATTGGGAACACCGGTGCTTTGTGGACCCGTTGAGTTCCAAATTCCTGGACAGGAAAACCCATGGGTCCCTAAGGACTTCGGCGGTAAGTATCATGATGCAGAGCTCACGATCAGAGAAGCTATTACGGTGTCTGACAACGTCATCGCTGCTAAGGTGATGAATGATGTAGGTCCCGAAAACGTGGTTGAGCTTGCCCAAAGCCTAGGCTTTCCCTTGGGTCCGCAAAATGCGGTGCTTGCCTTAGCCCTTGGTTCGGCAGAAGTAAGTCCGCTCGATATGGCAGTAGGATATGCCACTCTCTCCAACGGGGGTTACAAGGTCTCACCAGTCATGATTACCAAGGTTGAGGACCAGCAGAGCCGGGTGTGGGAGTCAACTGGAGCTGCCGAACCTACGAGGGTCCTTGACGAGCGGGTGGCATACTTGTTAACAGATGCTTTACAGGATGTGCTAACCACAGAAGGGACCGGTCATCCAGTCTTACGGTGGTACTCAGACTCTCGTGCTGCAGCCAAGACCGGAACCACTGAAAACAATGAAGGCAAGGTCAATAGTGCTTGGCTGGCTGGGTATACGCCTGACTTGGTTACTGTAGTGTATGTGGGAGCAGATATACCCCAGCAGGCTATCACTAACGCAGCCAACACCGGCGGTGGAGGCATAGCCGGTGCTATTTGGGGACGCTTTATGAACAAAGCTCAGAAGGTCTTGCCCAACACTCCCCTAAGACCAGTACCAGAGGGTATTGTGAAGCATGAGATTTGCAAGTCCACAGGTCAATTAGCTACCCGTGCATGTCCGCCAGAGCTGAGAGTAGAAGAGCTGTACCTGCAGGAGTATGCGCCAACTGAAACCTGCTCGGAGCATGGAACAGTGCCTGGACAGGATGATAAAGATAAGCCGTGGTGGTGGTTCCTATTCCCGAACTGGCCCCCAGGACTCCTCCTGCTGCACACAGCATGACCTCCGACAAAAAGCCGGGCTACGCGCCCGGCTTTTCTAATACCTTAGTTTTTGGGGTAGCTAGGCAAGACCTTTCCTTCATTGTATTGAGGTACGACATCAACAATGTTCACCTGAGAGCAATAACTAACGTCTGCCCCAAAGCCTTCAGCTGTCAGCGCTCGCCCGCTGTGGGTACTTTGCAGTGCAGATGCAAGATTGTGCTGCACAGAGAGATAGCTACCATAAGCGATTTGCGCCGCGTCTGTCATGTCGACCGATTGTTGCTGCCTGATGGCATCGATTATCAGCCCGGCGCAAAAGACGTCCTCCGCGGCAACTGTACCCTTGGTGCCAGAACAGACCAGCAGAATCGGCTCGTCTTCTAACCGAAGCACCTCAGCAACTGCTCTGGCATTCTGCATGCTACCAACCAGCACCTTGCTGCTGGCCGCTACCCGACGCAGCGCCCGAGTTCCGTTAGTGGTAGTGTAGATAACAGGGCGACTGTCTTTTATGGCGGCATATTCCAGTGGCGAGTTGCCTAAATCGAAACCGGCAGGTTTGATGCGATTGCGCTCTCCCCCAAGATAATGAGGCATGGCCAGCCTGTCTTTGAGTTGCCGGGCCTCCTCGATACTCTCTACCGGTATCAGATAGGGTACTTCATGAGTCAAGGCAGCAACCATCGTACTACTTGCCCGGTGCACATCAATTACCACAGTCTGCACCCTTGCTAGTTCTCCTACTACATTCTCCAAGATTAAGGCAACGTCAACCAAAGGCATCGTATCACTCCTCCGCTATTCTCCATGTCTGTCCGATAATCGCTGGGTCAACCAGGCATTCGCAGTGCGCTTTGGCCTCAGACACCAACTGCGTCTGGTCATGGTCTGGCCAAAAGTGCGTTAACACAAGCTGTTTGGCACCTGTATGCGCCGCTAGCTTTCCTGCGTCAGAACTGGTCATATGACCTCGTTCCCGCAGGGGTGCGTCTTTATCTCGCAGCGAGCATTCGCAGAGCAACAAGTCCGCCCCTCGCGCCGCTTCCAGCAAGTCGTCTGTATAGGATGTATCAGCTGTGTAGACAAATGCCGCACCCTCATATTCAACTCTCATACCAAAGCATGGTATCGGGTGTTTCGTCCTGAAGAACTGAAAACTCGCACCTGCTATAGTTCTTTTCCCTGGCTCAATCACAGAGAGTTCTATCCCTTGGAATGGCAGCATTTGAAACATGTCGTATGGTTGGTCGGGTGCGAAAACAGGCAAGACTAAACTGCCATTATCAGTAAAAGCGACTGCGTAGCGCATCAGCCAAAAATCGCTGACATGATCATGATGCAGATGGGACAGGATTACCGCATCCAAGCCGCCCCTCCGGTAGTCAACAATTCTTCCCAAGTTTGCCAGCACCCCGCTACCACAGTCGATAAGAACTTTGCGGTCACCGATACTAAGCAGGTAGCCGGAACATGCACCGCCTACAGCTGGGAATGGAGCATGGCATCCTAATATTGTTAGCTCGAACAAGCTTTCAACCCCCTATCAACATATGTTGCAAAAGAAGCAAAGTTGCCTTCATAGCAAAACGCCGACTACCAATCATCAGTAGCCAGCGTCAAATCTGTTGTCACCACCAATAGCATACCCCTAGCAAGCGAAACCGAGACCTTATCGGAAGTTGCAAGGTTGCTTACGCCTAGTGTCTGGCCCCAGCACAACGTCGCTTCCCTCAGGGGATAGTGGAAGCCATCGATCGAGACTCTCTGCACACTTGGGGTAAGAGGCAGAAGCGAGACTGTCTTGCCCCTGCAACCGTGGAGCTCCAATACATCCTTAACATAATAGGCATCTGACTTGCCATCGCTAAGCGCTACCCTGGTGCCTGACTCAACAAAAGGAGGAAACAGTAACAGATTGCCTAGACTATGATCTATCCTGTCTCCCCAGGCACCAAACACGATGACATCGTTATAGCCACGCTTAATAGCCTCACGCAGGGCCATCTCAGTGTCAGTGAAGTCTTTTTCTGCCGGTACTCTTAGAACCTCAACACCTAAAGCCACTGCCTGCTCAACCAGAATGCTACTCACTGAATCCATATCACCCACCAGTAGATCTGGCTGCAACCCGAGCTCTTGCATCCAAGCTAGCGCGCCATCAGCGCAGATAAGGAAATCACCCGGAAAGAGCCTTGAAATCACTCCGGCAGTGCTCCTGTACTCACCGTTACTAAAGATGATTGCGCGCTGCACGCAAACTCCACCCTTCTCCAAACAAATGCTTGTCCACTCACCCTGGAAAGACGCCTATTCCTCCCGGCCTAGCAACTGGCCAGCCCACCGGATAGCTAAAAAGCCTGTGAGTAGCAGATAAATTACAGCAGCGGGGTTAGGCAGTTTACCCGCCATGAGAAAACTGCGCATCGTCTGGGCTCCAACAAGCGTTGGTACTGCACTGGTAATTCGCTCTGCCCATACAGGTAGGCTTACCGGCATTGAAGCCAGAAACATTGCTGGCAGGGTCAACATGAAACGGAGGCTGTTGCCCTCGTTGGCTCCACGCATATATGACCCTATCAGCACGCCTAAAGACACCGAGTTAAAAGTTATGCTCACAAGTATAAGGTAGAAGACTGGATCGCGCAAAAACTGCTCCGGCATTAGCAGAAGAATCATTGCGACGATGGTTGCCAGGGGCAACAAGCTGCTAAACAGGGCAGCAAACATCTTAGCCCAAACTATCTGATAATCCGTCAGCGGAGACTTGCGAAGTGAAACTAAAGTGTTCCGGTCCTTTTCTACGCTGAGGCTTTGTTGCCCGAGGCTCATGGCCGTCATTATGCCCATGATAACAAACAGGGAGGAAAAAATCAGTTGCGCTTCTGACCTGGTTTGTTTACCTGCAGCCGAGACCTGCCAACTGATTGGGGTAAGGATATCAGCAGGGTTCTCCGCTAGCTGCGAGAGCTGTTTTTCTGCCAGTTGCTGATTAAGGTCGCGTACCATTTGCTGAAATACGGCTTCCGATACGGCACCGGCGGTGTCTGCCAAGTTGGCAAACATTTCTACAGACTGCGGTCCAAGCCGCAGGTACCCGTTGATGCTCCCTTGCGCCAATCGCTCTATAGCTTCCGACTCGTTTAGGTTGAGGATTGTTAGCTCTATTTGGCCGTCCAATTGTTTCGCCTGTTCACGCAAATAAGGCTTAAGTGTATCGTCACCTACAAGGGCAACCTGCACCTGAAGTGCCCGTCCTTGCATGTAGTAGTTGAAACCGAGCAAGATCATGGGCAGCATGATCATCCAGAAGAGCTCGCGGCGGTTGCGCAGAACTGTGCGGATGTCCTTGCGCAGTAAAACAAAGGCCTTCATCTGCCCACCTCCTGATAAATCTGCTGGTAGATATCTTCCAGAGCAACGGCACGTTTGTTGATATCCAAGATGCTAATGCCCTGTTCCTGTAGCAGGTGGAGCACCATGTTCAACCTTTGAGGTGTATTGATAACGTCAATCATATTGGGTTCGATAAACTCCGCTATATGCCCCAGCCCAGCAGCCGGCTTATCTATAAGCAATCGCAAATGGTCTACAAAGCCAAACTTGCTCTTAATGTCATCCATGCTGCCCGAGACGACCAAACGTCCTTCCTTCATGATTCCAACTTGATCGCAGATCTCAGCTAGCTCCTTCAAATTATGCGAAGCTATTACCACCGTTATTTCGGTAACATCCATCAAATACCGGACGAAGTCACGCAAGCCTTGCATGGCTATCGGGTCAAGCCCCGAAAATGGCTCGTCAAGGAAAAGCAGCTTAGGGCGGTGGATGCAAGCCGAAAGAATTGACACTTTCTTCCTCATGCCAGTAGAAAGCTTACCAATCAGCTGCTTGCGCCACTCACTCATATCAAAGCGCTTGAGCAGTTCTTGCACAGGGGCTTTGACTCCATACAAGTCTGCGAAGAAATCGAGCGTCTCCTCTACCGTTAACTCGCTGTATAGTCTCAAGTTTTCCGTAAGCAGACCGGTCAGAGGCCTGATCTTGCTGCGGTTCTTGACCAGATCATTCCCTAGCATCAGGGCGGTTCCGCTAGTCGGTTCCAGCAGCGCGTTCAAGAGCATAAAAGTGGTCGTCTTGCCGGCACCATTATGGCCCATCAATCCATAGATGGTGTTGGAGTTGATGGTCAGGTTCAGGTCTTTCACCGCCAAGTTGCTGCCAACCTTGCTGATGAAGACTTTGCTCAAGCTGTCCGTGATAATGGCTTTCATTCTCTGTCCCCCGTATCCCATGTTTGCCAAAAGAGTGCCAATGCCTGTTGGTAAATAAGCTTGACCGGAATCTGATTATTCTCTGCCAAGCGACAGCAGTCCCGATACTCTGGAGCCACGTTCGTCAGCTTTCCGGCCCTGAAACCAAGCTTTACATCTACGTCTCCCCACGGGAGACTTACCTTTGTTATGCTTCTTTGCAACTTGATACGTTCCATCAGGGTGCGCCTTACGCCAAGCGTAGAGGTCTCGGCCAGAATGATATCCACCAAACTGTCCTGATCCGCAGGCTTGCCTATAACGGTTAGCAACGTTCCTGGACGCTGTTTCTTCATGAATACAGGCTGCAGCTGGACGTCTAGCGCACCAGCCGCAAAAAGCCTTGTTTGACAGTACTGATAGAACTCTGGATTCTGATCATCAATGTTGGCCGAAAGCACACAAACCGTGTCCCTTGTCTCATCATCAACCTGGTCGCAGAGTGCTATCGTCACTGCAGGACAGCCAGTATCATCTACTGATTGAGCATAATGCGTAACCCGCAAGCCATCGGTTGGGGTTGGGTCACCAAACCTTCCAAGCATCGCTATTGCCAGCGCGGATACGGCTGCTTGACGGTTCAAATCAAGTTCTACTCCCAGCCTCTGGCATAGTTCCAGGAGCACGGGTAGACGCATAGCGTCCGTGGCCGGCCAAGGTAACCTGCCGTAGGTCAACTTAACATCAGACCCCTCTCCTAACCAGTCCATTAGCAAGGTCAGCGCTTCCCACTCAGCGGGAGCTCCCTGTAGATCTGGAAACTCCTCAAGCAGCTTGTTCCAAGCGGATGGGAAACGGTATCCTAACTCATGAAGTTCCTGATGTGCCTTATCAGGTGACCAGGTATCTGATTGAAGAACCTGTACGGTAGCTTGGTTTGGCCCTGTGCATTGTACGCTAAAGAGTTTCGGCTTTCCAAATACTCTCGGGGCGTCCACTCGCGTGAGCGCCGCCCAAAGCAGAGTTAGATTCAGCTTACTATGGACGTCAATGTGAAGAACTAGGCCCATGGTCGTGACCGTGGTCATGGTCGTGGCTGTGTTTATGCCCATGCGCATGATGATGGCTAGCCTCTTTGTGCTGTGGGAGACCATGTGAATGGTCTTGACGGAGTGGGTCTGCGTTAACCGGCTGCCCAATGACTATGCGCAATACATTGGCGACGCTCAGGTCCTTCTTCCCGGCGCCATATCCGACTACCTCGGGGGCAAAGCTTGGATAACCGCCAAATCCATCTGCCAATGCCGCCATCAGAGCAGCCCCTGTGGGAGTGACTAGTTCTATCCGCTGCCCATTATCATAGACCGGCACTCGGCGCGCGGCTAACAGCGACAGTGTTGCAGGAGCAGGAACTGGTATAATGCCGTGAGCAGAGCGCACTTGCCCGCCGCCAGTGGGCATCGGCGAGCAATAGAGTTTTTCTATGCCAAACCAGTGCAGCCCAAAACACGCGCCTACAATGTCTACAATCGCGTCGACAGCACCTACCTCATGGAAGTGCACTGCATCCGGCGTTGTCCCATGGATAGCTGCCTCTGCCTCCGCCAGTACCTGAAAAACCCGCAAACTCAGTTCCTTCACCCGCTCAGGCAAAGAACTACCGCCAATGATGTCGGTAATCTCCTTCAGACCCCGATGCACATGCCCTTCTTGAGCCAGGACGGCCAGCTCCGTTGCGCTAATGCCCTGTTTTATTACCCGCCGGGTCTCTAGAGAGAACTCAGGCAGGTGCAGAGCGGCCAATCCTTCCTGTAAGACATCCATCGGAAGTCCCGCGTCGATAAGGGCCCCCAGCGTCATGTCACCGCTTATCCCAGAAAAGCAATCAAAGTATGCAACCTTAGCCACCTTATTCACCCCTTCTGCGGTTGATCAAGCTGGCGGCATAACCACCACCAAACCCATTGTCGATGTTAACTACGGTAATACCAGAAGAGCAACTGGTCAGCATCGTCAGCAGCGCTGATAGCCCCTGGAAGTTTGCTCCGTACCCAACACTAGTCGGGACGGCAATCACCGGGCAATCAACTAGGCCTCCGATCACACTGCCCAAGGCCCCTTCCATTCCAGCGACGACAACAATCACGTTTGCCGCGAGTAGCCTGTCCCTTTTGTCCAGTAGACGATGAATACCGGCAACACCTACGTCATAAATGCGCTCTACAGTGTTGCCCATCACTTCAGCTGTCAAGGCAGCTTCCTCCGCTACGGCCAGGTCAGCTGTACCGGCAGAAACCACGGCAATCGTGCCTTTTCCGTAGTTCGCACGGTCGCGCCAGATGATGATAGTTCTGGATTGTTCATAGTACTCTGCTTCCGGATAAACCTTCAGTACAGCTTCATAAGCATCACGGCTTGCTCTGGTTGCCAACACATTCCGAGACCGGGCTGCAAGACGTTCAGCTATGGCTGCTATCTGCTCGTTCGTTTTGTTGGGGCAGTAGATGACCTCCGGGAAGCCAGTACGCAAACCTCGATGGTGATCCAGCTTTGCAAAGCCAAGGTCCTCGTAAGGCAAATCCTTTAGACGGTCCATTGCTGCCGCAGGGCTTACTTGCCCCTCTGCTACCTGCTCCAATAATTGCTGCAATGATGCTTTGTCCAAGTACATATCCTCCTTCTGCCGCAACAGGTAGTAATCTGGTTCGGCAGGAATATAGTTTGAATAACCCGAAATGTGCTTTAATCCCATTATACCGAAAAGAGGTGCGACCATGCTTCGGAAAACCTTAGCAAAGGTGCAGCGCGAGTTCTCGGGCGCCCGGTCTTTCACTCATGTAGCCGAGATTAGCCAGCACCACCGTATTCAAGCCAGCCCAGGCTACAGAGATGCCTCCCTGTACTGTCTGCGTGAATTTCTTAAGGACGGCGTACAAGCAGAGATTATCACTTTCGCCGCCGACGGGCAGACATCCTTCTGGACGCAGCAGATGATGGAGGAGTGGGACTGCAAGGCAGCCAGCTTGGATCTAATGGAGCCACATGTAGAACGCCTGGCCTGCTATGCTGACAATAAGATGTCGCTGATCCAGCGCAGTATCAGCACCCCGCCGGGAGGTGTTGAGGCACCGTTGATCTGCCTTAGCCAGGGGGATGAGGAAGCGCCCTACAACGATATCGATCTGCAAGGGGCCATAGTCTTCACCAATGGCGACTTAAACAAGGTGCGGAGTTGGGCTGTTGAAAAGCGTGGCGCCATTGGCATTATTAGCGATCGAATGGCAGAGTTTGCGCCAGTGCGCCATAGATACGACATCCCTGATGCGCTGCAATACACCTCGTTCTGGTGGACAGGGCATGAACGCAGGTGTTTCGGCTTTGTTCTCTCTCCCAAGGCCGGCGACAAACTGCGTCAGCTTTGCAGCCGTGTGTGGCAAGAGCACCTGCAGGATAGGAGTAAACCTGCCTACCCGCGAGTGAAAGCCTTTGTAGATGCAGAGCTTTACAATGGGTCGATTGAAGATGTGGTAGCGTATATCCCCGGCCAAACGGAAGAGGAAATAGTGGTGGCAGCCCACCTGTGCCACCCGCAAGCATCAGCTAACGACAACGCTTCAGGGGTAGGTGTGGCACTGGAAGTTGCCCGGACACTGCAGTCGCTTATCGAACGCGGTGAACTGCCTAAGCCTAGAAGAGGTATCCGCTTCCTGCTCATCCCAGAGATGACTGGCACTTATGCATATTTGGCAACTCATGAGGAAAGTATCTCCAAAATGCTGGCAGGTATTAATTTGGATATGGTCGGTGAGAAGCAGGAGCTTTGCCAGGGACCGCTGGTAGCAGAGTATCCACCGGATGCGGCTGGATCATTTGTGGGTGACGTGCTGGCTGCTATTCTGTCCGCTGTGGCAGAAGAAGCCAAGAACCTGGCTGGGACTTCGTCCTATGCCCTATTCAAGCATGCTGTCGCCCCGTTCTCTGGAGGTAGTGACCACTATATCCTGTCTGACCCCACTGTGGGCGTTCCTTGTCCCATGCTGATTCAGTGGCCGGACAAATACTACCACACCAGCGAGGATACCTTGGACAAGGTCGATCCGCAAATGCTTTATCGCGTGGGATGTATGACTGCAGTGTACGCTTTCTTACTGGCTGATATGGGACTGTCGGATGCCCTGTGGGCTTTGGGTGAAATCCGGTTGCGTCATATGGATTGGGTTGCTCAAAAACTGCAGTCACTGTTAGAGACAAGCCCCGATTATTCTACCGCCGAACTAAACGATGTTGTTTCTGAAACCTGGGCGCAGCTGCTGTACCGCCAGGAAAGAAAGGTGCAGGCCCTGCACGATCTGAATAGATTCTTAGGTCAAACAGAACAAGGCGAGCTCAGCGTTCATCTTCAGGCGGAGATTGAGCTGTTGCAACGGCAAGCCGAACAGCTTTGGACGCGCACTCTTAGTAAGCTGCAAATAGCGCCCCATGCGCTTGCTAAGCTTAAGCCTACGAGCGATTCTAAGTACCAGCCAGTTCCTAAACGCTTGTTCCGTGGACCTGTTAGCTTCCGGGGCAAACTGGAGCAACTGCCGGAGGATGAACAACAGACATATCAGGAGTTTGCCAAACGCTACGCAAACTCAGCAAGAATGAACAACTATTTGGTGTATTGGGCTGACGGGAAGCGCACTGTGGCCGAAATTGACTATTTGACCCGGATGGAGATCGGGGTTAGCGATCCAGAGTACGCATTGGGCTATTTCCATCTGCTTGAGCGGCTCGGCCTGATTGACTGGCAGTAGTATAAAACTCGGTCATCAGAAAATCTGACGGGGTTTGTCGTCGATACAGGGTAAAGTAACAGTAACTACAATCAGAGAGGACGTGGTGTTTTGCAGATACTAATCACTCATAAGGTAACTGAAGACCAAATTGACGCCATTAAGCAGGTAGTACCTGAAGCAGAGATCTCTTTGGCCCGGGAAGAGCAGGATATAGCCAAATTGATGCCGGACAGCAATATAATCTGGGGAAGTCGCTTCGTTCCCGAGCTGCTGCCGCAGTGCAAGCAGCTGGCCTTCATACAAGTATCTTCAGCAGGGGTTGATCGCTTAATAAGTCCCGAGCTACTTGCTCATCCTGCCCAGTTGATTAATGCTCGCGGTATCCATGGCACAACTATAGCGGAACATGTCTTTATGCTGATGCTCGCGCTGGCTCGCCAGCTACCCGATCTGCACAATGCCCAGGCCAAGCGCGAATGGACGCGGGTATCACCTGTGCTGCTATCTGGCAAAACCATGGTGATTGTCGGCTATGGCAGCATAGGAAGGGCCATCGCCAAGCGGGCGAAAGCCTTTCACATGCGGATAATTGGCCTTAAGCGCCGGGTCACTACCGACGAGTGGGCCGATGAAATATGGACCACCAGCCGGCTAAACGAAGCTATTGCGTTGGCTGATTATCTGGTCTTGGCTACACCCCTTACGGAGGAGACGCATCACCTGATTGGCGATGAGCAGCTTACCCTGATGAAGGACACTGCCACGTTGATTAATATCGCGCGCGGACCGGTCGTTGATGAACAGGCACTGATTGCCGCCCTCAAACGGGATACCATCAAAGCCGGGCTGGATGTTTTTGAGCAAGAACCGTTGCCGGCTGACAGCGAGCTTTGGAATATGCCTAACGTTCTCGTTACCCCACATAATGCCGGCGACATGCCGAACTACGATGACCAGGTAATGTCCATCTTCCTCGAGAATC
Organism: Bacillota bacterium; assembly: GCA_041686915.1. Classification (GTDB taxonomy): domain Bacteria; phylum Bacillota; class UBA994; order UBA5500; family UBA5500; genus JAWLDB01. The sequence continues at coordinate 14,697 of JAWLDB010000024.1, forward strand.
TTCGCCGTTACAAGAAGGGTGAACAGCTAATTAACCTAGTTGACAAGCAGCTGGGTTACTAACGCCCGATACCTTCGGTCAGGCGTTGCCAGCGCTCCTGTACTTGTTCCCACCTGTCACCACCCAGCTGCTGCAACAATGCTTCCAGCAGTACGATAGCAACCATTGCCTCCCCAACAATGCTTGCTGCCGGCACTGCGCAGGCATCAGCCCGTTCACGTGATGCGGCAGCAGGCTCAAGCGTGAGCCAGTGATAACTCTGTTGAGGAACACCAATTGAAGGGATGGGCTTCATGTAGGCGGTTACAACCAACGCCTCGCCGTTGCTCATCCCCCCTTCAATGCCACCAGCCAAGTTGGAAAGACGACAGGGGCCATCCTTCCAGACTATCTGATCATGGGCCTGTGAACCAGGCAGCTGGCTTTGCCTAATCGCCTCACCCAGTTCGACCGCCTTAATCCCAGGGATACTCATCAAGGCTTGAGCTATTCTACCATCCAGCCTTTGGTCCCAGTGCATCACACTGCCAATGCCGGGTGGAAGACCGTCAACTCGCACTTGGAACGACCCACCTAGGGAATCACCTGCACTGAGCGCCTCATCTATAGCCTCCAGCATTCTGGTGGTCGTACCCGCATCCCCACAACGGACTGGGGATGCATCAATTGCGTCTTCATGCCACTCTTGTGAGGCGTCGTTTACAGTTCCAATAGCCGTAACCCTGCTGCGTATGCATACATCCAAAGAAGTCAACAGCTGCAGGGCAACGGCACCGACAGCGACCCTGGTAGCCGTCTCCCGGGCACTTGCCCGCTCGGCTATGTCGCGCAGGTCTGTTAGCCCGTACTTATAACCCCCCGCCAGGTCTGCATGCCCGGGTCGCGGGCAAAGCAGCCTCCTATCAGCTTTGGGCGGCTCTAACGGATCCATCACGTCCCGCCAGTTCTCGTAATCAAGGTTGCTTATGAACAGTGAGAGTGGTGAGCCTAAGGTCCTGCCCGCCCTTAGTCCGGAAATCACTTGCACCCGATCACGCTCGATCTTCATCCTTGCTCCGCGGCCATAGCCCTGCTGTCGCCGAGAGAGCATTCTGTCTATGCCCGTAATAGATATTTCGCACCCTGCCGGCAGCCCTTCCATTATCAGAGTGAGGCCAGGACCGTGCGACTCTCCTGCCGTTAACCATCTCATGCGCGTCCCTCCTGTAAGCGCTCAAACTCCTGCCAGAATGCAGGGAAGGAAATACCCACCCACTCGCTTTGCAGGATTGTTACGGGGCCATCTGCATTCAGCCCCGCAACAGCTAATGCCATGGCCAACCGATGGTCGCATAGCGAATCAGCGGCATGTCCTGACAGCCTGCTTGGCCCCCAAACGGCGATGTCATCACCCTCCACTTGGATCCTTGCGCCCATGGCTAGTAGGGGTCTTACTATTCCTTCAATCCGGTCGCTCTCTTTGTGCCTCAGTTCACCTGCGCCTCGGATTACTGTCTTGCCTTTAGCCATGCAGGCAGCCACCACCAGCAGCGGTATCTCGTCAATCATTAGTGGTATTTCTGCTGCACTGACTTCGACTCCTGAAAGGGCTGCCGCTTTCACTACTATGTCTCCCGCAGGTTCATGGCCGGAGCCGATGAAACCAGACTCAAATAACTCAATAGATGCACCCATACGCTTGAGCACATGTATTATTCCTGTGCGAGTCGGATTAAGCCCCACGTCTCTCACCCGTAGATGACTGCCTTGCGTTATGGCGGCTGCAACTATAAAGGGGGCTGCGCTGGAGATATCTCCAGGTACCCGATAGTCTGTTGCCTGAAGTACTTGTGGCCCAACCACCGAGATGCAGTAATCGTCTCTTAAGACCTCAATCCCCATGCGCTGCAACATGATTTCTGTGTGATCACGAGACAAACGAGGCTCGTAGATCATAGTTCTCCCATTAGCTTGTACAGAGGCTAGCAAAATGGCTGATTTTAGCTGTGCGCTTGCCACAGGCAGGCTATACTCTATCCCACGCAAGCTACCACCCTGAATTATCACTGGAGCACTGCCCGCAGGGGAGCTATACGCAGAGGCCCCCATCATGCGTAAGGGCCTGATAATGCGCTGCATGGGACGCCTGGAAAGGGAAGCGTCGCCTACAAGTACCGAGCTAAAAGCTTGCCCAGCCAAAGTGCCAGCCAATAGGCGCATTGTCGTGCCGGAATTTCCACACTGCAGAGGCCTGGATGGCGGATGAAACCCACCTCCTAGCCCCTCAACCTTTAAGGACCCGTCTTCCTGTACTATCCTAACTCCCAAATCCTGCAGGCACGCCTGAGTGGAGCGTACGTCCTGCGAGGACAGCAAGTTGCTCACGCGGCTGACCCCTTCTGCCAGTGCTGATAGAATTAGGGTCCTATGAGATATTGATTTGTCACTAGGTGGCACCAACACCCCAACTAACGTCCCTCGCTTAACTGTTTTTTGCATGCCCGAACGATGGGAGCAGGAACAACGGCACTTCCGCACGTACCGTCATACGAGGATTGACAACTTGGCAAATACGAAGGTCTGCATGAGCGCTACAGAGCATGTACGCTTCCTCTTTGGAAATCTCATGTTCCTGAGCCAGCATGTCTACCAATTGCTCTGTCGCGTCTTGAGCTGCCCCATGCAGATCTTCCCCTATACCGATAATTGCTGCAGTCTCTCCATATAGCAGCATAGGCCGGCTGAGCGATCTGCCTTTTAGCACGTTTACGACGACTTCCACTTCCGCTGCGCACTCAAGGCCAGTGCCGCAAACTTCACCATCTCCCTGCAGGGCGTGGACGTCTCCCAAGGCCAGCAGTCCCCCTGTGACATGCACCGGCAGGAGCAGTGTGGCTCCCTCACGAATATCTTTTGTGTCCAGATTCCCCCCGTGCGGGCCGGGTACCCCACAGGCTACTGCTTCATTGCTGGGTGCGACGCCTATAACGCCAATCATAGGACGCAATGTCAAGTTAAGCTGTGTAGAGAAGGCTGCACCAAACTGCTCTAGAGGCACTATCTTGGTCAGCGGTTTAACAGCCAAATCAGGCAGAAGGCCTAGCCCAGGCACTGCAACAGTTACAGCGTGTCCAGCGACTTTAATGCTTTTGATGGCAACAGCCAAAACATCCCCTGGCTCGGCATCCTCTATAAATACAGGCCCGGTTGCCGGATTGATCTGATTGAAGTCAATGCCTGAGATAGTCTGGCTTGAGTTGGTTATTTGCCCGCTAAAACAGTCCTGCGTCTCAAAAACAATCAGTGAGCCACTTGCAGCCCGAGCAACTGCCGGGTTATTTGCTGAAAACTGATAGATGTAGCTGCCAGAAATTCTAAGCAAACCTAATCCCTCCCAATATGTTTTAACCCTGATCTTTACCAGATATTTCGCCAGGGCTAGATCCTGTCCTGCCTGGTATGTCATGAAGACGGATATCATAAAATATCCTGTGTTGGCAGGAATAGCAACGGCAATGAAGAATCGGTCTCTCGGTGCCGTAGCGCTAAAAGTCAGACTGCTTCCTGGCCTCTTGTAGCTTCCATGCGCCCATACTATGAATTAGAGAGGGGTTTCTGAGAGTGAATCAAAGCATTTTTCAAAGTGGGATGTCATTTGATGATTATGTCACTAAAATGGAACCGGCACACAAAGAAGGTTTCCGTAAGAGCTATGACCAGGTCAGACTGTCTGAGGAGGATAAGAAGGATCTTGCCAGGCTACACTGCTGTTTCTATGTTCTGGCGTTCACCGAAGCCTGGTGTGGAGATTGCCGCATTAACCTGCCTGTCGTGGCAAAAATGGCTGATATGTCTAAGAATCTAGATTTACGCTGCTTTAGTCGTGATGAGCATCGTGAGTTAGCCAAAGCGTATAATATTGAGCGCATCCCTACTTTTATCTTGATGAACGAACGATACGAAGAGATCGCGCGCTGGGTGGAAAGACCTGCTGCAGTCGCCGAAGCTTTGGCAAACGGCAATGAGGAGGAAAAGCGATTCGTCCGGGTAGCATATAACCAAGGGAGATATCAGCCCGACACCATTGACGAGATACTTGATTTGTTGCTCGCATAAGCAACTCACCAGGCTATAGAGTGTGCTATACTGGTGTAGAAACACTTTCAAGGAGGTAATGCGCGATGGTCACAAAAGATATGGGCATTCAAGAGACAGTTGACAAATATCCCCAACTGGTGCCGGTCTTCTTTAAGCATGGGCTCGGCTGCCTTGGCTGCGCTGCTGCTCGCTTCGAGACAATTGAGCAGGGTGCTATGGCTCACGGCATTGATGTAAACGCCTTGATTGCTGACTTGAACAAGGCTTTGGAAGAAAAGAAATAGCTACCCAATCAGTCAAAAGCCTCCTGATTTCTCAGGAGGCTTTTGACTATCGTGATTCCAAAACATAGACCTTCATTTTGCGTCTGCCAAACTTCAAAGCTTCCTCACGAGACTCAAAGTAAATGTCAATGCGGTTCCCGTTGATACCGCTGCCTGTATCCATGGCCACGTAGTCTCCGCTATATTGCTTGCTGTAACTGTCTATTCCTTCTACATAGACTTGCGATAAGAGCGGAATTACACGGGGATCAACCGCAATTGTCACACCCTCAACCGCCCTTCTGCCACTCCTCGTGATCCCATACTGTGGATGGTCAGGCCGCTTACCGGTGCTTTCATAGCCAGCATCGTACGCTGTTGCTATTACCTCGATCACTTTCGAGTACCTCATCGTTTGACCACCGCGCGAGATTGTGGCAATTACTCCTTCTTCAACCACTCTGTCAACTTTCTCTTCCAGGGTAACCGATTTGATCAAGTTGCGCTCCGCTAGCTTTCCATCCTGATAAATAAGCTCGTATGTGTTCAGATATTTTCCGTTTCTTCCTGGTTGTAATTCCCGAGACTGTCCTCTGCTTAACGCTTTGGTCTGCACCCGCTGCGTTCGGTAAGGCACAACCTCTTCTGTCTCTACGGTTTGACGCTCGACCCTAATTACCTGGATGGATATACCATCCTCTATAGCACCAATTAGATTTGGCTCGGCCTTGTCCCAGGGACCCATCACAACCCCTGCTGACCTGATGGCCTCATCAACCGTTTGAGCAGCTGAAAGTAGATTTCGGACTTCGCCATCAACTGTTAGAGTTATGCGTTTAAAAAATATCATGTTCTCCAAAATCTGACGGGGTGAAGGATTAGAAGCTATACTGGACACAGCGGAGCTTGTGCCGCTTGGGATCACAGCTAGAGCGACCAGGAAGGCCAGGAGTATCCCGGCAATAGTTAGCTTCATCATTCCTTTATTGCTTAGCATTTAAACCCTCCTTTGCGTCTGCCAAAACATTATAGATTAGTCTGGCAGCTTCGTCAAATTCAGACCATACCTCACATTATTACCTATATGCCGTACCCGTTATACCTCGTAGTCCTAGAACTCTACTGGTATTTGGCGACCCAACTGAACACCATGGGGTAAACACGGATGAAAGACAAATGCCAAGAACTCCACCCCGGCTGAACGAGCTTCTCTGGCGACAGCAACAAAACCAGGGTCAATGCTACCGTTAAGCTGAACGCAGGTAGCCCACGGCATTTGAGCAGCCAACAAAGCTACCCCACGCCAACCTTCTGCAACGGCCGACATGAGTTCCGTTAGATGGCGCCGCGCCCTCTCAGAAGGTGCATCCGGGAATTTGGCCACTGCTTCTGAGTAGTCTGACGCAGACTTGACCTCAAGCAAGCAGTGAGCCAAATTTGGGCCTTGCAGCAAGAAGTCTACACGACTATTACCATACCTATATTCGGGTTTTACCCGGTCATAGCCTGCCAAGGAGCAGATTTCGTGTTTCAGCAAAGCGTCTTTAATAACCAGACCCGGAAGCCTGGAGTCGACAAATACAGGCCCTGCGGGCAGTTCCATGGCCAGCAAGTCATAGTTGGTCTTGCGGGCAGTAGACTGTACAGGAGTAACCCAACAGGCTTGACCTGGTTGCAGAATACTAAGGAGACGCCCCGAATTTGGGAGGTGCGCTGCTTGGCCTACCCCATCCACGATGACCTCTACTGTGAACCGGTTGACTTTAGTGACAAACTGCGCGACCTGCGGCTTTGTGATGAATTCTAGCATTCTTTGCACCTCTTCTACATTATTCAAGTCAGTAGCAAATAGATGTCAACAGCAAGTAGATTGCCAGTCTATTGTCTCAATGCTAAACTTGCAGTAGTGGCGAAACAAGGTTGGAAGTGACTTTGTAGCCAACAAGCAGGAAAACCATCGAAGGGAGTCTTAAGATTGTCAGAGAAGCTCGTAGAGTTAACCAGGGGCGGAGTTGTTGAAAGCATCCACCGAGGTGACCTTGCCGTTGTAGACTTTGAGGGACTATTGCTGTATTCCGTCGGAGACCCTCGTGAGAAGTCAGCCTTTATAAGATCATCATCCAAACCGATACAAGCAATCCCTGTCGTTGAGAGTGGTGCAGCTTCCCGCTATGGATTAACTGACCAGGAATTAGCCGTTTTCTGTGCCTCGCATAGTGCTGAGGATATTCATGTTGAGACCATTATGAGCATTCTGCGGAAGATTGACCTTCCAGAAAGTGCGTTGCAATGCGGCAGGCATTTACCTTTTGACAAAGCTTCGTCTGAAGCTCTTGTCAGGGCAGGAGAGGAACCTCGTGAAGTCCACTGTAATTGCTCTGGCAAGCATTCCGGCATGCTGACCCTCGCTCAACACATGGGGTGGGACGCAAGCAACTACCTTAACCTAGAACATCCTGTACAACAGGCAATGCTAGACGCGATGGCCAAGTTTGCAGAAATGAGCCGTGAAGATATCAGCATCGGAATCGATGGCTGTGGCGTTCCCGTATTTGGCCTGCCTGTATACAACATGGCATTGGCATGGGCACAGCTGGTACAGCCTGACCGTTTTTCACCAGCTACCCAGCAGGCAGCTGCCCGCATCCGCACTGCTATGACGAGGCATCCCCGCTTGGTTGCTGGCACCGGAAGACTCTGTACCGGGCTGATGACCTCGCTCAATGGAAGGGTGATCGCCAAGAGCGGCGCTGAGGGCGTATACTGTGTAGCTCTGCTGGACAAGGGCATTGGCATAGCCGTGAAGATTGAAGATGGGAACGGCCGAGCGACTGGACCGGCAGTAATTGAGGCACTGCAGCAGATGGGTTTCCTTAGCGAGGACGACCTGGAAGCGCTTAAGGGTTTCCACTACCCAACCCTCTATAATCACCGACGTGATGTTATCGGACAGAGTCGACCTGTTTTCCAGTTGAAGCAACACTAATCGAGGATAAGACGACCCCACTAACTGATAGTGGGGTCGTTTACTATTTGTGCGATTATTTCCCGATCCAACGGGGCTAGGTTGTAGCTCATGGCGTCTTTAGGAGTAACATATGTGAAGGCCTTGCACTCAATAGCCTGAGGAGCCAGAGGCCCAGGTTGGCAGCGATATACCATCAAGAGCACTTGCAGCTGTTCGCTGTAGACATGGCTAAATACATCGTATAGCTCCTCTACCTTTACCTGCATCCCTAGTTCCTCGCGCATCTCGCGCTCGATAGCAATCCTGGGATGCTCGCCAAAGTCAACCTTACCACCAGGCAACTCCCATAGAGATGCATTGG
>JAWLDB010000025.1:0-21612 GCA_041686915.1 Bacillota bacterium
TCTCAAGTAGAGCGGCGCCGACGCCTTGCTGGCGGGTACCTGGTTTTACGAAGGCTCCGCAGACGCTGCAAGTGCCGGGATCTGCAATCAGGTGGCTAGCTCTTGGATGAGCTCCGCTACTCTCAAAATAGCCAATCGGCTCTTCCTCATCAAGCGCTAACCAAAGGTTGTGTTGGGGCTTGGATAACCATTCGCCGTAGTATTCCCTGCTGTCGAGTTCAAACAAAGGCATAAACAGAGGGGAAGTAGGGTAGAAGCGTTGATGTTCATGTACCACGGGCAGGAACAGGTCAATGTCCTTTACGGTGGCCTGTCTAACCTCAATGTTAGCCGCCTTTCCGCCCTGTACCGGAACCAACTCACGCACTCCATCGCCGCAGATCATGCCGAAGGCAGAGCGGAACCAGGTCTGCAGCGCCACATCATCGTGGGCGTAAAGCGTAACAGCATGGGTGAAGCAGCCGTTTTCCACCCACTTGGCTGCAATGAACTCGTAAAGGCTTCGGATAAGGGCAAAACGGTTCGGTCCTACGGACCCGTTGGCCCATTCAGGTACATGGACACCACTCTGCGTCCCCTTGAAATTCGGCACTTTTCTCCCGATGATGTACCCGATTAGTTTGTCGTCATCGTCGACGGCAGCAGCACCGGGACCGCGCTGCAGCAAGTTCTCAAATAGAGGGAGATAGTGGTCGGCGCTTCTCTGAGGCAAGCTTGGCACGTGCTCCCTCTCTTTTGCATGAGCAGTAGATGCCAGTTCGGCAGCAGCCAGAAGATGCTCTCTTTGGAGCGGAATTATCTGCATAGTGTTGAGTTCCTCCTTTGGGTAGCTTGTTAGCTTTTGCTTCACGGCGAGCTTCTAATATGACCGTGGCAGGTAACCAAAGGAGAGCCTGTAAACCCGAACTATCCTAAATGCTCGTGTCGCGTAGACGCTGAGCCCTTAAGGGTCAACAAACTCCGCCTGGTCCTTTTCACAGTCGTGATGATGTTTAACATACTAGGCATACGCGTCACTCCCTTTTTGATGGTGCTGGTGGACTAGTTTGTCGGGGTCTTGCCCCGGCTTCATATTACCCCTTTTAAGTTGCAGTATCCTATACATCATTTCTTTAGGAACGATGTTTACCTAAAACAACAAGAGCCTATCGCTGCCGATAGGCTCTTCATTTCAAAAAGACACTAGAATGCCCGGGCGGTGCCCTGCACCACCTATTAACATTAGATTAACCTAAAAATGCCAAACTGTCAAGGGATTCGCAGGCAGTGATAGCTAACTAAAGCAATGCGTTCCAACAAATGCGGAATGGTATAGGAAGGCCGTATGAGCCATTTGTCTCGCAGACGAGACGAACGGTATGATATCTTGCACAAGGTACACCAAACAGGAGGTGGTTAGATGGGAAAGCCAGTGCGGCAAGATACGCCCATGAGGATGCTACGACCGTGTTTGTCCATTTTGCGGATGCAAGTGCTGGCAAAGCTGCAGTATAGGGCATCCGCTTGGGCTCAATTATCGACTGCCGTTCTCGGCGCTATTGTACAGATAGTCATTATTCTGGCATTCTATAAGTTCGGGCTACGGTCCGGTGCTACGTCCGGCCTAAGTGCAGCTCAGGCGGTGGGCTATACTTGGTTAGTGCACATAACGCTACCCCTGCTGCCAGGAATGGGACTGGATGCTGAGGTCAGGGAGAAAATCCGCAGCGGAGACATCGGGGTGGAACTCTGCCGGCCACTGGACCTCTATACCCATTGGTTCGCACGGGCTGCCGCCCTGAGAGTAGGTCCGTTTCTGCTGCACGTCATACCAATAACCCTTGTAGCATTCCTCATGCCAGAACCATTCAGACTGCATCCGCCTGCATCGCTAGCAGGCCTTTTGACAAGCATGTTGGCACTGGCGCTAGGTTTGCTGCTTACCTGCGCAACCATGGGGTTGACCTACGTGGTGTTAATGCATGTGAACTGGGGAGATGGGCCCATCTACGTAATGGTCGGTATCACCGATCTGTTGTCTGGTGCAAATCTGCCGCTCCAGCTCTGGCCTGCCTTTATGCAGCGCTTCCTCTACCTGCAGCCCTTCGCAGGGGTGATCGATTTACCCTTGAGGCTCTACTTGGGCACACTTGCCCCTGTCGCATTCCTTCAGGTAGCTCTCCTGCAGCTGGCCTGGATAGCGGCATTAGTCTTGGCAGGTTGGCTATGGATGAGGCGCACCCTTACCCACCTGGTCATCCAAGGGGGTTAAATGGAATGAACGAGTTTCTCTTGTACACGCGCTATTTGCGCATGAACTACCTCGGTGGACTTCAATACAAAGGCTGGCCAATGGTGATGCTCTCGGTGGTGATCAGTTTGGTGACTGATCCGGTAGCAGTGCTACTGCTCTTCTCCAGGTTCGGCTCAATAGGGGAATGGACTATCGAACGGGTGATGCTGGTGTACGGTATGGCTTTGGCTTCCTTTGGGTTGGCGGAACTGTTCGCTAGAGGATACGACTACTTCCCCCGCCACATTCGCACTGGCTCCTTTGACCGCATCCTACTGCGTCCACGCAGCACCGTCGTACAGGTCCTCGGAATGGAGTTTCACCTGCACAGGATCTCAAAGGTAGTAGCAGGCCTGGCTGTGATCACGTGGTCGTTGGCAAGACTTCAGGTGCGGCTAACCTTGATTAAACTGCTGCAACTGCTGGCTGCCTTAATAGGGGGATGCATGGTCTATGCTGGTGTTTTCGTCATTTCTTCCGCTATAGCCTTTTGGACGGTCAATGCGCTCAACTGGACATGGTTAGTCACCAATGGGAGCTATCAGGTGGCCAAATGCCCGCCGCATCTATTGCCGGCTTGGTTGAGGAGAATCTTCACCTTTCTGATGCCCATGTTACTCTTTGCCTACTACCCAGCAGCTGCCGTGGCCAATTGGGGCATCCCTTTTGTTTGGGGATGGCTTGCTCTCCCTGCCGGAGCAGCATTTCTGTTTGCTGCCCTCTGTCTGTGGCGGGTCGGGGTGAAGTCTTACTCGAGCACAGGTAGCTGACGTCCAGCAGGGTTCCTGCACTCTTGTATAGGCAAACAAAAAGAGCCTGTCGTATGACAGACTCTCACGCAGCCCAACAAGTAGTACAATGCCCGGGCAGGCGCTCCCGCCCACCTAACAATATTATGATAGACTGAAAATGCACATTTTGTCAAAATATTTTGACTAAATCAGAGAAATAGGAAGTAGCTGTTCTACTGGTCTTTATGTCAGCCTTGTCACAATGCATGGTAGTGTTTTACATGTTAACTGCTGGCAGGTTATGATAACTTGCACAGAAAATCCGATTGTGAGGTGAAGCGCTTGTCTCAGATCATCCTCGACTCAGTTGGCAAGACGTTCAAAGTAGCGGAACGACCACCAGGCCTCTTCGGAGCCATGCGGGGAGCTTTTGTACGCAAGCACAGAGAGGTTAAGGCACTGGACGACATCAGCTTCAGGATTAATGCAGGGGAATTGGTAGGGTACATCGGACCGAACGGAGCCGGCAAGTCAACAACAGTGAAAATCATGAGCGGCATTCTCGTGCCTGACCGAGGCCAATGCGAAATCATGGGCCGTATTCCCTGGCGGCAGCGAGTGGCGCATGTTGCGCAGATTGGCGTGGTCTTTGGTCAACGCAGCCAACTATGGTGGGACGTGCCTGTCATTGACTCATTTGAACTCCTGCGCGATATCTACAGAGTGAAAGAGCAAGCTTACAGCAAGCGTCTGGCAGAGTTGATAGATGTGCTGGATATCGCCAGTTTGCTAAACACACCCGTGCGCCAGTTGAGTTTGGGTCAGCGGATGAGGTGTGAGCTGGCGGCGGCCCTGATCCATAACCCCGGCATACTGTTTCTCGATGAGCCGACCATCGGGTTGGACGCAGTGTCGAAGCTGGCCCTGCGTAGCTTCCTGAAAGACATGAATACCAGGCATGGGGTAACTATGATCCTTACCACCCACGACATGGCGGATATAGAGACACTCTGTCAGAGGGTGATGGTAATCGGACGCGGAAGGCTCTTGTTTGACGGGCACCTCGATACCTTGAAGAGACAGTATACTCCCGAACGGCGCATACGAGCCAAGCTTGCCGGACATTGTGGCATCGACAGCCTACCCGGCGCAGACAGCATAGAAATCAAGGACAACGAGGTAATTGTTTACTTCAATCCTGAGCGCGTACCTGCCCAGGAGGTCATTGCCTCTTTGGCAGCCGCTTGCCCCTTGCTGGACCTGGTAGTCGAGACCCCAAACGTAGATGAAATGATAGCGCGTATGTACCGGGAGTTAAGCCTATGAGCAGCCTGCGAGCCAGTTGGGGTATCCTCAGGATGCAGTTGGTTTCCAAGGTCCAGTATCGGGCAGCAGCCTGGGCGGGTATGACCACTAACGCCTTCTGGGGCTTCGTGCATGTGATCATTATCCTCACCTTTTACCGGTTCGGTCAGCAATCGAATGCTGGCACATCGGCAGGAATGAGCATGGTGCAAGCGGTGAGCTACGTCTGGCTGGTCCAAGTACTAATCACTCTGCTCAGTGGCACTATACTAGACAATGAAATTCGGGAAAAGATTCGCAGTGGAGATGTGGGGCTTGAGTTATGTCGGCCACTAGATCTTTACGCTCATTGGTTCGCCCGTACAGCGGCAACCAGGCTCGGTCCATTCCTGCTGAATGTGGTGCCTATCACAGCGGTTGCTATGCTGCTGCCCGAGCCCTACCGGCTGCAACCCCCTGCCTCCTTGGCTGCCCTTTTATCAAGTATGGTGGCAGTTATGATGGGTCTGCTGCTGTGCTGCGCTTCTGTAGGCATGGCTTATGTCCTGCTGATGAGGGTACAGTGGGGGGAAGGTCCCATGAGTATCTTTACTGTGCTGATTGATATTCTTTCCGGAGCCTATCTGCCGCTGCAACTGTGGCCAGGATGGGCGCAGAGGTTTCTTATGCTGCAACCCTTCGCCGGCATATATGATCTGCCCTTGCGGCTATATGTTGGGACCCTCGCGCCAAGTACAGTCTGGCAGGTGCTGTTGATACAGGCAGGGTGGCTGGTAGTATTAGTAGCAGTAGGCTGGCTGGCGATGCGGAGAGCGTTGACGCACATGGTTATCCAGGGGGGATAGACAATGAATGACTTTATGCTCTATACTCGCTACTTGCGCATCAACTTTCTGGCTGGGTTGCAGTACAAAGGTTGGCCGATGCAGATACTGATGGTGCTCTTTATAGTGGTTACAGACCCCCTGGGTGTTGTCCTGCTGTTCTCGCGCTTCGGCTCCATCGGCGAGTGGAGCGTTGAACGGACTATGCTTGTTTACGGGATTGCTCTAACCGCCTTTGGTTTGGCCGAACTCTTTTCAAGGGGATACGATGCTTTCCCCTGGCAGATAAGAACTGGAGCCTTTGACCGTATGCTGCTTAGGCCTCGTAGCACGATAGTACAGGTGCTGGGGATGCGCTTTCACCTGCACAGGTTATCACGTGTGGCAGGTGGCTCGTGTATCATTTGGTGGTCACTGGCGAGGCAGGGAGTGAGCCTGGGGTTACTCGGCTTAGTTCAGTTGCTGTTCGCCCTCGTGGGAGGCTATCTTGTCTACACAGGTGTATTTATTGCATCTTCAGCCGTCGCATTCTGGACCATCGAGGCTCTTAATTGGGTCTATATCTTCACCAATGGTAGCTATCAGGTCACCAAGTGCCCGCCACAGTTGCTCCCAGGCTGGCTAAGAAATTCATTCACCTTCTTCATGCCGATGTTTGTCTTTAGTTACTACCCCGCGGCGGCCATCTGCGGTTGGGGTGAGGTCCCCGTCGGGCTAGGTTGGCTGGCCCTACCAGCAGGAGCAGCCTTTATCGCTGTGGCCTTTGCTCTATGGCGAGTTGGGGTCAGGTTCTACGCCAGTACCGGGAGCTGAGGTCTGATGCTGCACGCAGACGGTAGTCGGCAGACGCCACGCGTGTTAGAATGTTCCTGGACACGTAACAGAAGGGGAGGTTGCTGTTGTTGCAGAGAACAGACTTTAGTAAAGAGTCAAAGCAAGCCATGCGAAACGAAATTCGTAAGTTCTTCGTGGACGAGAGGGATGAGGATATCAGCGACCTGGAAGCGATGGTTGTGCTGGAGTTTGTGCTAAACAACCTGGGTCCCCATATCTATAATCAGGCTATAGAAGATGCCTACACTTTGATGGCAGATAGGGTAGAGGACCTGTACGGCTTACAGAAAAGGAAGCGCTAAACTAAACCGAAATAGTAAGGTGGCCCGGTATCCGGGTCACCTTTTGGCGTCGATTGTGCAGTGGATAGGCATCCACTGGAGGTTAGAGCAGGCTCGAGAAGCCGTTCAGGTAGCGCTGCTGGTCAGGTTCACTAAGAGCCAAGAATGCCTCGCGGTTTCATTGCTTAGACAGTCCTTCCAAATAGCCTCACTCATTGCGTGCACCAGGCTGTTCACAGTATTTGGTTGACTATGGAATAGCTGAATGTGAGAATGTACATTGGGTCTTTATCGTCTCTGTCCAAGCTGCTATTAGATAACATGGAGGATGATGCTATATGAAGTTGCTGTGTATATCTGCTTCTAATGTAAAGAAGCAGGGTGTGAACAGTGCATCCACGCGTATTGCCAACCTGATTAAGGACCAGGTCCTTGCCAGGCAAGGGGAGGCAGTGGTGGAAGTGCTAGCGCTGATGGATCATGAGCTGAAGCCGTGTGTGATGTGCGGGGCTTGCGCTGAGGATGACCGTTGTATCTACGACGACGCCTTCAACCTGATCTATGATAAGATGGCAAGGGCCGATGGCATATTTGTGGTCTGCCCCCACTATGCACCTATTCCCTCAAAACTAATGATGGTGCTGGAGAAGCTGGAAGAGGTCTTCTATGTGCGCTACTGTATGCAACAGGCGAAGAGCTTCCCGCTAGTCAAGAAACCCATAGGCATCGTTGCTCACGGTGGTGCAGCCGGAGACTATGACGAGTACTATCGTGAACGTCTGCTGACACCATTGGTGCAGGTCTTCGGTGCCGTTCAGATGGACGTGGTAAGCGTTGATGAGGAGAACAAAGGAGTAGTATTCGGGGTCAGGGGTTACACCCAAGAGGACGGAACTCTTTTCCCCGGCATGGACCATGACTGGGAAGAGATTGGGCGTCGCCTGTTTGTGTTAACTGAGCGGCTCCTGGAGCGGGTGGCTTTGTGGCAAACAGCGAATTGACTTTCCGACTGGCCACTGACGCAGACGTTCCGGCGTTGCGCCAGCTGGTGAATGCAGCGTATCAAGAGTTGGCGGACATGGGTCTCAACTTTACCGGCACCTTTCAGGATGAGGCAATTACGCGTGAAAGAATGCAGGGTAACGATGTTTTCTTGGCTTTCAAGCAGGGTGAGCTGGTTGGTACCCTGTCGCTTGAGGTCGAAGAGCATGATGACGGACATACCGTTCTTTACCTCGGGCAGTTTGCTGTTGCCCCCGCGAATAAACGCCAGGGGATTGGGCGTCAGCTACTCAGTCTCGCAGAGGAGCGAGCCAAACAACTCGGTCTCAATCGCCTGCGATTGGATACGGCTGTCCCGGCGGCACATCTGGTACGACTATACGAGAGCCATGGCTATAGCATCATTAATCAGGTACAGTGGGAAGGTAAAACCTACGCAAGTTTCATCATGGAAAAGGTGCTAGAGTAGAGCAGATAAGATAAAAGAGCGGTGCCGGATAAGCCGGGACCGCTCTTCTTGGTTATGCCTCGATATATGAGCAAATATAATCGGTGACTTCCTTGACCTGTAGCTTGAAACTGGAGTCGGCCGGCACCTCAAATGACTCACCGCCAACGATTGTCTGCCAACTGTCACTCCCAGGCAACAAGACGTCCAGCTTCCCTGCCTGAATTTCCATCAGCTCTTTTTGGGCGGTTCCGAACTCGTACTTGCCAGGCAGCATTATGCCCAAGGTCTTGCGCGTTCCATCGGGCAGGTAGATGGTGCGACTGGTTACCTTACCTTCGAAATAGATGTTAGCCCTCTTCTCCAGATCGACCTGTTTGAACATAGAGTACCCACTCCTTTCTCCTAAAGCATATTAGCGCCGATGGATCAGATTTCCTGCTAACTCTGCGCTTCCAATCCAGCTGTTTTCCCTCGGTGTACTACTTTATTAATACAATAAGGCAGGGCGAGGAAAACCTAGCTAATAGCTGATAATGGCCATAATTGACCATAAATCGTGCAACTCGTGTTTTGTGTAACGATGCGCACAAGACTATACTTGGGTCGTATCCATTAACACGTCTTGCACTCATAGGAGATAAGGAGTGATTTCGATGCAGAATGCGGCGAGTTTTGATTTCAGCACGCTGCCATACTTGCTAGCTTATGGTACCGTTTTCTTGCTTGCGGGGGTCGCGTGGTCAGCTGGCCTGTTTGGCATAAAACGTCCATACTGGCGGGGTGCAGCTTGGATGGCTTTGCTGTTGGGGGCACTCGGCTTTGTTGTGACGATGAAGGTGCAGCCTCCACTTCAGCTGGCGTTTGGCCGTTGGGGACAGGAACAGCAATTATCGGTTTACGTCTATGGCTTTGGTGCGACCTTAATCAGTGGTATCGTACAGGAGCTGTTAAAGCTCCTGGCCATGCTAATCCCTTATAAGCTGTCCGCAGGCAAACAATCCTGGCTAGCCCTAGGTCTTGCTGCCGGTGTCGGTTTCGGAGTTTGGGAGGCTTGGCAGATAGTAGCATGGCCACTGAGCACGGCCGGTATGGTAAGCACCGTGGCGGTTATAGAGCGAGTTTTTGCTATTGCGTATCACATTGCAACCCCGATGATTATGGCTTATGGTTTGCACAAGCGGAAGCTCTGGCCGTTTCTTACCCTGGCGATCCTCTCGCATGGCGTTGCCAACTACGCAGCCGTCCTTTATCACCAATGGGTCATCAGCCTTGTTACGACAGAGATCTTAATTAGCGTTTTCGCCTCGGGCATGCTGGGGTATGCGTATATGCTTAGTAGGAGGGTTTTGCGTGAAGAAGCATAGGTTCTCATGGCTGTTAATCGGATTTACGGCGTTGATGATGCTGCTGCTAACGGGGTGTGGTGGCAAGACCGCTGCTCTGCCTCTTGACAACTCCCGGTTGGTCTCCTACGTTGCCAAATATGCGGGAGCCGCTGCAGAGGCAGGGGTGATGGAGGTTTCATTCAAAGCGGGCAATCCAGGTGCTTGGCAAGTAGAGACGAAGACTCAGCTTCCTGGGGCGACGGTCACCTCAAGTGTTCAACTCAACCAGTACTTACTGCCACTTAGCTCCCTGTATGACGTAGAGGTTGCAAATGCCCAAGGAGGCAAGGTGACAACCACGTACACAGGCAAGCAAGTGCTGATGGATGCGGAGACGCCGAACGGTCCGCAGAAGATTGAGCGGAAGCTTACCGGCAACTACTACGACAATGAGCAACTAGTGGCCACCATTGCTGCGTTGAAGCTTGAACCCAAGCAGCGCTACACATTCACCCTGATTGTTCCGCAAAGCGCGTTAAAACTCACCCCAGCTGTATGGCTGGAGGTGGACGAACAAGGGAAGGCCGTTGTTGAACAGGTGACCACGCCCGCAGGCACTTTTGAGAGCCACAAGGTTATTCTTAACGCAGGCGTTACCGGTGCCCCAGACCAGACCTTTTGGATCAGCACCAGTGGTCCCGCAGTGGTGACCAAATACTATAATGGAGCTACCGAGTACACCCTTCAGGAGCTAGTTACCCCATAGTATCTAACGGCGGCAGATGATGCCGCCGTTTTCGCACTGCAGGAATAACTAGGCACTCAGGCAAAATATTCATCATGAATAGGGGGTGCTTTAATGAGTGTAACAATCGGCCTTTTTCCCTGGGACAGGATCATGCTAACTAGTGGCATAACTCACGTTTGCATCGTTGTGAGAGACCTGGATAAGGCTATGGGCAACTACGTGGAGAAGTTTGGTGTAGGTCCATTTACCGTGAGAGAAATCCATACGCCGGCAACACACGCTGTAGTACGTGGCGAGCCGAGTGCATACACCCTTAAGTTCGCGTATGCCAGATCAGGGGGCATCACTTTGGAACTGGTGCAGCCGATTGCCGGGAATAGTCTGCAAGCCGAATTCCTGGTGCAGAGGGGCGAGGGATTGCACCACGTAGGTTTTGCCTCGTCCGAAGCGCTGGATGATGAGTTGCGTAGATGGAGCGAGTCGGGGATTAAGCCTCTTCAGGTAAATAGGCGTGACGATGCTCGGTATGGTTGGGCTTATATGGATACTGCAGACCTGGTTGGATGCATTTTAGAAGTAATCTGTGATCCGCCATTGGGGTGGTGGACAAATCTATCTCTGGCTAACGACCTTCCTCAGCTTCAGGGTAAGGGATAGGCACCAGACTGTCAGTAGATCAGCAAGAGAGACCGGGAGCCGGTCTCTCTTGCATTGGGGATACTATAGCTTGATGGCTTCTCCTGCAAGGGCCGAACGGTATAGGCCTTCAACTATTTGCTGCAGGATAATGCCCTGCTCTGCGGTTGATAACGGCTGCTTTCCAGTCTGGCAGCATTCCACAAAGCGCTCGATTTGCAGTTGGTAACAGTCCTGTCCGGCAGGAAGATAGACCGGTGTGACATCCAACAATGAACCATGCCGCTCCTGATATATCTTAGGCGGGAAAACGTCAGCACCACCACCATCACCCATCAAGGAGACCTGCATTACTTCCCGTCGTTCAACATTGGCTGCAAAAGCACTGTCTAAGAGAAGGGTCGCCCCGTTATCAAATCTGACCATCCCTCGTGCCATGTCTTCAACTGATAAATTCTTCCAGTCCCACTTTCCCAGTAACCCGACTCCAGGGCGTTGGCCTAATTTTTGATAGGTGACTCCCATGACCTCCGTTGGTCTTGGATAGCCCATCAAATATAAGGCTGTGTCCAGCATATGCACGCCGATATCAATCAACGGACCTCCGCCCTGCAACTCTTTGTTGGTGAATACTCCCCAGCCGGGTATACCCCGACGGCGTACAGCCATTGCGGTTGCAGCGTAGATCGCACCGAGTTCCCCGGCATCTACAAAGCGTTTTAACGCCTCCACCTCGGCAGTGTGTCGAAAGTGGAAACCGTAGGTTAGTATCTTCCCCGCAGCTCTCGCGGCCTCAGCCATGTCGCGTGTCTCTGTGGCAGTGATAGCTGGTGGTTTCTCGCACAGCACATGGCATCCCGCCTGCAAAGCAGCAATGGTAGCAGGGTTGTGGAACCTGTTGGGGGTGCATATGGAGACTGCATCCAATTCTGTTTGTGCCAGCATTGCCTGATAGTCTGTGAATGTGTGGCGGATAGAGAACTCCTGCGCGACCGCCTGCACCCGTTCAAGATTGATGTCGGCTAGCGCAACAACCTCAGCTTCGGCAGAGGTTGCATAATACGGTATATGCCTGCGAGTCGCAATATCTCCAGTGCCGATGATGCCAACTCTCAGTCTCTTGCTCATTAGTCGGGCCTCCTCAGTGGATTGTTTCACCATAAACACTCCCGCCGCTAACGTCTACCTGCAATGAGTAGGCGCGGCTTTGGAGAACCTTAGGTTGCGCACTCTGCCGCTTGATAGCCTGAACCCGGTTACAACTCCTGCTTCCCCGCGGCTAAACTCAAGTTTACCCATCCGCCATGTTTTACCCTGGAAGAGGTCTTCACCCACTGGTATCACCTCGGCATCGGGATGCCTATGTTGTTTGACCAGCATTCCCCGGTTGAATGGCACCAAGGTATAGGTAACTCCCAACTCGTCACTGTAATATTCGCCCGCGTATTGTGCGAGCTGAGCATGATCCAGTTTTAGTAGCTGTACTCTTTGTCCCGGGAAGCTTTGACTATCAGTTTTGGCGATAAGGCTGTTAACTGCTCCGTCAGTTTCCGGTTTGAAGGTGATTTCGGTGTTTATCGCCTCAGCCCGGAAAATGTGCGGGGCGACAGGGGTCAGCTCCAGGTCATCACCATCATCGATAGCAATGCTAAGTACGCCATTGTTCATGTTGATAGTAGCAACATTACCCTCGAGTGGCAGCAGATACTCACCAGTGTAGGCGGTGAGCTCAAGGGCATGGGCATCTAATGCCGTGTTTTGAGAGTCTCCCAGCAGGGCATCAGCCACCTTTAGCGCCAAATTGCCAGGGGCGCTACTGGCTAAGTTGCTCAGGATGATTATACCCAGACCTAGCTCAGGGAAGCGCCCACAATAGGATCGGAAACCTGCGTCAGCTCCGGAGTGGCCAACAAAGGGCTGGTCACGATGCATATCCCATGAAAGGCCACACGCGTAGTTTATCTCTCTGCCATCAGTAAGCGTAAACCGCTTGTGCATTTCCGCAAACACTTTGTCGCTGCCTACTGTGTGCTGTTCGAAGTTGAGCAACCATTTGCTCAGATCATCGGCGGTGGTAAACAGGCTGGTAGCGCCGACGTTGGCATAGCTGAGCACACTTTTCCGTAAGCCTCCATCTCGCTTGGTTGAGTACGAGTACGCCCGATTAGCTACAATCTCCTCATGATCATCGTGAAAATGGGTGTCATCCATACCAAGCGGCTGGAAGATGCGGTGCCGCGTGAACTCACGGAAAGACATCCCACTTACCCGGGCTACAATCTCAGAGAGCAGTGTGTAACCTGTGTTGCAGTAAAGATACTCGCTGCCAGGCGGGAAGTTCAGCTCTTTCTGACGTTTGACCATTTTCCAGATATGTTCCAAAGTAATAACATCATCCAAGCGCCAGCCAGCCATCATCAGCAGTTCCCATTGATCACGCAGACCGCTTGTATGGTGCAGCAAGTGCCGAATTGTTATCTGCTGCCCTAGGTTTGGGACTTCCGGTAGATACTTGTGGATGTCCTCATCAAGAGCAAGCTGGCCGCCGTCAGCCAGCAAGAGGACTGCGAAAGCTGTAAATTGTTTGGACACAGATGCTACGTGAAAAATTGTCTTTGGGGTGATTGGTATCTGATACTCAAGGTTGGCTGCCCCATAGCCACGCTGATAGGCGACTCTGCTATCCTTGATAATCGCGAGAGCAGCACCCGGAGACTCAATGCTGTCCCATGGCGCGAAGATACTATCTATCGCGCGGATTTGCTCGGTGCTCAATAAAGACATCGCTAGCTACCTCCTCATCGGTTTACAAGCAAATTCGCTATTGATGCCACTGCAACCTGTAAGTCGCCGCAGATTCTAGGCGACAAACTTATCAGTTGCTGTCGTATTTCCCGGGAAATGGTTTCGCAGTGTCGAAACATGTGTGCACCTGTTGTCGCTTCGCACTTATCCCTTTAAATCGGAGGTAACCCTCGGATGTAGCTGAGCTAGTTACTTTGCGCAGGTTTCCTACTCGCCCGGGTAGCGCTTGTAGCGACGCTAATTCTCCTCGGCAAATTGCATTTGCAGGCTTGTAGCGTATAATGGTTACGAAGCCAAATCTATACCCAGAAGGGGAGCAACATGAGTTTTTATAACGTCTTTGAGCAGATCCTGGTACTGTTTTTCCTGTTAGTTGTAGGCTACGTGGCCCGCAAAACCCAGGTGTTTGACGAGTCAATGACTAAGGGCCTCTCCAGCATGCTACTGAAGCTGGCCCTACCCGCATTGATTATCGACTCACTGCAGACATCTTTCTCCAGCGAACTGTTGAAGCAGAGCGGGCAGATTTTGATAATATCCGTATTCGTGTACGCTGCATCCTGTCTAATAGCCTTCTTCTTTACCAAAATTGTAAAGGCACCAAAAGATCAGGTCGGGGTTCTGCGCTTTGCAGTGCTGTTTTCCAATGTAGGTTTTATGGGGTACCCGGTTGTTCAGGCAGTCTTTGGCCGCGATGCTATCTTTTATGCCGCCATTTACAACCTGCCGTTTAACCTGCTGGTTTTCACCTTGGGCATTCTGGTGATTAACCTGGGGAATAGCCAAGGGCACAAGGTGCATTGGAGAATGTTTGTGAACCCAGCTCTTGTGTCTGTGTTAATCGGTTTTATACTCTTCATCTTCTCCATCAAGCTACCTGGTCCGGTGGGAGCTGTAGTAACAGACCTGGGGGGCTTGACTACGCCACTTTCCATGATCCTAATTGGCGCGCTTCTGACCAACAGTGATATCAGACAAGTGTTTACCGACTGGCGAGTATATGCCGTGAGCATCCTGCGTCTGTTGCTTTTCCCCTTAGGCATCTGGGCGGTGCTGCGTATGTTTGTCAGCCATCCACTATTGATCGGGGTTCCTGTCGTTATCGCTGCCATGCCGGTTGCCGCTAATGCTGCCATCTTGGCTAAGGAATACGACGCCAATCCACAGTTCGCCTCGCAGGTTGTATTCATCTCAACTTTGCTGTCAATAGCCACAATTCCGCTGCTCGCTTACGTCATAGTTTAGCCTGGCGACGCCCGCCAAGAAGCCGGCGTCGCTTTCTTACTATGGATGCTAACAGGTATAAGTTGCACGCTTCCGGCTACATTCAAGCTGATGGCTATAAAAGGGAGTGAAACCTCATGCCTCAAATCAAGATTATTACCGATAGTGCAGCCGACCTGCCAACAGAAACAGCTCGCAAGTATGGAATCGGTATCGTTCCCCTGTTGGTTTCCTTTCCCGAAAAGACTTATGCTGACGGGGTAGATCTAACTCCAGATCAATTCTATCAAAAGCTGAAGAGAGCTCCGCGGCTGCCTGTGACATCGCAGCCTTCTCCACAGGACTTCATCGACGCTTTTCAGCCTGAGTTGGAGAAAGGGAACACTGTAATTGCGATTACCCTCTCTTCGGCACTAAGCGGCACCTATGACAGTGCCAGGTTAGCCTGCGACGCCCTTGACGAGTCTGGCAGGCGCATACATCTGGTTGACTCATTAGGTGCATCTAACGGGGAAGGGTTGCTCGTTCTGTTAGCTGCTCGTATGGCAGCAGAGGGTAGCGGACCGTCAGACATCATTCTGGCTGTGCAGGAGGCACGCAGGCGTCTGACTCATCTTTTTACTCTTGATACAATGGAAAACCTGGTGAAGGGTGGGCGCATTGGCAAGGCTAAGGGCACCATCGGTGACTTGCTTAACATCAAACCCGTACTGTACATAGACGACGCAGGCAAGATTGACCTGCGAGACAAGGTGCGAGGGAGCAAGAAAGCCTTGCGTTATCTTGCCAGTGCAGTGACGGAGACTGCTGGTCTCTATGGTTTGTTTGCTGTTAGCCATGCTAACCGTCCAGATGAGGCAGAGGAGCTGTCCAACAATATCCGTCAGCGTTTCCCAGAGGCAGAGGTGTTGATCGGGACGATTGGAGCTACAATTGGCACCCATACAGGAGAGGGGTGTTTGGCGCTGTTTTACTTCGCATGACTTGTATGCCGGGTAGTAATGCAGGAGAACGCAAACCGGGAAGCGGTGAGGCTTCCCGGTTTTTTCTTCACATTCGCAGCACCAGAAGATATGTTGAGCCACTTAGAGTGCTATTGCCCATCCTGTGAGCTGGGCAGGTGCCGCCGAATATCAACTACATGGCCAAACTCAGCTAAACAATGCTCCAGCCGTTCCAAGAAGTCCCTGACCTTATGCAGGTGACACTGGCTACCCATATGACCAACTCGCCACACCTTCCCCGCTAGCTTACCATAACTGCCAGCAATCAGCGCTCCATGCTGCTGAAGCAGTCTATGGCGAAACTCTATATCGGGTATTCCCTCGGGCTTGACTAGCGCGGTTACCGTGTTGGCGGCGTACCGCTCCTCAGGGTAGATCTCAAACCCGGCATTACGTAGAGCGTTGCGCGTAGCTGCTGCCACCTGTTTGTGCCGCAAATAGACGCCTTCGCCTGCAGCCAGCACTAGATCCAGCGCTGCATCCAGGGCGTAGTGCTCATTTACTGGCTGTGTATAGGGGAAGCTCTGGTCCTTAAGCCAGCTATGCTTCCAGGTGAGCAAGTTGAGATATAGCCCTACAGGAGGCTGTTTGCGCTGTTGCATCAGCTCCCACGCTGGTCCACTGATACTCATGAAGGTCAGGCCTGGGGGTGCAGACAAGGCTTTTTGCGAGCCGCCCAGCACTACATCCAGGCCCCAGTCATCTGCGTATACTACATCCCCTGCTAGCGATGCCACCGCATCGACAATGGAGACTACTCCGTGCCGGCGCAGTACCTGACCTATTTCTGCCAGTGGGTTTAACAGACCAGATGGGGTGTCGCAATGCACCAGTGTAGCTACCTTTATGTTTGGATGGCTCTTGAGTGCTTCTTCTACTTCGTCGGAAGTAATGCCAACTTTGTAGTCTTTGTTCAGAATGACCGGTGTTCCACCGTAGGCGCGGACAAAGTCGACAAACCCTTCACCAAAGACACCGTTGGCCAGGCATAATACCTCCGTGCCAGGTTCTATCAGGCTGGCACAAGCCGCTTCCAGGCCAAGAATACCTTCACCGGATAAGATGAGGCAGTCCTCTGATGTATGCAACAGTTGTTGCACCTTGTGGCAGAGCGCCTGATAGAAGTTGACATATGTAGGATCCAGGTCGGGGTTGACCAACTGGCGGCCCATCGCTGCCCTTACCTCTTCCGATAGCTCGGTCGGCCCTGGAGCCATCATAATCTGTCTCAATACCAACACCTCCAAAAAACGTTAGTCGGCCCACATTACGCGTGCACGTAACGTATCAACCAAAGCGTGCAGTTCTTCCTCCAATGTGAAATAGGCCACAGTAACCCGCATCAACCTGTCATCAATGTACCGCGGACAGATGCCGCGCGCTTCCAGGTAAGCATAAAGATCTTTGGCATTATGCCTGGCTACTTCGAAAGCCACTAGGCCGCTTGACCACGCTTCTTCGAGTGGGGTATGCAATTGTACTCCAGGAATAGAGCTCAACTGTTGCTTCAAGAAGGTGGTCAGCTCCAGCACGCGGGAGCGAATGTTATCTAGGCCAATCTCATTCACATAGTCAATGGCTGCCCCTAGCCCAACAATTGCTGCCCAGTTACGGGTAGCAAACTCATATCTCCGTGCTCCCGGTGGGGGAGTGAAGTTCTTGCCGTGCGGATAGTCCCACTCTTTTTGAGCCACATCACCCATAAAGCTTGGCCTAACGGTCTCAATCTGCTTCTGATTGACATAGAGGGCCCCGGTACCAGCTGGCCCGAACAGCCACTTGTGGCCGTTGAGGGTGTAGAAGTCGCAGCCCAGCTCGTGCAGATGCACTGGTAGCTGGCCTACAGCATGAGCCCCGTCAATTAGTACCAGACTCCCATTCTTGTGGGCCAAGTTGACGATGTCGTGCACCGGCAGTACTTGACCTGTAACGCTGAGAACGTGACTGACCGCTATCAGGCGGGTACGGGGGGTAATTGCTGACTCGAGTTCTTTCAGAAACTCGTCAGGATCAGGCAAAACGGGCACTATCTTCAGTTTAATGCCGAACCGTTTCTCGTTATATAGCCAAACGACAGAGTTGGCGGGGTGTTCGGCATCGGTAATGATCACTTCGTCGCCGGGTTGCCAGTCTATCCCCCAGGCGATGATGTTGACGCCTTCTGTGGCGTTAGCAGTAAAGGCCAGCTCGGCAGCGTCACAACCCAGGAAACTTGCCAGCTTTTCGCGTACCACATCAATCACAGGTTCTCGCCATGCCTCATAATGACGTGGCAAACCTGCTCCTTGCTCTTGCCATTCCTCATACGCTTTGAAAAATGCTTGCATTACCGGCACGGGAGTCGGGAAGAGGGTGCCGGCATTCAGGAAAATGTAGTTGTGAAGAACGGGAATATCTGATCTTACCTGGTCCACTGTTTTCATCTCGGGCGCACCTCCTTAACACTGCTTTATCTTCGTCGCTCAGTCTGCACATCCTGCTCTTAGCATCGGCCTGGACGGCTCAAAAAGATACGGCGTCTATGAAGACGCCGTGATCAGTATGTATCCTATTCGGTTTTGGTCTTACGGGCTGTGACTTCAGTCAGCAGGCTGACAGCTTCTATCTTTGTGCCTTCTTCCAGTAAACGCTCTATTAGCGGGACTGCGGAAATAGCCACAGCATAGCCGATGTCAAAGCCGTCATAGCTACTCTCCGTCACTCTGATTGGATCTTCTACCCCCGCTACCCTGATGCTCCACCTCCACCTGGCAGTACCCGGACCTACTCTGTTCATTGCCCGTTGCATGCTTTCCAGGGCAGAAATGAATACGAGGAACGGTAGCTGCATAGGTATTGGTACTGCTTGCGCTTTCACGGTTTCCAGTGAGCTACGGTCCTCATCGCGCACAACTAGGTTCAGATCGACCAAGTCTGGTTGCTTGCCCAGTTCCGCATAGATACCTGCGGCTCTGTCCTGCAGTACAGTTCCAATGACGGAACCAAAATCGCCAATTTTGCTGGGGAAATCACCTCTGGCAGTATCCAAAACCGTTGCCAATGTGAGTGGCATATTGGTAGGACCGGAAAAAAGTAGCGGATGCCCAAAAGCAAGCAGTTGCTTTCCCGCAATAGCAGTTGCAGTACCTATGAAGCCGAGCCTGATATCTCCAATCAGCAAGGCTGCCCCGATGGGGCTTCCAGGTGTTGGCGTTTGTGTTGCCACCCTTGCTGCAGTCCCCTCGGTGGTTGAGACTGTAGGTTGCCCTAGTCGCTCAGCTATTTCGCGCAATGCTCTGGTGGACGCAAACCCAACAGCTGTCGGTTTGGCCTTATTTGCTTGAATATCCCCATCGGTTATCGGAAAGGACGCGAGATCGCCCGTATGCGGTTCATTGGCCACTTCAAGCATTGCGTCGATGGGGGTAATACCCACCAGGCTGGCATCCGGGTAAAAAGTCGTGGAAATCGCTCCAACCAGCCTATCACCTTCATATACAGGGCTACCACTTGCACCAGATGGAACCCCTCCAGTCCGCCTTATAGTCTCGCCGAGCGCCCTGGCGAGGATAAGATCAACCCCAGCTACCCCAGAATCCAGAAATGGTGTAACCAGTTCTACTGGAAATCGCTCTATCAGCGGACTTCTGAACACTGTTAAAGCACAGGCGAGAGAGCGGTTGGACTTGAGCCTTTTCTTGTAACGACGCTTTCTCATTAGAACACCTCCTTTTAGCGTACTCGTTCTTACACTGTATGCCGTTTGTGAAAAAACGTCCCGATTAGGGCCTTATAGTAAAACGCTAGTATTTATTCATGTGTGACATATGTCACATACACAATGGTCACTCTTTCGATAAACTCAACTCAGATCGTTGGTTAACCAAGTTAACAAATTTATATGCCGGAGGTATGTTAGATGAGTATGTTCTGTTTCCAGTGTCAAGAAGCTGCAGGTGGTAAGGGTTGTTCGCTGAGAGGTGTATGCGGCAAGACTAGTGATACCGCCAATCTTCAGGACCTTTTGATCTATGTTGTGAAAGGCATTTCGGTTTACGGGGCACAAGCCCGGAGCCTGGGCATCATGAATCCCAAAGCCGATAAGTTTATTATGGAAAGCCTGTTTGCCACCATTACTAATGCAAACTTCAACCCGGAGTACTTTGTTGCGCAGGTGAAGGAAGGCCTGAAACTGCGTGAGGAAGTTAGGCAGCAACTGCTCGCGGCTAACGCTGAGCTTTCTGCAGATCTGCCTGATGCAGCAACCTGGGACGCACAAACTACCGAAGAGTTTGAGGCAAAGGCGCAGTTGGTTGGCATTCTGTCCACCGAAAACGAAGACATCCGCTCACTAAAAGAGCTCCTGACATACGGTCTGAAAGGTATGGCAGCTTACGCAGAGCACGCTGCGGTTCTCAACTTCCGGAGCGAGGGAGTTGAGGGCTTCATGCAGAAGGCTCTGGCTGCCACCCTGGACGATAGTCTCTCAGCAGATGAGCTGATCGCCCTGGTTATGGAGTGTGGTAAGTACGGTGTAGAGATCATGGCTCTCTTGGACAAAGCCAACACAAGCACCTACGGCAATCCAGAGATCACGAAGGTTAACATTGGGGTGCGCAACAACCCAGGTATCCTGGTCAGCGGTCATGACCTAAAAGACCTGGAAGAGCTGTTGCAGCAGACAGAAGGCGCTGGTGTGGATGTATACACCCACGGTGAGATGCTGCCGGCGCACTACTACCCGGCTTTCAAGAAGTACGCACACTTTGCCGGTAACTACGGTAATGCATGGTGGAAACAGGCTGAGGAGTTTGATAAGTTCAACGGTCCTATCCTGATGACCACAAACTGCCTGGTTCCGCCTAAAGAGGCCTACAAGGACCGCGTTTACACAACAGGTGTAGTCGGTTTTGCCGGTTTGAAGCACATCGCAGACAGGGCAGAGGGTGCTCAGAAGG
Organism: Bacillota bacterium; assembly: GCA_041686915.1. GTDB lineage: Bacteria > Bacillota > UBA994 > UBA5500 > UBA5500 > JAWLDB01. Next base: position 20,380 of record JAWLDB010000025.1, read on the forward strand.
ACTTCTCCGAGCTGATTGAACACGCAAAGCGTTCTCAGCCACCTGTAGAGTTGGAGCAGGGCGAGATTATCGGTGGCTTTGCTCATAACGCAGTACTGAGCCTGGCAGATAAGGTAGTTGATGCGGTCAAGGCTGGAGCTATCAAGCGCTTCTTCGTCATGGCAGGGTGCGACGGCAGGATGAAGAGCCGTGACTACTATACAGAGTTTGCACAAGCGCTACCACAAGATGCCGTGATTTTGACAGCAGGCTGCGCCAAGTACAAGTACAACAAGCTTGACCTGGGTGACATCGGTGGTATCCCACGTGTCCTGGATGCTGGACAGTGTAACGACTCCTATTCATTGGCTGTAATCGCACTCAAGTTGAAAGAAGTCTTCGGCCTGGATGATATCAACCAGTTGCCCATCTCCTACAACATCGCTTGGTATGAGCAAAAGGCGGTTATCGTTCTCTTGGCCCTGCTGTACCTGGGGGTGAAAAACATTCACCTCGGCCCGACGCTCCCGGCCTTCCTGTCGCCTAACGTGGCGAAAGTGCTGGTAGAGACCTTCGGTATCGGCGGTATCACCAACGTGCAGGACGACCTGCAGATGTTTATGGCACAAGCTTAAATCATGAGCAAGTTAAAGGGCTGGACCACGTTTGGTCCAGCCCTTTAACTTGCTCATGGAGATACCAGTGTCCACTGGGTTGCTGCCCTCTGCCAGCACTGTGTAACCATCACCAGCAGCAGCCATGAAGTCGTTGGTGGCAAGCTTGTAAGTCTTATCCAGATCAAGCAGCTCGCCGGCTACCTTGATCTCTACAACCCCCTCACCAACAGGCTTGCTGGCGTCAAAAGTGACGGCTAGGCCAGAGACCTGTGCAAAGCTACCTGCCTTCCCTGGATAGCCGCTCACACCATGCTCGAGCGCTGCTTTTAGCTGAGCACCCGTGAGGTCAACAGTGAACACGCGGTTGCCAAACGGCAGCACGGTAAATACGTCTCCCTTGCACGTTTTTGGGGTGCGTGAGAATGGGTGTATCAACGCTGCTGAGACCGATGATGCCTAGCTTGATACCGCCGACCTCGCGGATGTAAGATTCGAAGACAGTACTATTTTCTCCCATATTTCGACGCTATTCTTTTTCCGGGCGAATAATCCTCACCGCGCCCGGCACATGCCGTTTGCCCATCTTTTTGCTTATTTTGCGGTCCTCTTTACTCATGATCACGATATTCAGGTCATA